>JBAXHO010000068.1:0-8799 GCA_037138855.1 bacterium
TCCCTCAATTATTATTAAGTTAGTACATCGGGTTTTTCACCTTCCATAATTTTTCAAATTACTCCAGGTGATCACCCGCAATTTTATTTTTTAAAATGGAGGGTGACATCCCGACGATCGGAGTCCGATTCTCCGCAGGGTCACATTTTTAACTTCCCTACACATTATTATTCCCTCAATTATTATTAAGTTAGTACATCGGGTTTTTCACCTTCCATAATTTTTCCCTTGACTCTGTCATTTGTAAAGCATAATATATGAACATCTATTCATATATATTTTTACATAAATGGAATTCAATAATCTTCTGAAATTAATTGCCGATGAAAATCGTTCCAAGATCATTTTGCTATTAAAACATGGCGAAGTTTGTGTCTGTAACTTAGCAGAACAGTTAGCAATCGAGCAGTCATTACTATCACATCATCTCCAAAAATTAAAACAGGCTGATTTAGTAATTGAACGTAAAGTAGGGCGCTGGGTTCATTATTCACTCAATCAAATCCGATTTTTAGAATTAGAACAGGAATTTCAAAACAATTTTAGTATGCAAGGAATTAGGGAAAAACCTTGTGATCTGCATAATCAAGGCTGCAAATAATTTATTTTAAATTTGAATTAAAATGGTAAAAACAATATATATTTACGATCCCCCGATGTGTTGCTCTAGTGGTGTCTGCGGACCCAATCCTGATCCAATCTTAATTTCATTTCAGGATACAATTACCAAACTAAAAGCAGAAGGAATTATTATCGAACGTTATGTAATTACTCAAGCACCGGAAAAATTCAAAGAAAATCCTCAAGTAATGGCAATTATTCAAAAAGAACAATTATCAGTACTTCCTATCACTTTTTGTAATAATGAAGTTGTCTTGAAAGGTAAATATCCTACTTATGATGAATGTAAAAAATTTATTACTGAAACAAAAAATGCAGACTAAATTTTATTTTTTCTCAGGTAAAGGAGGTGTCGGTAAAACTACCATGTCGGTAGCTACCGCAATTCACTATGCCAATCAAGGCTTGAAAATATTAATTATTACTACTGATCCGGCATCCAATCTGGCTGATGTTTTTGAGCAAAAAATCGGTGCTGAAGTAGTTATGATTGAGAAAGTGCCAAATTTATCTGCGCTGGAACTGGATCCGGATAAAGCAATTGCTGATTATAAGACAAAGACATTGGCACCATTACGGGGATTATTGCCTGAGGCAAGTTTTAAGGTTTTGGAAGAACAGCTCAATTCACCTTGCACAGCGGAGATGGCTACATTTGAAAGGTTTACCGATTTCGTACAAGAAAATACTTTAGATGTAATAATTTTTGATACTGCACCGACTGGTCATACCTTAAGATTATTACAGTTACCAGTCGAATGGAGCAATGTGATCGAAAAAGCATCCAAAGAGGGCAGTAGCGGTCAAACTTGCATCGGTCCGGCAGCAGCGTTGGCTCAATCAAAAGACAAATTTGATAAGGCATTGGCGATCATGCGTGATCAAACTCGGACAAGTTTTGTCTTTGTGATGAAAGCAGAAGCCACTTCAATATTTGAGGTGAGCCGTACTCTAAAAGAGCTTGCTCTGGTCGGGATTCGCTCTACCAAATTGATCGTGAATGGACTATTGCCAAAAGAATATTGTGACAATACATTATTATTGAAACGCTTTTCCAAACAACAGCAATTCTTATTGCAGATTAAAAATACTTTTGACTGTGAGACTAAGCTCATCAAACTTCACGAATCAGAAATCGTTGGTTTGGAAAAGCTTAATCTGATTGCAAAACAGCTTTTTGAAAATCCTGTTTTATTAAAAACACATCAGATAGAAAATGCTGATTTTGACGCTGCTAAAATCGAGCAAATCATTCCCAAACTTAGTGATATGATATTTGATCGTTTGATTCCGGAAAAAAATGGTACCAGAAAGATTTTTTTTGCTGGAAAAGGTGGTGTAGGAAAAAGCTCAGTGGCAGCAGCGACAGCACTTTGGTTATCAGAAAAAGGCTATAAAACGCTCCTTTTGACCACAGATCCAGCGTCACATCTGGCTCAAATATTTGAGCAGGATATTTCTGATAAACCTACACTGCTCAACCATTCTAAAAAGCTATACATCACATATATTGATACCAAAAAAGCTACTCAGGCATATAAAGAAAAGGTCCTCACTGAAGCAAATGGCAAATACGACACTCAAAGACTTTTGGCGATCAAAGAAGAGCTGGATTCTCCTTGTACTGAAGAAATGGCTACTTTCGAGAAATTTATTGATTACGCATCCAATACTGATTATCAAATTGTAGTTTTCGATACAGCTCCGACAGGTCATACACTTCGCTTATTAGAATTACCGATTGAATGGAATAAGCAATTGGAGATTAAAACTTTTACTACTTTGGAAGAATCAGCTGTAGATCAGAACACAAAATCAAAGTTCAAAGCAGTAATAGCTATGTTACAAGATCCAGCTCAAACGACTTTCTGTTTTGTGATGTATCCTGAAAGGACTCCTTTAGAAGAAGCAAGTAGAGCGGTAGAAGAACTTAGTAGTATCGGCATTCCGGTAGAATTGATTATTGCGAATCTGATAATTCCACAAGCATTCGCCACCAATTCTTTCTTAAAAAGTCGTTTAGAAATGCAGAAAAAATATTTAATACTAATGAATGAACGCTTTGCTGTACCGATTCTTCATTTGCCACTAATGGCAAATGATATTATTGGGATTGAAAATATTCGTGAAGCAGGTAAACTATTATTAGGAAATTAAATTTAAAATTTTTGTAAATGAATAGTGATATCAAAAACCTTATCGAAAATTTTGGTGAGCAATTGATTGAAGCAATTCCTGAATTTAAAGATCTCCAATTCGCTTTTGCTGAACTTAATAATGATATCAAGTCCAGACAATTACTAGATGAAATCAATACACGAAAAGATACTATTGCTATTCTAAAATCACAAAATCTCCCGGTTTCTCAGGTACAAAATGACGAATTAGCTTTATTAATGAGTAAAATGCGTGAGAATGAATGGATAATGAAATATTTAAGGAGTCGAAATCTCGCACGGAAAAAAGCTGTCGAAATTGGTAATAGCCTCGAATCAATAGTAGGAGTTGATTTTGCTCCCGGGAAGGTTTGCCAATAGAAAATTTGAGATTCACATCCCAGATGCCTAGATTCTTAAATTCTTATCTTCTAACTCGTAAATCTGTTAATATTTATTTCTTTCATCTTTTAACTTCTATTAATGATCTCACAATCTCCAAATTCCCAGCAAGATCAAGTGATCGCTTGGCTTTTACAAAGTGATCCCTGGGTAGAATATTGTACGAGGATTGATCTCTTACATGAAAAAGCAGAATTGTTAACTGATTTGAAAGAAAAAATAATTACCGATATCAGAATTCAAAAGCTAATTCAGGAATTATTACTCTGGCCGGGTCAGCCTTTAAGTAGTCATCGCAGTGCTGCCCAGCTATTTCATAAACTTTCATTTTTAGCTGATATCGGATTTACTAAGGATGATCCGGTCATTCAGAAAATTGTAATTTTGGTTAGGCAACAACCATCGAGAGAAGGCCTTTTTCAGCTTAAAGCTAATATACCAGAACATTATGGTGGCAATGGTAAAGATACCTGGGCCTGGTCGCTCTGTGATGCCCCTTTGGTTTTATATTCTTTGCTGAAATTGGGTTTTCGAGATGCAAACATCATTCAGGGCGTTCAATATATTTTGAGTCTAATCAAAGAAAATGGCTGGCCTTGTAAAGTGTCGGATTCACTGGGGAAATTTCGTGGTCCTGGAAAAAAGGCAGATCCTTGTCCCTTTGCCACATTAGCTGTGCTTAAAATGTTGACACAATTTCCTGAAGCGCAAAATAGTGAGGCAGTAAAAATCGGTATTGAAACGCTCCTGAATTTATGGGATCACAGTCAGACGCTTCATCCCTATATGTTTTTTATGGGAACGGATTTTAGAAAACTTAAAGCACCATTATTCTGGTATGATATTTTAAATGTCGCTGATGTTTTATCTCAATTACCAGTTAAGATTTCTGATCAGAGATTGCAGAATTTACTTCAGGTGATTACCTTAAAAAATCAGGATGGTCAATACACTCCGGAATCAGTATACCGCGAGTTTAAAGATTTTGAGTTCGGACAAAAGAAACAACCCTCACCCTGGATTACTTTCAATGTGATGCGGATAAAGAGCAGAATAAAGGGAAAATAGTAACAAATATCTATTAAACTAATAGTTTATGCTGAATTATATTGGTATTATTAATATCATTTTTTTTATTGCTACGGTTGCTATCCTCATCCGTAAAAATCCCTGGTTTACGATAAAGAAACATACACTGAGTGACTTAGCGAGATCAGAAAAAACAGGAAAGCTTTTTAATCTGACATTACTGATTTTTTCAGTAAATCAGGTAATTTTTGCAGTTGCAGTTTATCTGAAATTAGCTGACCAGGTAAGTCATTTTGTTTTACCATTATTTATTATTGGTGGAATTTTTCTTGGCTTTGCCAGTTTTTTTACTACCCATAAATATCCACTGATTCATACAATTACAGCGATTCTTTGTACGGCTTGTGTCGGTACAGCTGTCATTCTACTTGCCATCGCTTTATTGAAGATAAACTATTTCTGGGGTTTACTAATTATTGGCGCTACAGCATCCTTACCTTTGATATATATTAACAAGCGCTTTTTACCTGGTGGTATTTTCGAAATTCCTATTTTTAGTGTAATTGCGCTCTGGAATTTTATTTTTTCTTTATTGCTTTTTGGTTACATAAAATAATTCTTGCTAAAGAGCGATTGGTCAATTGTTCACATTTTTTTATAAAGTTCAGAATTAGCTATTCCTGCCTGATTGATTTAAAATATCATAACTAATTCATTTGTTGATGCAATGAAACGTACTTTACAGCAAAAGATTCCTCAACTTATCGCCCTCACATTTTTGCTTGTGGGAATTTTAAATATTATTTCCGCAATTTGGCTTAGGGAATCTGGGAAGTTAATACTGATTGAAGATTCGATTCCTCTGGAAATGATCCACGCCTCAAGACTTTTTACATTACTGACCGGCTTTGCCTTGCTTTATGTAGCGCGCGGTCTTTGGGAAGCAAAAAAGCGTGCCTGGGTTGTCAGCATTGTAATTCTAATGATCTCAATAGTAATTTATCTTTTTAAAGGCTTTGTTTTTCATGAGGTGCTTTTGTTGATTCTGATGTTAGTTTTATTAGTAACTTCTCGTTCTTATTTTGTTGTGCAAGCCGAGTTTGCCAGTATTATTTCCAGGTTTAAATTAGTTGGAGTGATTCTGGGAATTTTATTTATTTATTCTTTTTTTGGATTTTTTCTCTTTCAAGGAGAATTTAGTCATACTGTAAAAATTAATAATATTGTCAGTGATTATTTTTATAGCATTTTGGGAATTGGCAAAGAGACACTAGTAGCAAAGACACATCGCGCTCGTATTTTCGAAGAATCAATTACCATTGCAGGAGTCACAGCAGTTATTCTTTCGTTGGATGTATTATTTTATCCGCTAGTTTCCAAAAAAATTATCACGAAACAGGAGCAGGAGCAGTTACGTAAACTTGTGTTAAGCACTGATGTCACTTCTGATGGCTATTTTGCTCTATTAAATGACAAGGAATATTTTGAAAATGCTAATCAGGATTGTTTTTTGGGTTATAAAATAAAAAATCGTAATGCTACTGTGCTTGGTGGTCCAATTGGTAATGCTGCTAATTTTTTAAATTGTCTTAAAGAATTTGTCCAGGAAATGAAACTTCGTGGCCTGAGCATTTCTTTTTATAATGTCAATCATGCAGATTTGAATTTATTTAAACAAGCTGGGTTTAAAAGTATTAAAATTGCGGAAGAAGCTATTATTAATACGGAAAAATTTAGTTTAGCTGGCCATGACATGGCAGATATTCGTTATGGTGTCAGAAAACTGGAAAAATTGGGAATTAAATTTGAATGGTATAATACAGCTAATATCCCCTGGCGCAGACTGTCGCAAATTGATGAATTACACAAACTTTGGTTAGCTGAGAAAAAATTACCAGCAATGACTTTTTCCACCAATTTTTATCCTTTTCCAGTCGAAGAAAATGTGGATATCCTAGCAGTTTTTCAAAATGATAATCAGCTCCTTGCTGCTTTCAGTTTTTTTCCTTATCAACGATGCCGCTCTCGCGTGCTTGATCAAATGTTACGTTCCGAGAAAATACCAAATGGTTTGATTGAAGGTGCTATCGCAGAGGCAATTAATCATTTTAAATCTTTGGGAATTGCTAAGCTTAGTCTCGGTAATGCACCGCTTTCTAATATTGATGTAAAACTAGAAGGTATTTCAGAAAAAAGTTTACATTATATTTTTAATAATTTTAATCGACTTTATCAGTTTAAATCATTGTATCGTTTTAAATCCAAATTTAAGCCCAGTTGGCAACATAAATTTCTTTGTTACAAAAGTAATCTGGAATTACCCAAGGTATTGATTTCCCTAATTCAATGTCAGAGTTCGTAAAATGCATTTCGTAGTTTGCATTTCGCATTCGAGATTCGAGTTTCGCCTTCTGCTGTGCTAAAATAAAACAACTTTATCCAAACATTTTTTCTGATGCTATTATCCTAATTTTAATATGTAAAACTCCGGCAGTATTGGGATAATGATCTCATAAAGTTTAGCAATTTTTAATAATTACTACTTTGGAAACTACAAAAATAGCTTTATTCAAAGGCAAAAAAATTAGAAAATTACTTTATAAAGATGAGTGGTGGTTTTCTATCATAGATGTTGTTGCCGTGCTCGCGGAAACTCCAGTGCCTAAAACATATTGGGCTAAAATGAAAGACAGAGATCAGGAAATGTCTCAACCATTCCCATTTTGGGAACAGTTGAAAATGTCAGCTAAGGACGGAAAAGTTCGTTCTACAGATTGTGCTGATACAGAAGGGATTTTTCGAATTATTCAGTCTATTCCTTCTCCAAAAGCTGAACCTTTTAAAAAGTGGTTAGCTAAAGTAGGCTATGAACGCATTCAAGAAATTGAAAATCCTGAACTCGCTACTAAACGCACAAGAATATTATATAAACTCAAAGGGTATTCTGATGATTGGATAGAAAAAAGGATGCGGGGTATCGCAATACGTGAAGAGCTTACAGATAAATGGCAAAAGCGTGGAGCTAAAGAGCAAAAAGAGTATGAAATATTAACTGCGGAAATTTCTAAAGCTACTTTTGGAGTGACTCCTAGCGAATATAAAAAATTGAAAGGTTTGAAAAGAGAAAATTTACGTGATCATATGGATGATTTTGAGCTTATTTTTACAATGTTGGGTGAAAGATCAACGACTGAGATTCATAAAATTGAAAATTCTTATGGGACTTTAAAATTAAAACACGATGCACATAGAGGAGGAAGAATTGCAGGAATTGCTAAAGAACAATTAGAAAAAGAAATTGGACGCACAGTGGTTTCGAGAAAAAATTTCTTACAAAATAAAAAGAATAAAAAATTATTAAAATGATTTATTAAGGTGTATTTCGCATTCGAGATTTGCCTTTCGCCATTCGAGTTTAATCTTCCGTTGTGCTAGAATAATACAACTTTATCCAAGTTTTTTTTCCTGATGCAGACACAAATTATTTCCGGAAATGAGATTGCCAAGCAGATTTTGCAAGATTTAAAAATCGCAGTAAGCAAACTTACAGTCAAACCACTATTGAAGATCATCCTGGTCGGTAATGATCCTGCTAGTCAAATGTATGTGA
This sequence comes from bacterium, assembly GCA_037138855.1. Lineage (GTDB taxonomy): Bacteria > Patescibacteriota > Dojkabacteria > B142 > OLB20 > JBAXHO01. The sequence continues at coordinate 7,819 of JBAXHO010000068.1, forward strand.
AAATGAAGAGAAAACGCGGTGAGGAAATTGGGATTGTTGTTGATATTATAAATTTAAATGAAGCAACTACGACTGCAGAACTTTTGAGCTTGATTTCAGAATTGAATCTTGATCCGAAAGTGACCGGATTATTTGTGCAACTCCCGTTACCTAGTTCGATAAAGGAAGAAGAAATAATTGCAGCGATCGCTCCGGAAAAAGATGTCGATGGTATGAGTCCAGTTAGCCTTGGTAATCTCTGGCATAATAATAAAAGTTTTGCTTCAGCTACACCTTTGGCAATTATTACCTGCCTTGATTATTGCAGTAAATTAACGGGAATTTCACTTTCCGGAAAGCATGCGGTAATAATTAATCGTTCCAATATTATTGGTAAGCCATTGGGTGCGTTACTTTTACAAAAAGATTTAACTGTAACATATTGTCATAGCAAAACAACTAATCTGGAGTTTTTTACCAAAGCGGCAGATATTTTGATTAGTGCGACAGGGAAGGCAGGTATGATTAAAGGAAATATGCTTAAACCTGGAGCAATTGTGATTGATGCCGGAACCTCAGTTTCAGCTGATGGTAATGTGCATGGTGATGTCGACTGGGAAAGCGTTCAGGGAATTGCCAGTTTCGTCACTCCAGTCCCCGGTGGCGTAGGTCCACTGACAATCACGATGCTGTTGAAAAATACGGTAGTAGCTGGTGCTAGGAATGAGTAGCAAGTATCAGGTATTAATTAGTAGCTGGTAGCTGGTAGCTAAGTAGCTCGCTCCGCCTGACCTTAGGCAGGTAGCTAATTTAGAACGATATACTAACTTTAGTATCACTACTGTTTACTAACTACAGTCTACGGCATCATTAAAGTTTCGAAATTCGTTTTTCTAAATTCATAGATTCTTTAATTCTTAACTTTTTCTTTTCTCTTAATTTCTATCGGCGTTGTTGCATAAATGGTAAAAATAGAAAGGTAATAGTAAAATAGTTTTGCAC
>JBAXHO010000069.1:0-8726 GCA_037138855.1 bacterium
CATTCATTTATCTAACGGTAACCGTTTCGGTAACACTTATGACTTATCTAATGGTCATAAGATTGAATTTAAAATTAATATTTCATTAAGAAAATTATTATCATTTAAAACCAAAACAGATTAAAATAAATTATTAGCATAGTTTAATTGTTAACATTTCTAATATGCAAATTGAACAATTTACTCTCTTGTTACCGTTGATTGTAATTTTGGGTCTTTGGGATTTAGTCTGGAAAGCAACTGCCATGTGGAAGGCCAGTCGCAACAATCAACTTGTTTGGTATATTTGTCTACTAGTTTTTAATACCTTAGGAATATTACCGATTGTTTATATTTTCTTAATAAAAAAGAAATAATAATACTAGTTATACCAAGTCCATTCAAATACTAGATAGTATCGTTTTGGTCTAATATCGAGTTAGCTTAATTTTGTGAATAATTAATGAAGATTAATTAAGCTTTCGCGTTATTATATGTGATTTTATGAGGATTGGAAAGTAGTGGGAAAACATCAATTGCGACTTCTTCATAAGGATGTACTTTTTTTACAGCTTCAATTATTTTATCTACATCTTTTTTATCACATACTGTTTCAATTCTTTCTTCAACAACTTCGGTCAATTGGCCGATCTCTCCAATATTGGGGTGAGCAGAATCTAAGGGGATAAATCTATTAATCCCTGTTACAGAAAAACTACAATGACTATAATCTCCAACCAAACCTGCGCCATTATCACCAAGAACCTTTCTAACAACATCAGCGTGGGTTTCCGGAACATATATAACAATTTTTACACACTCATCATTATTCATAATTATGTATGTTAACTATTTTATTATAGCAAATATTTCTACCTAGCTGAGGTAAATTTGTTTTTCTCCGTTATTAGTAACAGCCTTAAGAGGAATAAAATGTCTTGATAAAGATTTTTTAAGGTTTACTATACTAGTGAGTTCCCATTAATAAAAAATGTTCATTATACCTAGTTTATTAATTCGAAATTATCGTCATCAATATAATAGGACATTTTTTTACCGTCAATTTTTAAGCCGAAATTATTGGCGATAGCATATCCGGGAGCCACTTCAATAAATTTAAGATTAGCGGTAAATGTAAAAAGTTTTTCTCCACTGTTACTAAATATACAGTTAACAGTTGCATATTCATCCGGATTAGAAAGTTGCAATCCTTTTCCTGTTAATAATAAGAATCCATTGAACCATACAGCTCGTAACGAATTACATGATAATGTTGTTGCGATCCGAAATTCTTGATTTGACTGGATATTATAAATAATTGTCTGTGTTGGCATTCTTAAATACATTAAGAAGTACTGTTGATCAATTGGAGTTTCATCAGGATAAGGATTGATAATGCCGGAGAATAATTTAATGCGTTCGTTATTTGCATATATTTCATAAATATATGATATTGAGACATAATCACAATGTATCCGGTATGATCTGATTTGTTTATCTGCCAGCTCAAATTCCTGATAAGGTTTAAGACCAAGTATTTTAGGGTCAGCATCTTCTTTGAAACATTCTTCTTGATATTTAATTACAGTAGCTGACGAATTTTCTGATGGTAGAATAGTATTGCTAATATGGGCATTTTGGCCACTTTTTGCTGACAGATTTCTAAAATGGTCAAAAATATTCTCTTTTTTAAATAAAAAAACAATGATGAAAAAAACGATGACGAAGCTTGACAGAATAGTTATTTTAATAAATTTATGATCTTTTAGCATGTTAAATTGAGAGATTTATTTTTTATATCATATCAATTTGGAATATTCAAGTTTACTCAAAACTTATTAAAATATGTCTCATTTTGAGGCGTATTTCATATTCCAATAAGACTTATTATTTTGGAGGTTTTTGGGATGCAATTTTAATTATAAGCGGGTGATTTTAGATGGGGGCTGGATTATGGCAAGAAATAAAAAATCAATTAATGAAGCATTTCATGGAGAATTATATAGCTGTCTTAGGCTTGTAAATAACTTCCAATATTTCTTAAAATTACTCAAATAAGGGCATTTTTATTGTTTACTTTCGACTATTATATGACTATAATATGACTATGTTCAAACCAAAATATACAATAACAAATATCCTTGCCACTAACATGCGAAAAGTTGGTGAGATTGTCGGAGAGCTTAACAGTAAGCTACTTTCAAGCACGGTTCTTTTGAATATGGAGCGTGATGCCAGGGCATTATCGGCATTTTCTTCTACTCAAATCGAGGGCAACCCATTGCCACTTACCGATGTTAAAAAAATTATAAAATCCAGGCCTGAAAACATAAGAGATACCGAGCGGGAAGTCTTAAATTATAATAAAGCAATTATATTACTTGATGAAAAAATCAAAGCAAAGGAGATTGTCAAACTCTCAAATGATTTTATTTGTAAAATTCAAAGTATAGTTGTTGATGGTTTAGTAATTGAGTCTTACAAGGGTAAATATCGAGTAGAACCAGTATTTGTAAATGACCCAATTAAAAGGGAAACTGTTTATTTACCACCTGATGCCAAAGATGTTTTGACATTGATGAGCGATTTAGTCGAGTTTGTGAATACTAAAAAAGCTGAAATTGACCCGCTAATTATTGCAGGTTTATTTCATAAACAGGCAGTTATTATTCATCCATTTATTGATGGTAATGGCAGAACTACAAGGTTAATTACTAAAACACTTCTTGCTAAACTTGGTATAAATACATTTCCACTTTTCAGTTTTGAAAATTATTATAATCATAATGTAGCAAAGTATTTTCAAAATGTTGGGGTGTTTGGGAATTATTATGATATTGCGGATAACATAGATTTTACAGTTTGGCTTGAATATTTCACTGAAGGGATTATAGACGAATTAAATCGGGTTAAAGCACAATTTCCACAATATCAGGAAAGACTTGAGCCTCATCATAAGCAGATAATTGAATATATTAAAGAATATGGCTCAATTACAGCCAGAGAGTACGCAGAAATAACAGACAGAGCAAAAGCTACTAGAATACAAGACTTTAAGAAATTAGTGGATTTAGGGCTTATCAGTACCATTGGAGTGGGTAAAGCAACTTATTATGTATTGAAACGAGAATAGTTAAATAAAAGTACCTACAAAAAATTGAGACACAGAAACAAAGAAATCGTCGAAGATATAATTGGAATGACTTTATCAGAGGCATATAAGGGGGCAGTTAATATGTTTAATATGATAACTTTTAACGATTGATAATTGTTGTATAATATTTAAATTATATAAATAATATAAAGAAAAATTCGTGAAGCAAACTGCAGTTCTGATAAAAAGTTTTGTAAAAAAATATGGTGACTTCACAGCTGTTGCTAATCTTAATATTGAGGTAAAAAGGGGTGAGATATTTGGGCTGTTAGGACCGAATGGATCGGGAAAAACAAGTACTTTAGAATGTCTAGAAGGACTGCGGACTGCAACTTCGGGAGAGATAGATATATTAGGAATAAACCCAACAAAAGCTGGAGGGAAATTAAAAAATATCATCGGTGTTCAATTACAATCTTCCGGTCTACCGGCAAGCATCACTCCACGTGAGGCAATTAACCTGTTTTCTGCCTATCATAATATTTCGCCAGACTATCGCTTTTTAAAGAAATTTGATCTCGTAGAAAAGCAAAACACTGAATACTGTATGCTATCAGGGGGACAACAACGCCGTCTTTCCTTGATAATGGCAATTCTACATAATCCGCCCATCATTATTCTTGATGAACCCACAGCAGCTTTAGACGTGCAGTCTCGGGTAGCCTTGCACAGCATTATGCTTGAACTAAAAAGTAAGGGCACGACCATCATCTTAGCCACCCACGATATGGCAGAGGCGGAGAAACTTGCAGACCGAGTCGCAGTTCTGTTGAAAGGAAAGATCGTAGCACTGGGTACTCCTAAAGAGTTGACAGCCTCAGGATCAAATATAAGTCGGATTTCTATCAGAACATCAGAAAATTGTCTAGCTGGTATAACAGAATTTAAAGGTCTTGTGCCTGATCCAGTTAATCAGGAATATTTCATGCTTTTTTCAAAGGAACCAGGATCAGACGTGATTAAAATTCTGGATTACATCAAATCCAAGCATGATGACTTGATAGACTTAAGGATAGAACGGCCATCTCTTGAAGAAAGATTTTTAGAATTAATAAATCCAATATGAATGCATTTATCACTCACTTTTTATTTGATATAAAGGTCGGTTTGCGGGACAAGACATTACTACTGATGAATTATTTATTGCCATTAGGGTTTTACGTAATGATGGGCCTGGTGATGACAAAGATCAATCCGGGTTTTGCTGAAAACCTTGTTCAGGCGATGACGGTATTTGCCATATTGGCGGGTACTGCCCTGGGGATGCCCAATATCATTGTGAGCGGAAGAGAGCTTGGGATATTCAGAAGTTACAAGATAAACGGTGTACCTGCAATCTCAATTTTAGGAATTCCAGCCCTGTCAGGAATGATTCATGCCTTGATTGTCGCCATAATTATTGTCATTACTGGGCCGTTGTTTTTTGGCGGTATCAGGCCGGAAAATTTACTTGGTTTTTTCACTGTATTTTTGGCAATGGCAATTGCTGCGACAGGACTGGCATTATTAATTGGTGTGATCTCAAAAGATTCCAGGATGACTGTCCTCTGGTCGCAACTGTTATTTTTACCCAGTATGTTAATAGGAGGACTAATGATGCCATCAAATATATTACCTGCATCAGTAAGCTTTTTTGCTAAACTTCTGCCATCTACATATGCCATGAGCGCATTTAAAAGTTTAGCCTACAATCAACCCACATCTTACAATGTTGGTGGCTCTCTAGCAGTTCTTTTTGCCGGGGGGCTGGTTAGTTTCCTGCTAGCGTTGTATCTATTTAAGTGGGATAACAGCGATGAAGTATCGAAATTTAAGAAGCCGGCATTAGCATTACTAGCGTTGCTTCCATATTTAATCGGTGCAATATTGCTGTAAGGTCAAATAGGTATGAGTTATCAATATGGATACTTATCCCTTGAAGTTTCTAGTTATTCTATATATTCTAGTTATGTTCAAGTTACCTCTTTTTAAACCATTATCTACATGGAAAAATCTAAAGATCTTTTTGCGATGAAATGGGATAAGGTTAATCTCAAACTTAATGGTAAAGTTGTAAAATATTCTCTGCTTAGAATTAAAATTGCCGGGGCTCCCTCATTGGTGGAATTCGTTAACTTTATAATTAAAATTGAGTCGTTTACAGAAAAATTTAAAAGAGATTATATTTCTCTGACAGATTTTTCTGAACTCCTACCAAACATAATTATTGAAAGATTAATCTCGATTTCTTCAAGTCGCTTGATCAGGTCAATTATTTTTGTCTCTAATAAATCAAAAATGTCGTTTGTGCTTTTGGGTAAAGATTCAAAATTCTCTGTTCTAAAAAAACATTTAATGGATGTAAATAGTCCAAGTGAGGATAAGGGATACAGTTATAATTATTTTTTTATCGAGGAAGAAGCGCAATTGGCAAAGACAGCTGAGAAGTTTTTGACGGATAATAATACTAAGTAGGGTATTGAAAGGGAAAAGGGTTTAACATTAACTAATTAGGTCTAATAGCAAATGATAAAAAGATCTAATGAACAAAAAATTTATGATTAATTCTAAAGAAAAGAAAGTATAATTTGCTTGGGTGGATTATGGCGAGAAATAAGAACTGCTCTAATCCAACACTACTTTGAATTAGCGAGCTAATTTCGCTAATTTTCTTCCAATACTTGATTTGCTAATTTCTGTGTCAATTTTGTCCAAATCTCTATCCAGAGGAGCATAGCTATTAACAGGTGTGTAGATATATTTCATTGGTGTATTCTCACCCTCGATATATCCGACAATGAAATTATCTGACTTTTGCTTGTATTTTGCAGCTATTTTACTTATCTCTTCCTGATACTTCTTGAACTCTTCACCTACTTGATTTTCGGGAACAGAAAGATTGGCTAACTCCTGTGCCTGCTGTAAAGCAATTTTAGATAAAACTTCTTGCGTAAATTGTGTTCTGTACTCAATATTCTTTGGTAATAAACTTGCAATATCTTTTATCGTTTCGTTAAAGGTATGGCATTGAGAGAAGTAGAGATTGATTTTTTCCCATTCATACGAATCAAAGTCACTTATAAACAAGTACTTATACTGATTCCAGCTAAAACTTCCCAAATAAAACCTCATGGGGTCAAGTCCTAAATTAAGTTTCCCTGAATCTGAATACTCTTTTTTATTCTTAACTTCTTTGATGACCGTTTCAGCGTTAACCATCTCCGCAAATAAGGTTTTAGCTGCATCTTTCTTATTATCTGCCTTTTGTTTGAAATAAACCCAAAATGCAATTGCACCTGCACCTGCAGTGACAAGCCCCACAAAGTAATTTGAATTGAGAAGAGTTGATATTTTAGTGGCAGGATTCTGATATACATAGGTTGAGATAAAGGTTATTACCATTAGAAATATCAATGCAAATAATTTAGGGGTGAAGATTTTGGATAAGAGTTTCTGAATGTCTTTCATAGGTTTAATTTTTTATATTTATTCTTGCAACAGATTATACAACAGTTGTAATATAATGATAAAGAAATATAATCAAACGTAATATGGAAAAAGAACAATACTACAAAATTAAGGAAGTAGCTGAAATACTAAAAGTTGCATACTTAACGGTTTATCGTTGGGTTAAGGATGGAAAAATTGAGGCGTACCAGTTAGGAAAAGAATATAGAATAAAAAAAGTCGATTTGGATAGATTTGTTGAAAGTTCAAAATATATAACTAAAAGATAAATTATTAAAATAAATATATGATGATAAAATACAAAGATGGATTAATAGAAACAGTAAAAGATGTCATAGATTATTTGTTGCCTTTGCAGACGCCTACTGAGCAAGCAATATACATATATCTATTTAGAAACTCAGTGCTTATCGGAAAAAATACTATTCAAATTGGTGAAAGGTCACTGGCAAAATCAGTAAGCAAGCCCGCAAAAGGAAAATTGAGTAAAAGTAAAGGATTGAGCTACTCAACTATAAGAAGTAATTTAAGAACTTTAGAAGAGAAAACACACATATCTGTTTTATCGACTGAACAAAAAGGAAAAATTATTAGAGTTAAACTACCAGAAGATGTTGAAGAATGTAGATCTTTAATGTATAAGGATAAACCAAAATTAGAGATAGATTATTACAATGACCCAAGTAAAAGAATGGAAATTTTTGAAAGGGATAACTGGACTTGCTATTTCTGTGGTCAGAAGGTGACTACCAAGAATGCTACCTTAGACCATTACGTGCCACAATTTAAGGGTGGAAAACACAGCAAAGAAAATTTGAAGACAGCTTGTTTAATTTGTAACAGTATTAAATCAGGAAAGACTTATGAAGAAGCTGCTCCACTGCTACTAAAAAGTCTTAAAGAAAGAAATTCCAAAATATAAATGAAAAATTTTGAACTCAAACTAAAAAATAATAGACTTACAGACACTGAAATTGTTGATGACACTAGGAATGTTGCACTCAAACTTTCGCAAAAAAGTGTTTCGATAAACGATTACAATATTCATGGTAGGTACAATGTTAGAAACATAGAAAAGCGCTTTGGCACATGGAACGACGTATTGAAACAAGCTGGCTTGGAAGTTGGTCTAATTATGAATGTATCAGACGAAGAACTATTTCGGAACCTTGAAACCGTTTGGACTAAATTTGGAAGACAACCAACGAGAAGGGAAATAAAACAGCCCAATTCTAAGTACTCTACATCACCTTATACTAGACGTTTCGGAAGTTGGAATAATGCACTACAAGCATTTGTTGACTATATAAATTCTCAACCAACTGATTATGACAGTTCCTCAAATGAGGAGGTTGTTGTTGATAAACAATCGATAAAAACTGCTATAAGACGAACTAGTAGAAGTATTTCAGACAGGCTTAGATTTAGAATACTAATGAGAGACGGATTCACATGTGCTAAGTGTGGCAGAAGCCCTCTTAAAGAACGGGATGTGGAGTTGCATGTTGACCATATCAAACCATGGTCAAAAGGTGGTGAGACTATCCCCGAAAACCTAGAAACTAAATGTAGCAAATGTAACTTAGGTAAGGGTAATGCTTTTAATGTGTAGTCAGTATTCTCTAAAAAATAAACATAAGTATGAATCAACAAAATCCACAGGTTACTTCTGGAAACAATCGGTGCAGGGTTTTCATCCAAGATACCGAACAAAAAGCATGGCAACTCTTCTCGCTTGAACAGAATAAGCAAGATGGGAGTATTTATTTAGGCTCTCCCGAATTTACCAGCTTCGAATGGCTTACTTTTGAGCTTAAAGATAATCAACTACAACCTTTCAAAGTACAGCAAGATACAGAGGGACATTTAAGTTTTCATGGGCATGGACAAGTTCATGTAAAAAACAAGAATGAAAAGTATCAATTAGCAATTCCTGGGCAACCCTTGTTGAAGTTAGCAGAAAACAATATTAGTTTAAGACATTTATTTACCCTATTCCCCAAGAAGCCTGATTATATTCCTAATTCCAAAGCACTGAATCGCAAGAGTGACCAACTTGTGCAATCAAATCAACCCTTAAAGCCATTTGTTGTTTGACCGGTACCCTGTAAAATAAGATAGTTTTCTGAGAACATATATCTAGTTA
>JBAXHO010000070.1:0-8448 GCA_037138855.1 bacterium
AATGCAAAAATTATTTACAAATCTATTGGGGTGCCCTTTTGATAAAGTCGGGAAAATATTATCTTGCTTAGATTATAGTGATGAATAGTTATTTATTCAAACTTAAATCAGCATATTACTTTTTAAATTTTTTATCAAAAAAATATTCTTAATTTCTATCAGATTTCCAATTTATCCCATCCTACCTATCATTTTTCCTGATTACCACTTGATCTCCTTCTTTTATAATAATTCCGGCATTTTTTACATACTGATAAGGCAAGAATTCTAAGGCTTGTTTTGGTGGAATGAGAGCAATTGATTTATCCAGCTGAAGGATTTTTTTATAACTAATATAGCGGCGACACTGACTATTTGATTTGATGAAATTTCTGATAAATCTTGACAGCCTGGCAGAATCATTTTGCCTTCCTTCCCAGCCAGGTTTATTGATAGAAGCTGTCTCCGGATAAGAAAATAGCATTAGACCCTGGTGATTGGAATTGACAATAACTTCTTTCCATTTAGATAATTCTCTTTCAGGAACAAAAATCAGAAATTTATTTAAGGGAATACTTAACTCAATATTTGCTGCAATTTTTTTCTCCAGAAGATAAATTTCTTTAACGACCTTTTGTGTAAAAGGAATAGAATTTTTTTCTAGTGTTAATAATTCTCCCACAGCATATTCATAAACATGTGTTTTATTTTTCAATTTCCAAGGAGAGTAGTGACATAAAAATTCCAAATAATAAACTCCTGCTAAGATTTTCTCATCGATCAACTCCGGATTTATCCTGAAAGTTGAATTTGTAAAACTGATTATATTCTTTAAATTGATTTTAGCTTGATATTTTTTTACTTGTTTAAATATTCGCGATTTTTCCTTTTCTCTTTCCAGTTCCTCCATTTCAGCAATTACACCTACCGGCTTCATTAAATTACGTAGTCCAAAAAAATCAAGTAAAGCATCGATCTGATGCACAGCTGTAATATCCACATCGATCTTGCTAAGCTGAAGCTCATTCTTAGAAGCTCTAAATGGTACAAACAATTTTAGTGTTTCTTCCAGAAGAAATTCAGGAGATGTCAGCAAAAAAACAATCCTGCCAGGAGTACCGGGTAAGACGCTGATTTTATTATAACTAAAAGAAATGCCGTATTCTCCACCATGCATTTTCCATTTCCGCTCCTGAGATTGACCATTATCTTTGCCTAGAGATGCGACATTTTTCACAGCTCCATCTTTAATAATATTTTCCAAAGCTTCTACTTCCGTACAATGTACCAAAAAATTACCATCAAGAAATATTTCACTTAAAGCTACCTGACTTTTTAAAAAATTGTTATTCATAAAATAATTATAAGCAATTTGGATTTAAATTTGTTAAAATAAATTACTATTTTATAATTACTTAGTATGCATCCAGAATACCATCTTAAAGTTGATTTTCTAAAAATACTATTGGAAAATCTCCCAGCAAAAAAAATTATTAATTTTAATAATTTGGGAATAATTTATGTCACTGAGCGACCTGGTTTGTCAGCACCAAATCCACAAACAGGTGCAATGATTCATATTCCAGCCCTCACTGGTTGCGGATTCCTGCCATTTGATGCCACTGATTCAAATATTAATCTGGGAAAAATATTTACTAGAAAAGAATTTGATAAATTTATCTCTGAAACCAATTATCCGGTTTTCAATTTTATCGATCAAGAGCTTGCTGAACTTGTCACAAAGTATCAAGCCTTTCAAAAAACAGAAGTAATTAGTTTATTTAATTGTGATGGCATAAGACTGGGAATGATTACACTCAAGTTTTATCCTGGTAATACCAAAATTAATCTTAGTGGCTTTGGTACAGATGAACTTCTTATTCCAAACGATCGACAATACCTGTCTTTGCATCTTACTAGAGAAGTCTTTGCTTCAATAAATCCTTTACTACCATTTCTAAAGATCATCAAAGAACCAGATCTGAAGCTAGGAACCTATATGGATGATGACTGTGAAGTCCCTGCAGCAAATGATGTGCTAGGATTGGAAATTATTAAATGAAACCCATCTCCCGCAAAGCAGTGATCCTGCCATATAATGATGATAATCAGATCTTAATTCAGGACCGCTCTAATATAAAAAAAACAATTAATATCCCTTGGGGCTATTTCGGTGGAGGCATCGAAGCTGGAGAAACACCGGTAATGGCTTTGATTCGAGAAGTCAAAGAAGAACTGGAATTAACAATCAATGAAAAGGATTTGAAATTTATTGGCATTTATACTGATCAGCCAATTCCAGAAAAGAAAATCATCCGCCACGCCTTTCTTTGGAAAATCAATATCCCTATCTCCGAACTCAAATTACATGAAGGCAAGAGGATGAAGCTTGTAGCTTCTGACAAAGTAGCTGATTATATGATTTTGGAAGCAGATAAGGAATTAGCGATTGCTGCGAATAAAATTTTAAATACTTTAGTATCCTAACTAACTTTTTGCATAACTTTCCCAGAATTTTCATAAATATCCTATATTTATATTGCGCCATTGCTACAAAGAGTAGTAAAATCATTTAATCTTATTAATTTCAACATGACGGATTTATTAAACCTAAAATTAAAAACTGCTTAATACAGGACTTAACTTGAGTTTAATAATTTCTAGCTTCTGTTTTATTCTCCCAGCTTAATATTGCAAAATTCCAGTTATTTCTTGTATACCCATTGCTTTTGGGGATATCTACTTACATAACTTGTTTTTTGCAATGTATTATAAAAAAAATTACAACATCTATTTGATCACGGGATTATTCAACGTGACCAATGCGATGATATTTACAACCTATTTTCTCTATCTGACGAGTGAGCTGCATCTGTCCTACGCTATGGCAACTTTGCTGGATTTACCTTTGTTTGTCACGCAATTATTTGTGGAGCTACCATCTGGCTTCTTCGCTGATAAATTTGGTTTGAAAAAATCAGTGATTATCGGCACGATCTCGCTAGCCATTACACCATTAATTTTCTGGTTTAGTACCAATTATTTTATATTACTCTGTAGTGGTATCTTTTATGGCGTAGGCTTTGCTTTTATCTCAGGAGCTTTCGATGCCTTAGCTTATGAGACATTCGAAACTGAACTAAAGAAATTTATTACGATCAGGAAATTATTGCAGAATGGAGTTCATATCATAGTGCCAGTAATTACAGTTTGGGCATCACAATTACTTGGTCTGCATATCTTTTACCTTTTTGATTTTCTTTTTAAATGTCTAATCCTGATTGTCTTGATAATTGGGGTAGAGGATGTGAAAAAAGTTTATGAAGTTCCTAAATTCGGTCTGGAATTTATTCGAACTGGCTTTGCTTCAGTTTATTATCAAATTCGTAGATCCAAAGCAATATTTTATCAGGCAAATGCCCAATTCCTCTGGGGCATCACATCCTTTGCGATCGATGTCTTCTGGATCAAATTGATAGCACTTTCAGCCGGATACAATAATGTGGGCATTGTCTTTGCTCTTGCAAGTATTTTTGCCATCGCAGGTAATTTGATTGCCTATCGACTGAAAATCATTAAAAAAGCATTCTGGCTTACATTTTTAATTCATTCACTATTTGTGGTCTTTGCTGGTGTGTTTATCGGTGATAAGTTAGCAATTATTTGCATATTGGGTCGTAGTATATTTTTGAACATTCACGAAGTGCTCTCATCTATCATTATCAATAAAATGATCAAAACATATAGAGCAGCGATGTTATCATTCTTTTCATTTCTATCAGGTATTGGCAGGATAATTGGAACTTTATTTATCGGAATAATTGCCGATCATTACGGAGTAGGATCAGTCTGGATCCTCGCCGGGCTAATTCTCCTCATCATTACCTGGCAGTTATACCAGGTGCAGAAAGCGATGGAATAACATTAAATTCTGTTAAAGCCGATATAAAATAAAATTAATTCAATTTCACCCCAAATTGGTTTAAAATACTCCTAGTTAATTGTTTAGTTGTTAAGGCAAAAAAATGATCACTATCAAACAAGCCCAAAAATCAGACAAAGATAAAGTATTAGCCATTCTCGATGACTTTCGCACTGTCTGTATGAGAATTATCGATCCTGAAAGTACTGAAGTGGCTACTGTTGCCAAATTGCAAGGTACTCCTGTATTTCTGGATGTGATTAATAATCCGCAAAACGGAGCTGTTTTTATAGCTACTGAAGGAGATCAGTGTATCGGAATTATTTCGATTTACAAAATTCCTCAGATTCGCAAAGGAGTTTATCGGGCTGAAATTGAAGAAATGTTTGCTGCTCCGGAGTATCATGGCAAAGGAGTAGGGGCAATGTTAATCGAGCGGGCAGAGCAGTGGGCCAGTGAAAACGGAATTAAGACTATTCAGTTAATTTCCAATTTTCAGCTCAAGCGGGCACATAATTTCTATGCTAAAATGGGCTTTAAAGAAACAAGTAAGTCTTTTGAAAAACAAGTTCAAAATTATTAGGTTGTCAGTTTTGCTCAAGTTTATCCTTTAAATACATGTCCACTATTAAAACCAAAGTCAATTCTTCTACTTTAAAGGCAATTATTGCTGAACTCTCGCAATTTCTTCCGAGAAAACCGAAAATTGTCCCACTTAAAAATGGAGAGATTTCACAGGCTTACTTATTGAAATTCAGAGAAAATGATTCGGACATGATTCTCCGTATCAACTCCAGAAATGATCGTGGCTTTTTCAAAGACGATTATGCTTCTAGAAATTTCAGCCAGTTTGGTTTAAAAATTCCCGGAATTATTATTAACGGTCAAAAAGGGGAGTACTACTTTTCTTTGTCAGAAAAATGTGCTGGTCACTTATTGGATGAAATTCCTATCGCTGAACGTCGAACTGTGCAAACTGATCTATTTCGCCAATTATTATTACTCTTTAAAATCGCCCCGATGGGCAGTGGTTATGGCCGCTGGGATAAAACGCTCCAGGCTGAAAACGAAACTCTGGCAAAACTAATAAGATTTGATCTCCGCATTAATGAAATAGACATGATAGCAAGACCTTTTAGCGACCTGAAATTACAGGAAGCAATCCGTCAGTTGGCATTACCTCTAGGAAAATTTCTTCCCGAGGAAAGATATCTGATTCATGGTGATCCAGGTTTCCAAAATGCCTGTTGCGAAAATGGACAAATTACCGGACTTTTCGACTGGGCAGAATCAGCATATCGTGATTTTGTCTCGGAAATTGCTTGGTTAATGTTCTGGAATAGTAATGCTCTTGATACCAGCAACGTATTTCTGAAGTTTTATCAAGCTCAACCCATTAAAGAACGACCAAAGCTTAATTTTGAAAATTATGAAAAGCGACTCCAATATGCCTTGCTGGTAATTGGCTATGGCAGTCTCTGTTTCTTTGCCAAGTCCGAACAACCAGAGTCGTATCAAGAGACTGTAGAGATTATGAGAAAGTTAAAAATCCTCTGATAGCATTTGAGACAATCTAAGCAACAAACAAACTTTACATATAGCATTACATTTATGTTGACAATTAGATAATTATGACTATAATTCATATTGACATTTAACTTTACTCATATATTGACATAAAATGTTTAAACCAACTTACAAGCTGACTTCAGAAATTTTAAAAAATATTGGTATAATTGAACGTTTATATGGTCAGCTTGAAGGAATGCAAATTCCTGCAAGTTTATTGTTGAATTTGAAACGAGATAATCTTGTACAATCAGCATATTCTTCAAACAGTATTGAAGGTAATCCATTGACACATATTGAAGTAACAAATCTTATTTTAGGTGGCATAATACCAACTAATCGAGATGAAAGAGAAGTAAAAAATTACTTTGATATTCTGCAAACTCTCGATAAAAAAGTGAGTGATAAATTTAATTTAGAAGAAATTTTGGCTATCCATATGCACCTAATGACAGGAGTTAACAATGAGATAGCTGGTAAAGTTAGGAGTAATGAAGTAATAATCGGATATAAAGATGTTATTTCTGGCAATTTAGTGGTTAAACACAACCCGCCATTTCACGATGAAAATAAAATCAAATCAGCACTAAAAGAATTATTTACTTGGGCAAGTAATAGTAATGAGATGGCAATGATCACAGCAGGTATTTACCATCACCAATTTGTATATCTCCACCCATTTACTGATGGTAATGGCAGAGTATGTCGTCTTACTACTGCATTACTTTTATTAAAAAGTAAATATCAAATCAACAAATATTTTGTCCTAGATGATTATTACGATATTGACAGAGACCAGTATTCGGACAAATTACATTCAGCAGATCAAGGTGATAAGACAGAGTGGCTGGAATACTTTACTGAAGGCGTGAAGTATTCATTGCAAAGTGCTTTGGCAAAGATTGAGAAAGGACTGAGTAGAAGTACAATTGACGTAAGACCAACCACAAGAGAAACAGACGTTTTAAACCTGATGCAACAATTTCGAGAAATGAAAACCAGTGATCTGGCCAAAGAACTAAGCTTGTCCAGACAACAAGCCTTCAATCTACTACGAAATCTTGTTGAAAAGGGATATTTAGAAAGTGTTGGAAAACGCAAAAATAGATACTATGTTTTGAAATGAAATTGATAACAAGGAGCACCTTTAAATTTAATCAAAATGAAAGCTTTATTCATGTCAGATTTTAAATTAATTTAAGAAATTGCCACTATTTGTCAGAATCAACTAGCCATATTTACATTTTATGCTTAGCAATTCTCCTTACCAGAAATGGTACCATCGCGAAGCCTTGAGCTAAATATGCTGCAATATTTTCCGCAAATTGATATTTGCCAATTTCAAAGGAACTAATCCAACGAGCCTCGGAACTAAAGACTGATTCCACCTTGGCCTCAGCAAGAAAGATCAAGACCAATTCAGCATTTTTTTGCAGCTTGCTGGTGATTAGCGCTACATTCATTTTAATATCAACTCCTGTCTGAGCTACTACAATTTGTTGTAATTTTTGCTGGATCACGTTTACACTTTCATAATCAGCTTCATCTAGATCCAACCTACCTCCAGGGATTGTCCAGTTATTTTCTGAATCTGATTGAAGAATCAGTATTTTACCATCAGATACAATGATTGCTTTGAGAATTATTGTAAATTGTAAATTACTAGCCATTGATTACTGATTCAACAAAACAACTAAAAATAACGCCAAGCACATCATCAACACACAGAATCCCAATATCGCTAAAATAATTATCAAGAACGATTTGATTTCCTTATTTCTTTTTCTTACTTTGCGATTCACTATCTGTTCTTCTTTATGCTCCATGAAGGTATTAATTTGCCAGTTACCACCTCGTGATACTGAGATATTATCTAGAGGAGTGCCCAAATCTAATTTTTGGGAATTAGTTTTTTGATTATAAAATAATTTCAACTGCGGATCACTAAATTTACTAAGTTCAGCCAAAGAAATCGCATCCATAAAGCTTAGCGGTGGAAAAAGTACTGTTTTAACTGGCGGTAATAAAACACCAGCTTCATTCAATGTGGAAATAAAAGCAGTTCCAATGGCGAGTGATTTTACTTCTTCACCTAATTGATAAAATTCGCTTTGAGGAAATGATTCTACTACACCTTTGATTTGCTGCAATTCTTTCAAAGAAAATGCCCGCAAGGCAAACTGAATTTTCAATCCTAATTGCTCGAGAATCTTTTCCGGAATATCATCAGCATTTTGGGTATTAAAAATAATGCCTACGCCTTTGGAACGAATCTGTTTTAAGATTGTCACGATCAATTCTACTAACTTGGGATTTGCATTATCAAAGATTTGGTGTGCTTCATCAATGAAGATCACTAATTTTGGTTTAGTCACATTACCTACTTCAGGAAGATCATTATATAATTTACTGAGAAAAAAAGAGACCAGATTGCCTGCATTAAAACGTTGCTTTTGATAATTCTGCAACCAAAGGATATTAATTGCTTTACCCAAAAAATCATTACAATTGAATTCTGGTTCACCAAAAAATTGCTCAAAATCACTAAACTCTAAATTATCAATTTTTCGGACAATCACTCCCAAGCTTTCTTTACTTGAACCAATTGCTTTTTCAGGATATTTAATTAAATAGAGTAGTAACTCTTTCAAAGTTTTCAAATCCGGAATGGACTTCTTCTGATCACGGGCATATTTAATCAGTGAACCTAGATGACTTTCTTGAGTGGCATTGAGTTCCAGTAATTTTGCAAGTACCACGTAATCTGTATTATCAAGATCAACCCGAAAATTTATTAATCCCGGAGCACTGCCCCAATAATTAGTCTGAAAACTTTCTGGAATAAATGAATAATTCAATTGCTCGGCTCGTGTCTTAACTTTTTCAGCTTCACCAGGCTGGCTAAATCCGGACATATCGCCCTTCACTGCTGTCCGCTAAAAGTTTCACTTTAATCCCGAAATAAATCGAGCTGTAAG
>JBAXHO010000071.1:0-8396 GCA_037138855.1 bacterium
GACAAAGATAACTAGCAATTCCCAGAAGACAAGGACCAGTTTTTAGGTGTTGAGAGTCACCTTCCGGTGTTGTAATATTTACTCCACCCTCAGGACGTATTTCAATATTTTCAGGTTCAATTGCTTGGATCTTGAGAGCGGTTTCCGTCATATATAAAGAAAATTTTTATATATGGATTTTAACACTGGAATCAGAAAAAAACTAGTTATCTCTGATTTAGGAAATTACTCTTATTCTTAATTTACTTTGTTTGCATTTCTTCCTACGTTTGGTTAATCATTAGATTATAAAAATATATAGCTACTAACGTTTCTTTGCCCACAAAAATAACCAGGGTGCCGCGACTGAAACGTAGTGTTCCCAGGTGCCAGGTTTCGCTTTTGAAATAACTTCATTTTTATATTCATCAAATCTAAAAATATCGAAGTGATTTTCGATCAAGCCATTAAAAATAGCTCCTAGCGTGTGTTTATACTCTTGTGGACCTTCGACTTTTTGGGGCTTACCTTTTTGATTGTCAAAATTCCAGTGCTGATCTGAGGTTTGAATTGGATAACTTTCCTGATATGGTTGCCAGATCGGATAACCTTTTTCTTGCCATAATTCTTTCGTTTCCCATTCTTTCCCCCAGCAGCCATCTTTCCAGGAGCCATGGACGAAAGGATTATGAAACATCAGGTGATAGATACCACCGGATTTTGTGACTCGAGCAACTTCTGAGAATAACTTGGAGATGGTGGGAATATAATTGATGGAATATGGCTGATAGACTATATCAAACTCCTGAGCTTTGAACATAGCTAGATCACTCATTTCAGATTTTACAATTCTAATTGGGTAATTAAACTTTTTGGCGATCAAACGATCTTTTTCTAATTGTGCTTCACTAAAATCAACAACTGTGACTGCTGCACCGAGTAATGAAAAGCCATGACTTTGTTGTCCCCCGCCCGATGCCAGACAAAGTACTTTTTTCCCTTTTAAATCTCCCAGGATATTATTCGGGTTGAGAGAGTTTTTTGCTTTAATTGCAGTTAACAGGAGATTTGGTCTGGAGCATGGCACATCAGATTGAGCTAAATTATCCCATATATTTTCATTAGAATTTTTTTGAAGCATTTTTTTCTTTAAATATGTAAATTTAAAATTGTTGGCAACTTCACTGAATATTTGACAACTTTAGTCTTATTGTTATAGTTTTTATTACCAGCTACCAGCTATTATTCCCTCTCCATCGCCTTTTGTTTCATTGTTGCTGGTAGTTTCTCTATCGCATAACGTAATGCAGTTCTCGGCATGACATCCTTATGTTTCAATACAAATTGATATACTTCATGCTGATGTGCCTGGCTCGTGACTTTGAGCAGCCAGCCATATCCTTTTTGGACCATATCGTCTGGATCACGGAGTAAGATTTCAGCAAGCGCTAGAATATCTTCAAGAAACAAGCCGCGTTTACCAGGGACGATGAGGGAAACAGCTGCTGCCCTTCTCTGCCAACGATTTGGGGATTTGGCCCAGGTTTTTAAATTAGCTAGAAATTCCGGATACATGGAGACAAAAGTCCCGATTGTATGATTGCAGAAAGTATCGCAGGAAGCCCAGTTATTAATGTATTGACCTACCCATTTTTCAAAAATCTGAAAATCTTCTGGTAAATACTGCTTTCGGAGGGCATAGGACCAGGAACAAGCGATGAAAGATTCTTCGAGATAACCCGATTGCCAGAGTGATTCACATAATTGCCAGATAGATTTTTTGCTTTCCTGTTTGAGAAACTTAAAATTTTCCCGAGCGATCTGAGTAACTAGAGGAGTTTTTAACCCATAAGCTTTGACCTGCTCCTTGAAAAAGTGTTGAGTGCTTTTCTTGATCTTGGGATCAGCTAATTTTTTTAATTGGGCACGAGTCTTGTCAAGAATAGTTTGCATTTTTATTTTTTATTTTACAGTTTGTATTATTTCTTCCAATCTTTTTTGACAATCAGTGAGAGGTTTTAAGGAAACTTCTTCCACCAGATTTTCTTTTTGAGAATAGCCAAAAGGATTATCCAGGTCTTTGATAAAATAGATCATGTAGATCAGGATAAAACTGACAAAGAAGACGAAAAAGATACTTTCATAAAAAGGTTCCATTTTGATAAAAACTAATCCAAAAACTAAAATTGTCGTAATGATTTCAGCTATAGCATAGCCTGATCCAAGAAAAGAGGTTTCTCTTATAGTATGTGTACGATGAATCAACTTTCTAATTAAGTTCTGTTCTTGTTTCAGGCGGACTATGAAATTGGCCTGGGTCTGACTTTCAAAGGCGAGAAAATCATCATTAAAAGCTTGAAGTTTGTTCAGTAGAATTGTAGTTTTTTCTTTTTTGTAAAACCAGGCAAGTAAGGATTTATTAAATTCAAATAATTTTTGTAAAAACTTCTTAGCTTCTCTACTTTTTTTATTTTTAAATATTATTAGCCCTTCATCTGCCATAGTCTCTAGACTGGAGGCGAGATCACCAGGTATTTTTTCGCTTTCTTTATAGTCTACTAATGTGCCGGAGATCAAAAAACCGATTAGAAAAATATTGGCGGAGATGATGGCAGTAAATAATGAATTTAAAGTCAAAAATTCAGCTCCTAAATAATGAATTAAAGATTTACATATAACAATAATAATTACAAAAGGTAAAGTTTTCAGGGCCACCTTCCATTTGGTATGGTTCGGTAGTCGAAATTTCGAAACATTGATCATAATAGTAAATTGATAATTATTTCGATTATCCTTTAGTTTTCAGGAGAAATCAAACTTTTTGTTTTTCAGATGGGGATAGTATAGGTTTCATTATTAGATAAAATAATTATAGCTTCTCCTCCTTGCATGAATTTCACCTGCTTCAGGATCGGTAAGATCATTTCCAGAATTTTTTTGGGATTCGGGCTATAGATAAAATAACTGGCATCATCACCATCAAGAGCGATTTCGTTACCATCTACCCGGCCGAGATCTGATTGTTCGATGATCTGGCGGAGTTTATTTTCCAGATCCAATAACTCAGTAAGATCGACGCTGGGATACTTAAAATTGATCAGTAGTAATTTTTCTACTGGCGCAGGGAATCTTTTCTTAGGCATGGTGGGCAATGTAAAGAATAAAATAGTGCAGGTTTGATCATGCTGCTATTCCAGATTAATATATGTCAGAGAAATTTTCATTGTATTGCAACGCAAAAAAGCGAGGAATTTGGAAAAAAGAGCAAGTATCAAGTATCAAGTATAAAAAAGGAAAATGTAGTGAACAAAAAATTTTGTTCTGTTTGATGAAAAAAAAGTAGCAAGTAGCAAAAAAGAATAAAGAAATCGAGAAGTTAAATCTGGAAATTCGTTGAATATCTATATAGGGGAGACGTCGTCGTCTCCAATGAGTGCGGAGATTGGAATCTGAAATCAATGGAGAGTTTGCAGAACTGTAAACCGTGTTAGAAAGAGATTTGTGTTTCGAACTTCGATTTCATAGATTTATAATTTTTAATTTACAAGATTCAACTTCCATTTATGATCCCAAGGGCGGAATATGGCATAAAACAAATAGTGAATGATCATTATACTAAAGAAAGAAATGGGTGTGGGAAGCAAAGTCAGGATAAGGGAAAAAACTAAAGCACCTAGTGCTGCGAGAATCATAATAATTACTTTGGCTTGAATATGCAGATGTTTTACTAAAAAAGCCGGAAGATGGCCACCAAAAAAGATTAACATTAATAATACAAAATTTGTCTGAAAAATTCCTGTGAAGGCAAAAAGCCAGGACATTTGAAACAGTGTATTCATGATTCTGCCAGCTTCCCGTTTTTTTATCAGATAAGCAGCAATGGCAATGATGACAATTGGAAAAAGATATTGCAGATTATCAAAGCTATTTTGTCCGAATCCAATTGCGATACAAACAACACTTAAAATTAGAAAAATCAGGCTTAGCTGTAATGGTGTTTTTTCGGTACTATATCCTTTTGGTAATAAAAGAAAATTGTAACAGTACCAGAAGGTAAACCAAATTAGAAATAATAAAAAGAAATTAAAGATGATTATAAAAACTGAATTCATAGTGTAAGGGTATTTTAATTATGAAATTTAAAACAGTATAACAATTATAAAATATTAGAAAAACAAAATGTATTTTTAATCTTTCCAATGCCACCATTTAAGTTTTTCCGGATCGTGCTTTTGGTTCTCAGCGAAATAGATAGCACAGCGGAAAACATAAAGTAAACAACGATCCTGGATCGATCCTCTGTATTGGTTTGATTTCTCAAATAAAGCTTCTGGGTTTTTTCCAATTAAATCTTTTACTTTGGTTATCCCAATATTTTCTAAATCCTGGGCAATGCTCTTCCCTATTCCTGGAATTATTTCCAGTTCAGATTTGATACTTTTAGACATGTTTTGCAATAAAAAAGTTATTTTTTTGTAGTAAGTTTAGCTGATAGTAGAATAATTAACCAGGCAAAAATTCCCCCAGAAAAAATATCCAGAAAATTATGCTGTTTGGTAAGTGTTGTGGAACTGATAATCAAAATTGCAAGCAGTAGCCAGATAAGTTTTAATTTGGGAATAGCTTTCCATAAAGCCCAGGAACAAATAATTGTATAAAAAGTATGTCCACTTGGCGCAGCATTATAAATATGATCATTAGTATAAATCCAGTTGAGTATTTGAGAATAAATATCAGTTTGTGTGATGATGGGACGAGTGACATAGGTTGGAATAAATACATAGATAAGACATGACAGGACACTCGCCAAGATAATGATCAGATTAAAACGATTTATAATATTTTTTGGTTGTGTATCATTTATGAAGATAATTGTCAGAAGCCAATATGCAAAAGCACAGAGATAAGGTATGGCAAAAACTGGCAATAAAGGAATTCGGTCATCGATTGCTAGCTGAAGCTCATAACCATCAGTGATCAGGCGATTGATTGGTAAATATAGCAAGATTGATCCGGCTGTAATTAGAACTAACAGTGATTTCTTCATTAAATAATTAGAATTCTTCATATTATTTCTTGATAAATTGAAGCTTGATTTTGATTGTTGGTTATGGGCAGATTTTATTATTTTTAGCTATTTTAATTTGCTTTAGAATTAATCAAATCGCGTAAGTTGCTCGACACTTTGAAATTGTTTATTGTTAATAGTGAGAATGATTTGTAGTTGAATGATTTTAAAGTTGGTTTGTGTCGGATTTTCAACAGCAAATATTAAATCAAAGGATCTTATTGAATTTATTTCTATTCCTAGTTTAACAATTTGCTGAAGATAATGTAAGCGATACTTCTCCAAAGTATTCATAATAATCGTGTGATCAGAAAGATTTATTAATTTTAATAAATTTATTTCTATAGGTATTAATTTAATAATTTCTTGCCAGAAATCATGATTGGCAGGATGTGAAATTAAACTGCTTGAAAAATTGTTAAGGATACCTGGAATGAGTTTAAATTTGGGGAGAAAGTTTGTTGTCAATTTATTTCTGAAAGATTATTAATTATCGTGAAAGCCCGATTTAATTGTTTGTCATTTGTTTTAATAAAGGTTTTAGTTGAAGCTATTTTTTGGCGCTTGATTAAAATTAATTTTAAATCTTGACGTATAGCAGCAATTTTTTCCAAAATTTCAGATTTATCATCAACGATCCATGCTTGAGATGGCAAGCTGACGAGAGCTTCTGGAGTAGTTTTATCAGCAAAGATGATAATATATTCTGAATCGAAGAAATCAAATATTTCACAGAAACGTAACTTATTTAATTGAAAGCTTTCTATCCCTTCACTAAAAATTCCGATTTGATAATTTTGTTTTTGAAATTTAGTTAAAACTTCTTTAACTTCAGGATATAAAGCTTGCTGATACAATGATTTTTCTTCATACATTTGTTGATAAAGCGTTGTGGCAGAAATGTATTCATTAACTGCAATAAATTGACAAAATTCTTTTGGATCAAATTCCCGACGATTAGTAAGAGTTTGAAAATATTCTACCCGATAGTTAACTGCAATTTTTAGATCTTTTTGAAGCAGCTTCGCCAGATAGGCATCACGCGCGTACATGAATATATCTGTATCAAATAAGGTAAAATCTATATCAAAAAGGATAATTGGTTGAGTCATTCGTTTTAATACTTTTTACTAAATCATTATAGCAAAGAAAATATCAATTGTCTTTTAGCGAGAAAGTAATAAGAATGATATAATGGATAGATATTTCCAGAGAAAAATGTCGCTTGAAATACCCATTCCAGTTATTGATGAAAAAATATGCAAAGGAAATGATGGAGGGTGTGGAGGCTTTTATGTTAGCGAATGTACTCAAGAGGCTATTACAAAGATTAAATTTCCAAAAATAAATTTACGATTATGTATTGCATGTGGAGAATGTATCAGGTCATGTCCGAATGATGCAATCTCCTTTTCTTCTTGATAAAGTTATTTCAAGTAAATTGATAATTGAGTAATGGGTATGAAATCTTTTCGTAAATTCTGTATAATTACTGAAATTAGCAGATTTTACAATGTTTAGTTTAATGCTTCTCGCCGGCGTCATCCGTGGCATCGGGTATTTGGTTTCCAAAAAAATTAGTCGCGAAAAAGGCTCAGCGCAGGCGATGGCTTTAGGAAATGCATTAGTGGATACACTGATCAGTTTGCCAATTTTATTATATTTTTTGGTGAAACCCCAAGGTATTCAGTTATATTGGGGATTGATAATTCTGGCTGTGATTTCCGCTGCAGCGTATGGTATGAGCGTTGCTTTTCAGTATGCTGCTTTGAAGCGGATCGATATTTCAGTGATGAGTATTGTCTTACGTTTAACGATTCTCTTCTCTGCTCTCATGGGTATTGTCTTTCTTGGTGAACGTTTGAATATCTGGAATTATCTCGGGCTTTTGATAATTCTCATTGGTAATCTGATCATTCTCTGGAAAGGTAGAAAATTTGCCCTTAGTGCCGGAATTATTTTCACCCTTGGCTCTGCTTTTGTGGCAGCAGTAGCCAGCAATTTAGATAAATTTATTCTCACGAAAATTAACTCGGTTTTTTATGTTTTTCTCAATAGTTTATTAATTGCAATTACTCTATTCATTAGTAAGCCAAAGGCGATCAGAGAAAGCATTCAACTAATTCGCAAAAGTTTCGGCGTATTTTTATTGATGTCGCTCTTAACAATTTCTGCCTGGTTACTTGGCAGTTACGTTTTGCAAAATATGGATGTCTCCCGCTTTATTCCGATTCAAAAAACAATTACTTTAATTATTCCAGTGCTTTTCGGCATCACATTTTTTAAAGAAAAACAGCATTGGCAGCAGAAGCTGCTTGGGCTTACGCTCGCGATTGTAGGGATTGTGATGATGTATCTTTAAGAGAAATAGCTGGTAGCTGAGTAGCTCGTAGTTGGAATTAAAAATTAATAATAAAAATATTAATGGGTTAACGAATTAAAATATTAACGAGTTAACGGATTAATCCTGAAATATGTTTAGGAAAAAGATTAAAAATTGGAAACTGGAATCCGGAATCTATCGATATACTAATTAATACGATTTTTCCAAATTGCAATTTCCAAATTTCAAATTGCATAATCTTTCCAGATTCCTAGATTCTTATCTTCTTCTAACTATTATCTCTTTAAGCCAAAGGCTTACCAGCTTATAGATGGAACTTCTAATTTTCTCATCTACTTCCCCGCAAACCTTATAGCCTCTTTAAAAATAGGTAGATCTTTTTGGTAATCGCTGGAGTTTTGGTGATTGATTTGCACCCACTCTCTCATTTTAGGCCGGCCGAGCGGCTGGAAAGCTACAATATATGTACGTTTTAATAATTGTTGGGCAAATGTTTCCGGGATTTTGACTCCGACTCCCACTTCATAAACGCAAGCAAATAATTTGCCCTGACAATAGTATGCCGGATAACCAAACATTTTGCCGGATTTAACTCCAGGGATTGTAAGGAGGAGTTTATCTAAAGTTTTTACGTGATTGAGATTGAAGTTGATTTGTGACATGGTTAGATTGAATAGTATTAAGTATCAAGTAGACAAAAACGTTCGTAGTGTCCAAAAATTTTTGGACAGTTAGTATTAGAAATTAAAAAGATTGAAAAGATTGAAAACTGGAATCCGGAATCTGAAATCAGTAAATTAGTAGCTGGTAGTTTGTATCTAGTATCTAGTAGAAGAGAAAATTTGATCTTTGATTTCCTAATTATTATCTTCTAACTATTATCTCTTTAAGCCAAAGGCTTACCAGCCTATAGCTGGAACTTCTAACTTTTTTCATTCTTTTCCAAATTGCAAATTCCAAATTCCAAATTTCAAATTGCACAATTCTTCCAGATTCCAGATTCCA
>JBAXHO010000072.1:0-8381 GCA_037138855.1 bacterium
CTAGTAGCTAGTAGCTAGTAGCTAGTAGCTAGTAGCTAGTAGCTAGTAGCTAGTAGCTAGTAACTCGTAACTCGTAACTGACTCTAAAACGACATACTAGTGATGTCAAGCAGCCCTAACGTCATTCCGGAAGCTAGATTTTCTTAACCTTAGTTTAGAAAATCTTGCTGTCCGGAATCTAACAATATACTACTTCCCAGCCCTTCTTGATGCGAGATCCGACACTCAATTCCAGATTTTAATTTTCTCCCTATTAGCTTCTAACTAATAACTTTTACCTAATCCCGTCTACCGCCTGCTGTGTAATTCAGTCGATAAAATTCGGACTTAGGATTGGTAATTAGGTCATGAAATGTGCCTTGCTCAACTACACTTCCATTTTTAAAGACATAGATAATATCCGAATTTTTTAAAGTACTGACACGATGGGCAATGGTAATCAAAGTATTACCCTTGAGCTCACTCTCTAAAGAATTTTGAATCATTTCTTCTGTTTTAACATCCAAATGCGAAGTTGCTTCATCAAAAATAATAATCGGTGCATTACGATAAATCGCTCGAGCAATCCCAATTCTTTGTCTTTCACCACCAGAGAGCCGATAGCCTTTTTCTCCAATCAAGGTATTTAACCCATCAGGTAATTTACTAACCAATTCTTCCAGTTGAGAAATTTGCAAGGCTTTCTGAAGTCGCTCACCGGATAGTTTTTGTAGCAATGTAATGTTCTCTAAAAGCGATAAATTAAATAATTCTGATTCCTGAATTACCACAGTAATATTATTAGTCAAAGCAGTATGGTCAATTTTATTTAAATTTAATTCATCAAAACAGATTTGTCCTGAATTTAAAGGATATAACCGTAATAATAATTTTGCAAATGTCGACTTACCAGAACCTGATGCACCAGCAATCCCAATTTTTTGAAATTTCGTGAGTTCTAAATTTATTTTCTTCAACTGCAATGTTCTAGTCTCAGTTTGATAGCTAAATGAGCTATCGATAAAGCGAATTTTTTGCCAGTTTGAAGGAAATTTATGTTTACCAAAGGCCTCCTGCTCCAAGTCATCATTAAAAATTGGCATCATTCGGGCGATACCTTCCTTGGTCTCTACGAATTGGTCAAAATAATTTGTAGCATCTCCAGCGGAATTGACCAATTTGTTAAAATAATTCCAAAAAACTAAAATTTGACCGATTGAAATAATCTTTACAGTAACATCATTGACTACTAGGAAAAGAAAAATACAAAGTGCAATAGTATTCACGAACTGTAATAGGTTCCATTTATTGGTTCCGAGAGTCACTGACTTAATCCAGGATGATTTGTTTGTTTCTTCCACGGCAAATATTTTTTGCTTAAATGAATTTCCAACACCTAAACTTTTAATCGCTAAAATATTGGAAAGACCTTCCTGATAACTACCAGAAGATTCTTCCTGTGTCCGATTTATATCCTGATTTATAGCCACAATCCGCTGATAAAAAATTTTTTGAATTATCCAGAAAAAAATCAAATATACACAGAGAAATAAAAAATATTTCCAGTCAATAAATAGGAAAATGAGTAAAGTACCGATAATATAAGCAACTAATTGCAATAATTCCTTGGAGGCAAGACTGATAAAATCCCTCATAGCATTCGAACCAGTATTAATCCGCTGAATTTTATTTCCACTATTCTCCTGATCATGCCATTTGAGAGAATAGTTTAACAAACGCTGATAACCATTTACACGAATGTTATATTTCACCTCAGCTCGGATATTTCCAACATATTTTTTGGCAGAAAGACGAATCAGGGAAACGAAAAAAGTACCAGCACCAAGAATGCCTATCAGGAGATAAAGATATCTCAAGCTCACTTGTGGCAGAGGCGTTTTGATAAAATAATCAACTATTTTCCCCAGCACAAAAATTGGAATAAACTCGTAGCTATAACATATAATAAGAATGACAATCCAAAACAGAAGCCTCGCTCGATATTTACCCAAAAAATACCAGAAAGCTTTGATTAGTTGTGACCAGGAAAATTCTTTTGGTGGCATTTTTATAAATTTGATTGAGAAAAGGTAATTATACAAGAAATCGTAGTTAGAAGTCAGTAGATAGTGGAGAGGAAAAAAGTTAATAGATAAAAGTTAGAAGGTAAAAGGTAAAAAATATAAAAAAAGAAGCTAAGAATCTAGATTCCCCTATTCTTAGATTCTTATCTAATAACTTCTACCTAATTCCAATAATTTAGGAGTATACTAACTACTAACTTTTATTTTTTGACAGATATTTATGCCAATTTATTGTGTAGGATGGACAAATGGAGAGAGAGATCCTGCAGCTAAAGTTGCTGAGTTAAGAACTCCAATTCCAGGAAGATCACTTAGAGCTTTAATTGCTGGCGCAAAGTCTATATTACTTGATTGGTGTCCACAAATTGACAAGGAAATGATTAATTGTCGAATAACTAATACCCCTTGTCCATTCGCAATGTGGGGCCCAAACATAACAGCAAACGCACCAAACTTAAATCCAAAAGAAAACCTCGCTCTTACAAAAGGAGCTAGATGTCTCCAAAATCATATATGACCAATAAATCAAAATAATAATCTTTACTATAAAATATCCCTTGCTACAACCTGCTTGATACTTACTACTTTCCCTCTTCCCCTCCTCCATTCCATTTGCTACAATACCCCAATAGTCTTGGAAACAGTGTAATTACAAAAAATGAAAAATCCCTTCAAAATTATCGAAGTATCGTTACCACAGTATACAATCGCTTCCAAGCCAGATTACATCAGCTTGGGCAAGATCGTCGATCAGCAAATTGAAGCTAATTTCCCGGATGGACAATATCTGGAAAGAGTTCTCAGTAAAGATGATCACCCTAATCTATCTTTGGAAGAACTGGTTACAGCTATCTGTAAAAATGGAACTGATCGCTATGACCCAACCCGCAAATCAGTTTGTCATGAGCAGTTTGAGATTTATGATTACGATTTACATTTAGGCTCGTTTGAAATCAGAAATGGCAAAATTCAAGCTACTCCAGAAGATGAGCAACCAACATTATTCGGTGAGGCAATTTACAATTTTTATGAACATACACCACTCGACCGCGGTTACCGGTTAAGATTAGATTTAATGCTGCTTTATGATCCAGTATTCTTTGAACAAGCTAAATTATTTTCGGAATATACTAATCAGCCAGAACACCGCTTCGCTAAATATCTTTATCGTTTTACGGACCAAAAACAAAAGGCTGATGCTTTGCGAGGGATAGTCAGAATATTGAGATAAAGTACATTTTTCCCGATCACCGGACACTGGTTACCGTTCACCGCTTTCTTTCAATTCTTGTAATCAAACACATTGCGAGTAGTCAAAAAATTTCTGAATAATTAACTTATGGGGGCGAGGCCGCCAGATCCCCCACCAGATACTAGTGGTGATTAAAATTACAAAGAATTAATAACTTTATAAAAATTTAAAATTAATTGAAATGCTAAGATACATTTAACATTCTAGAATGCTATAATCATCCTATTGAACTCATTTACATGAAGCTATCAGAAATCACTTCACAACTACATTCATTGAAATCCCATATCAACGCCACTTATCTACTAACTCCACAAAATTTAAAAATAGAAAAATCTAATTTTCTAGCAAATAAAATAGTAAATCCGCAGTTAATTTATCCAGAAATTCCTCAAGAAATTTTAACTACTAAATTTGTTCAAACCAAAGAATTACTCAAGCAAAACTTTTCTGAAGAAATCACAGAAAAAATTATTTTCAATAAGCTCAAGGAGTTAGAACTCAAATTGATAATGCTTTTAGCACGTGATAATCAGGAATACTCAAATATCTCATTGAAACTCTATCAATGTGACTATGACACAAAGACGTTAAACCAAGCTAAACAAGACGCCAAGATATCTGCAGATTTTTCAGCCAAAGATACTGCTACACCTGAGAAAGCACGACAAATAATCAATCAGTATTTTCTCGATAATCAAATACCAAACTGGCATGCTGAGATTTCTGATCTACATGATTTTTACTTCCGGATCCAAGCAGCAGAGAATGTAATTTTAATCTCCCGCGAGGTCAACTGGGACTTTTGTGATCTCGATTGTGTCATGGCTCACGAAATTGATGGGCATATTTTCCGGGCCATTAATATGAAAAACCAAAATGATCCATTATTTTCCAAGCCACTCCCCTTTTATATCAAGACTGAGGAAGGCTTAGCATCATTTCTTGGCGATTATCTTTCCACCACTAGTTTAGTCAGCAGAAAACACCATGCACTCAAATATCTCGCCGGAAAACTCGCTCAGACCAGCTCATTTCGCGAGGTTTTTGAATTTTTCTGCGATCACGGTTTTACCAAAGAATTAGCATTTCGGAGAACTTTCCGACTGAAACGTGGCATCTCTGATACTAGTTTACCCGGTGTCTACGGACACGAAGCGATGTATTATGAAGGCATGCTGGAAGTCAAAAATTACTTGGAAAATGGTGGTGATCTGAAGGCACTCTATGCTGGAAAGGCTGGGATTGACGATCTATCAAATGTACCTATTTCTAAAGAAATCATGATTCCGCAAAGACTTATAAAAAGGGAAAATAAATACTAATAATAAGTATTTATAAATATCTTTATATATAATACGATTAATCATAATTTATTAATGGTCAAAATAAATGCAAGATGTCAGACAACTAACAACTGAAGCCGAATCCGATATATCAGGAATAGTATCCTTAGCTGAAAAAATTTGCAGAATTGGTGAAAACGAAACGGATATCAGAGGTAAACAACTACCATCTGAAGCATTACAATTAAATGACTTTATTATTGATGGACCGCTTCTTACTGGAAATGCAGCTGACTTACAATTAACGGCAAGAGAAATCGTTGCACATTGCGAAAATACTTTTGCTCCAAATACACTACCACAAGGGGCAATAAGTATAGCTACTGATCAGGACCCAATTACCCAATCTAAAATATTAAATGAATTACAAGCTCGACATAAATTATTGACAGCACCACTTGAAGAACAAATAAGAGAACTTAGACGCCAACATGATCAACTTTGCGATGAAGTTAGCCCAAAAATTTTAAAAGGACAACACCCTAATGCGCTCAAAGGTCAAACCCTTAGGCATTTTCAAGAGAAAAATAGTTTACGACCAAGAAAAATTGATCCGAGATTAAAACCAAAATTTCATCAACAATTTAAAAGAGATTGGAAAGATAACTCAATTGAAGGACAACAGCTTACAAGAATAGCTTCATTTAAAGCAGCGCTTCAGAATGCAGAAAGATTACAAAGCAGTCAAATGCCACAGACAAATTAATAATATCTATTGATTCCTGAAAAACTTTCAAAATTAACTTAAAAAATGCAGATAAACAAAAATGTATTTTCCATACTTGTTTATCAAAGAAACTAAACTCAAAAATTCAAAACGAGGAGACATCTCTGCCTCCCCGCTCTAATTCTACTTCTTCCGCTTAACGATCACCGGACACCGTCTCACTTAAAAAATGCATCGAAATCCTTGTCATCTAATACTTCTTTATCAAGCAAAGCAGCGACAATTTTATCGAGAATTGGTTTATGCTCCTCGAGAATTTTTTTGGCCTTAGCATAGCATTCATCGATGATTCGTTTTACTTCTTCATCAATTTCCCGAGCTGTCGATTCTGAATAATTCTTCGATTCTTCATAATTGTAGCCAAGATACTGCGAACTCTGGTCTTCACCGTATTTAATCAGACCCATTCGCTTACTCATACCGAAGCTCTTGACCATTCTACGAGCCAGATTGCTGGCTTTTTCGATGTCATTGGAAGCACCACTAGTGACATCTCCAAAAATCATATCCTCAGTAACGAATCCTGCTACCAAGGCTGTAATTTGAGATAGCATTTTAGTCTTGCTGATCTGAAGCTCATCAGTTTCTGGGAGAGGCATCGTATAGCCCAGAGCCATGCCTCTCGACACGATCGTCACCCGGTGTACTGGATCATGTTCAGGAGTTTTCTTCATAACGATGGCATGTCCTGCTTCATGATATGCAGTCATTTTTAGTTCTTTTTCAGTTCGCTTTCTCCTTCTGGCAGGACCGATCTGAACCTTGTTAGCTGCCTCCTCGATATCCTCAAAAGTTATTTCTTTTCTATTAGCAATGGCTGTGATAATAGCTGCTTCGTTCAACATATTCTCAATATCAGCACCGGAAAATCCAACCGTCCTCTTGGAAATCGTTTCTAAATTAATACTTTTAGCTAAAGGCTTATTTTTAGCATGAATTTTAATAATTTGCTTACGGCCTTCAATATCAGGTAGATCAAGGACAATTCTCCGATCAAACCTACCAGGGCGTAATATTGCTTTATCTAGAACATCTGGACGATTGGTTGCTGCTATCACGATCACATTTACATTCTTCTCAAAACCATCCATTTCTACAAGAATCTGATTTAAAGTTTGTTCAGTTGTGCCTGATTGAATCGTGGTACCACGTTTTCTAGCTACAGCGTCAATTTCATCGATAAAAATGATCGAAGGAGCAGCTTTTTTGGCCTTTTCAAATAAGTCCCGTACTCTAGAAGCACCTGCACCAACTAACATTTCTTCAAATTCTGATCCTGAAGTATGAAAGAACGGTACACCAGCCTCACCTGCTATCGCTCGAGCAAGTAAAGTTTTACCAGTACCAGGAGCTCCAACCATCAGCACACCCTTGGGAATTCTAGCTCCCAGATTGAGAAATCGTTTAGGATCTTTTAGAAAAAGTACTATTTCTTCTAATTCATCTTTTGCTTCATCCACTCCAGCCACATCTTTAAAGGTCACATCCGGTTTACGTCCGAATATTAATCGCGCTTTTGATTGTCCGAATTTCATCAAGCTATTGCCCGAACCCTGTACTCCTCGAAACATCAGAAAGGCAAGTGTGCCAAAGCCAATCAGGATAGCAATGGTAAATAAATCACCCCAGGGAATTCTGGGAATCACTACCGTATTAATATCGGTAGTAGGATCTTCCAGGGTAATTTTTTCCCGTTGTAATATTTCTGTAAAGTCGTTTTGAGAGATATGCCAGACAAATTCTCGTTCGATTTTTTCATTCTTTAAAACAGAAAAAGTATAATCCCCCAAAACAAAAACTTCCTGTGCTTCTTTATTTTTAATCTGATTTTCAATATCACCTGTTTTACTAGTCTCAGCAGCAGTTCTCAAATAAACAATATTTGTTGTAAGCGTATCTATAGCAATACCGCTTTCAGTTAAAAGTTTTTGAAAATCAGCTTCACTGGCACCTTTGATCAAATAATCCGGATTCTTTTTATTGGCATCATCTGCTAAAATAAAATCCTCAGAAATGAAAACTGTTTGAATATTGGTAGTATCACGATTTTTCAGTCTTTGCACCAATTCTTTAAGCGAAAGCGGTTTCAACTTGGCAGCCAGATCATTTAATGAAATCTCTTTGATTTGTTTATTATCTGTGATTTGTTTAACGACCAACTTTTTATCAGAAGATTTGATTTCCTGGATATTACCTTTGGCAAGTGCAATATATTTTTTAGTAGCTACAACCTTACCATCATCACGAATATCAAGCTTAGCATATTGATTATTCTTTAAATTATGAATCAAATTATTTAATTCAATCTCGCGGGCATTTAATCCTGGTGAAAAAAGGCTCCAGATTATACTTACTGCGATTAAACCACCGATAATATACCAGAGATTATTACCACCCCAGCGCTTCTTACGTGGCTGCATCACCACCCGCTGAATTTTGGGAGCATTTACGCTACTTTCCGGTTTCGCTTGTGATTTTTTAGTTTTTGGCTCGTTTGTTTGTGTCATAGAATTTTATTTAGTTAAGAAGATAATGGAAAGAAATGAAAAAATTAGTTAATAGATAAGAGCTAAAAGCTAAAAGAAAATATATAAAAAGAATTTATCTTTCTAACTATTAACTAATAACTTTTAGCTTTTAATTTATGTGAAAGGGGTGAGAATCGAACTCACGACCCCGGGCTTATGAGTCCCGTGCTCTAACCATCTGAGCTACCCTTCCATAATTTATTCAATTTTATAAAAAACCTGAGTCCCGTGCTCTAACCCCAGCCAGAGGCTGGTCAGCCTATGGCTGAATCTGAGCTACCCTTCCAAACACAAATTTCGAATCTCGAAGTTCGAATTGCGAAGACCAAAAATCAAAATTGACAACAAACTATGATTGTCTTTTGATTTTAACATAAAGTGACCATTTCAGAAAAATGAATTTATGGAGGTACCATTAGATAAGTCATAAGTGTTACCGAAACGGTTACCGTTAGATAAATGAAT
>JBAXHO010000073.1:0-8332 GCA_037138855.1 bacterium
GTAAGATAATTGAAGAAATTCTGTCAAACTAGACCCCCGTTTTTGATATTAAGCCTAATTTCACATTTGTATTGCATTGAGATATATTTCGTTGTATAATAGTAATAAATCTAATATATCTTCATAATATATAATGAAAAAGCTTAGACACACTGGTCTAGCCCCACTTTTATTATTATCCCTTGGTGCTCTTGGCGTTGTATATGGTGATATTGGTACGTCCCCTTTATATGCAGTTAACGAAATCTTCTTTGGTCATGCCCATTTAGAAAGAAATTTCTTTGATGTCATTGGTGCCATTAGCTTAGTGCTCTGGTGTTTAACAATGATTGTCACAGTAAAATATGTGATTTTTGTTTTGCGGGCTGACGCTGATGGTGAAGGTGGAGTATTTGCTCTATATAGTATTCTCAAACATTTAAAAAACAAATTTGCCGTAGTTATTGTCGGACTACTGGTTCTTGCAGCCGGTCTTTTATATGGAGATGGCATCATTACTCCTGCCATTAGCGTGACATCTGCAGTCGAAGGAATCAAAATTATTACTGGAAGTTTTGAACCATATATTATCCCAATTACATTGAGTATCTTAACTATACTTTTCGTTTTTCAAAAATTTGGGACACACAAAGTTGGTAATATTTTTGGACCGATTATTATTGTCTGGTTTTTTTCAATCGCTATCCTTGGTTTAAATCAAATCATTCGCCACCCGGGAATACTAGTAGCGCTAAACCCTCTTTATGCGATTCGCTTTGCCTTTTCCTTACCTCTCAAAGAGTTAATGTATGTGATGGGTTCTGTCATCCTGGTCGTAACCGGTGGCGAAGCAATGTATGCTGATATGGGACATTTCGGACGCAAACCGATTCGCTTCAGCTGGTTTTCATTAGTCTATCCGGCATTAATTCTTAATTATCTTGGTCAAGGAGGATTATTATTATCCAATACTGCCATTAAAGGCGAAAGTATCTTCTATTCTATGGTTCCAACTTGGGCAATGATCCCGATGGTAATAATTGCTACTTTAGCAACTATTATAGCCTCCCAGGCTTTAATTTCTGGTGCTTTTTCACTTACAGCCCAGGCAGTATCACTAGGACTTTTCCCGAAACTAACGATCAAACATACCAATCAAGGCCATCATGGTCAAATCTACATTCCAGCAGTCAACTGGATGCTTTATATCGGATGTATTGCTTTAGTCTTAATCTTCAAATCAAGCACAAAAATTGCCGCAGCATATGGTTTGGCTGTTTCCGGAGTAATGTTTCTCACTACCTTAGGAATGATTATCATCGCTAATTATCTCTGGTGCTGGTCTAAATTCAAAACAGCATTAATCTTTGCTCCATTAGCTCTTATCGAGCTTTTATTTTTAAGCAGCAATTTACTCAAAATCACTCAAGGGGGCTGGATTCCTTTACTAATTGCCTTTATTATCTTCTTTTTCATCAAAATCTGGAAAAATGGTAAAGAAAAATCAGAAACCGTAATTGCTTCAATTAAGAATTGTTCCATTTCAGACTTAGTAAAAATTAAAAAAGAAAAAAGTATTGAGCTTGCGCTACCTAGTGTATTTATGACACCAAATCTGATTACAGATATAAATAGTGCAGTACCTCCTCTTTACCAGGTTTATTATCAAAGATATGGGATTATTCCTAAATTTTTAATCTTTTTGACAGTTCAAATTCTCAAAGACCCGTATGCCAAAAAAAATCGAATCGATATCAATACTCTTTACCATGATAATAAATCCGGAAGTATTACCAGTATTCAGGTAAATTTCGGCTTCATGGAAAATCCTGATGTGGAAAAAATTGTTAATCAAATCATCAAAAGTAAAAAAATTGTTGGCTTGGACGATAAACATGAATGGCTATTTCACATTACCAAAGAACATTATTTTCTAGGTAATAAACAGTCAAAAATTAAAAAAATTGGTTATGCTGTCTACAAATTTATTGCCAATAATATCAATCATTCTGATCAATTCTTTCATCTTGGGGAAAAGTATCAAGTGACGGTAGAACCTTTAAAAGTCATTCTAGATTAATCATCCACCTAGAGCACTGATTATTTAAAAGTGTCCGTAATTAAATCATTTCACTAAAAGAAAAACTCCAGCTAGATTCTGGAGTTTTAATATTATTGTTAAAAATCTTACTATCCCAACTTCTTCCAAATCATTGCCAATCCAAACAAAATAGCATTTAAAATAATAATCATTGCTCCGGTTGGTAAATTAAAGCTAAATGATAAAATAATTCCAATAATAACTGATAGTAAAGCAATTACCATTGCGAAAAAAATTGTAGTTTGAAATCTTTTAGCTAATTGCAAAGCAGTAACTGCCGGAAAAATAAGTAATGCAGAAACCAGCATAATGCCAACGACTTTGACTGATAACACTACCGTAATCGCTGCCAAAATTGCAAGTAAAGCATTAATGAATCCAGTATTGATACCAGAAGCCTGAGCATATTCCTCATCAAAACTGATCGAAAACAATTCCCAGTAAAAGAGATAAATCAAAAATAAAACAAACCCGGATAATATCATTGCCATAACTACCTCAGTAGTGCTGATCGCCAAAATATTTCCAAATAAATAACTGAATAAATCCACATTAAACCCTTTGGAAAGTCCAGCTAAAATCACTCCACTCGCAATTCCGACAGAAGATACCATCCCAATCGCAGCATCACCGTATACTTTTGCCTGCTGAGAAATTTTCAGAATAATTAGCGATCCGATAATAGCAATTGGGATTGCTATATAAATTGGATAAATTCCTAAGAACAAACCCAGGGCAATAGCTCCAAAGCTCACATGTGAGAGACCATCCCCAATTAATGACATTTTCCGTAACACCAGAAACATTCCAAGAACCGCACAAGTCATAGCGATGAATGACCCAGCCAGAAATGCCCGTTGCATGAAACCATATTGAAAAATCTCAATTATATTCATGATCAAGATGTTGATGACAAATTAAATGCTGATCATATTCTCCAAAACGCTTACCCATCTCTGCGGAACGACAAAATTCCTGAAAACTACCATAATAAATCAGTTTTCGGTCAAGATACATCAATTGATCAGCAACTTCTCCGATATAACCAGTATCATGGGTTGTTAAAATGATAGTTTTACCCTTCTCCTGGTTCAATTTTCTAATTATCTGAAAAAATGCCTCTCTGGAATTGGGATCAAGTGCTGTAGATGGCTCATCGAAGATCAAAATTTCCGGATCAGCAATCAAGGTTCGAGCCAATATTACTTTTTGCTGCTGTCCTCCGGAAAGCTCCGAAAAAATGCGTGATTGTAAGTGTTTGATCTTCAATTCGTTCAAAAGAGCAGCTACTTTTAAACGATCATTTTTAGTGATTAGCTTGGGAAAGCTTTTACTAGCAACTAATCCCAGTAAGACAATTTCCGCAACAGTTGCCGGGAATAAAGGATTGGTCCCGGAAATCTTTTGTGGTAAATACCCCAGTAGCCTTTTGTTTCCTAGTTTATCATGCGGTTGATCAAAGAGCAGAATTTTACCGCTAGCGACAGGTACTAATCCCAAGATTGCCTTAATTATTGTCGACTTGCCCGCTCCATTGGGACCAACCAAGCCCACGAAACTACCCTTCATAATCTTGCAGGAAACCTTACTAACCACCTCAGAATCAGCATATTTTATCGATACATTCCTTAATTCTATAGCAATTTGCTTTATTGACATTGTAATCCGGTTATTAAATTATTTAAATTCTCTTGCATTAATCCGATAAACGTTTGACCATTATTAAAATCATCTTTGGTCAAATTATGACCGGTATTTAATAATAAAAGCTTTGTATTGGTTTCACTAGCAAGCATTTCCGCTATCTTGGGACTAGATAACTCTTCATAAAAAATAAATTTTATTTTGTTCTGTTTTACTGTATTGACAAGATTGACGAGATCAGTTGCTGTAGGTTCAGTATCAGGCGAGAAGCCTTGAGCAGCATAATAACTAAGGTTGTATTCTTTTGCCAGATAACCGAAAGCATAATGTCCGCCATAAACTATCTCCTTGCTCTGACAATTTAATAAGGTTTCCTGATATTGCAAATCCAACTCAGCTAATTTTTCTAAATAAATTCTACTATTTTCCTGATAAGAATCAGTGTTGCTAGGATCCTTCATAATCAAAGCAGCTGAGATATTTTTTACCATCTGCTCGGCATTATGAAAGTCCAGCCAAATATGCGGATCTAGATTACTATTTTCCTGATTAGCTGACGCTGATATCAATTCGATATTTTGGCTACTATCCACAAGTAATAATTTACTATTACCAATTCCACTATTCAGATCCACTACCCAGGGTTCCATAAATTTCCCGGTATAAATCAGCAAATCACTATTGTTTATCGTGACAATATCGCTCGGCATCGGCTCATAGCTATGGGCTTCCACTCCCGGTGGCAGTAATAATGTCACATTTACCTTATCTCCGCCAACCTCCCTGACAAAATCATAAAGTGGAAATAATGTGGTCACCACTTGGAGCTGACTCGATTCGTTCTTTTTCGAAGCATTCCCAGCAAAAATAAAAATAGCTTCAAGGATGAGGACTATCAATATTAAAAAAAATATTCGTTTGTAGTTAAGTTTTAGCACTGATTAAAGTATCACGAAAATTGAAAATTTAATATTACTAGTATCAAATTACCTACACGTCATTCCGGAAGTTAGATTTTCTTAACTTTGTTTAGAAAATCTTGCTGTCCGGAATCTAACGTTATACTACTTCATATCTTACGTTCTCCGTTCACCGTTCACCGTTCTCCTCACACTTCTCGCACAAGCCATAAAACTCCAGCTGATGCTCTTTAATTTTGAATTTAAACCTGGCAGCAATTTCAACTTCCTGTTCACCTAAATGCTTATCCAGTTCGACTTTCTGGATTTTTTTACAATTCTCACAAATTAAATGATGATGATGTTTCCCCTCTTTAAGCTCGTAATATTCAATACCATCAAGCAGCTTCTGGGAAATTATATTAATTTTTTCCAGATAATTTAACTCCCGAAAAAGTGTTGAACGGTCTGGATGCACCTGCAATTCAATTAATCCATCCTTTAAATCAGATAAAGTCATCAGACATTCTGTATCCAAAAGCAGATTAAGAAGTGCTAAACGCACTTTGGTAATGCGACCACCAGCTTCATTTACTTTTTGTTTTAAAATATTTAATTTCATTATTGCAACATTGATGCATTAATTATAATAAATAAATTCATTTCAAGCAAATTTAATGTGTTAAAATTAATCATGAATAAAATTACCACAGTAAATGGCATCATCAGAAATATCAAAGGCGAAATCCTTGTAGTTCAGGATGACAAAGGATTTTGGCTACTTCCCGGTGGAATAATGGAGGGAGACGAATCAGATCAAGAAACATTATCCCGAGAATTAGCTGAGGAGCTGCAAGTTGAACTAATCCAGGCGAAACTAGTTGGTTATTTCGATTATGAAAGAGCCTTTACAGTAGATCGCCCCCTACAAATGCGAGTATACTTAGCAGAAATCAAAGGGATACCAAAGCCGGCAAATGAAATCGCAAATATACTCTGGCTAAACAAGGAAAATTATAAGCAAGGGCAGTCATTTCCCAAAATGTGGTGGGATAAAATTTTTACCGATTTATTATAGTGTTTTTTCAATTTGCTTCTTCATACTTGATACTTTATCGATTAATTTAAACAAAAATTTTTGTTCACTACATTTTAATTTTTTCTACTTAATACGTGCTACTTGATACTTCATACTTTTTTTATCTTTTAACTTTTCTCCATGATCAAACTCATCGTTCTCGACGTCGACGGTATCCTTATCGGCACTAAGCAAGGTTATAACCGTCCTTTTCCGTCACCAAAAGTAATAAAATATTTAAAAGAACTACAGGATAAGGGTATTCCAATTAGTCTCTGCACTGGTAAAGCTTCTTTTGCCACCAAATTACTA
The DNA here is from genome assembly GCA_037138855.1 of bacterium. GTDB lineage: Bacteria > Patescibacteriota > Dojkabacteria > B142 > OLB20 > JBAXHO01. The sequence goes on from JBAXHO010000073.1 coordinate 6,014, forward strand.
GCAGAAAAGGCAGATTTAAATAATTTTCATATTACCGATGCCGGCTCCCTTCTGATGGATATGCTTACAAACAAAGTACTCAAGATTCATCAAATTTCCAGTGAAAAAATCATTGAACTGATTAATCTGACTGAGAAGTACCAGGTTTTCTGGGAACTTTTTACTGCGGAAAACTGGTATATTGATGCCAAAAGCACTAGTCGCTTCATCCAACTACATCAAGATTCCAGCAATATAACCGACCCGATTCGGGTAGCTGACCTCAGAGAAGTTGCCAAAAAAGAAATACTATCCAAGGCGATGATCTTTTGTGGACCAGATGAAGTTGCTACATTTAAAAAGATTTTCAGTAACTTTGAGCAGGATTTTAACTTCCAGTGGGCCACTACTCCTAGTTTTGAGCCAGATCAGTTGTTGCTAATCACAGCTCCTGGAGTGAATAAACGTAGTGCCATCAAAGAACTCTGTGATTATTACAAAATTACTCCGGATGAAGTATTGGGAGTTGGTGATACCAAGATGGATTGGAATTTTATGGCAGTATGCAAATATACTGCAACAGTTGCCAACGCTTCTGACGAAATGAAGAAACTAGTAACTGATCACGATGGTTATGTCGGCCCACACGTCGATGCTGATGGTATTATTGAGATCTTAGAACATTTTCAAAATGAATTTATTTTTTAATCAGTAACATTTATGAAAAACCCTGTAGAATTAATTCTTTATCCGAGTAAACTGAAAAACATCTTTTTAATAATCATCAGTAGTATTATTACCCTTGGAGGAATTTGGATGATCAAAGATCATGAACCAATGGGCTTTTTGGTCTTATTTTTTGTTTTAGGCGTTCCTGTCGGAATTATGAACTCTTTACCAGGAGCCGCCTATTTAAAACTTACATCTGAAGGTTTTATTATTTGTACTTCATTTACAATTCAATTTACTAAATGGCAAGAAGTTAGCGGGTTTAATGTCAAATGGACAAATCTGAAGCAAGCTGTAGTTTATAAGTTTACCTCCAAACATTCCAATTATCTTCCCGATAAAATTATTGGTAATGATGAAACAGCACTTCTAGATAATTATGGTCTCTCCGCGAAAAAATTAGCAGTACTGATGAATGAATGGAGAAAGAAAAGTATCAAGTAGTGATCTCTAAAACCTATATGTTTTTCTGCTTTCTGCTTGCTACTTTATACTTTATACTTGATACATGATACTTGATACTTATTACTTCTCCCCGTGACCAACTCCACTTTCTCACGTTTTCTCTAACATGAAACTAAACCAACTCACCCCGGCAGAAAAATTAATTGTTGAAAACAAAGGTACAGAAGCACCTTATAGCGGTAAATACAACAATTCTTTTGCCAAAGGTGTCTATCTTTGTAAACGCTGTAATGCTAAACTATTTTATTCTCAAGACAAATTTCCTTCCGATTGTGGCTGGCCGAGCTTTGATCAGGAAATTCCAAGAGCTTTAAAATACCTACCTGATGCAGATGGAGAACGGACAGAAATTCAATGCAATACCTGTGGAGCACATTTAGGTCATGTTTTTAAGGGTGAAGGCTATACTGAAAGAAATACCCGCCATTGTGTTAATTCTATTTCATTACATTTTATCAGCGATGAACCCAATTGAAACAATAGTTCTAGGTGGTGGCTGTTTTTGGTGTATTCAAGCCGTCTTTTCTGATTTACCGGGAATAATTTCTGTACGCTCAGGATATGCCGGTGGCTATACAGACCAACCGAGCTACGAGGATGTCTGTACTGGTAATACCGGTCATGCGGAAGTTGTGGAATTGCAATTCGATCCCATAATTATTTCTCTTGAAAAGATTCTCAATACTTTCTTCAAATCTCATGATCCAACAAGCATCAATAAACAAGGGAACGATACTGGCACACAATATCGTTCAGTCATTTTATTCACTAAAGATTCTCAAAAACCGGATATCTTTCAGATTATTGATAAAATTCAAAAGCGTTACACAGAGCCGATTGTTACTGAAGTTGTGAAATTAATAAAATTTTACGAAGCAGAACCTGATCACCAACAATTTTTCAAGAAAAATCCTGAAAATAGCTACTGTAAATACGTCATCGCCCCCAAACTGAGAAAATAGTGCAGGGATGTATTGCAATACATCCCTGCAATTCTCCCAAAATGCATCCTACGAAATGAGCCTCACATCTGCTATAATTCCTCATACTCCAATCTCGATGATCAAATACTGGGCTGTTCTCAAAATAAATTTTCCCGACTTTATCAAAAATAAACACAAAGCTGAAAACGTGTGCTAATAGGCA
>JBAXHO010000074.1:0-8283 GCA_037138855.1 bacterium
TCAAGTATCAAGTATCAAGTATCAAGTATCAAGTAAAAATTATAAATGAACTATTAAAATATTAACAAGATTAAAAGGTTAACAAAATTATAAAAATAAACTATTACTAGTGTCATGTTTGATTCCTAGATTCCTTTATTCATAAATTCATTCCTTTTTATCTTTTCCCTAATTCCCCAACCGCATCGGCATAATTACATGAATATAATTACTATCTTTGGTATCCAAGAAAACTCCAGGAGCTGTAGGACCATTTGACTGAAATTCAATATCTTTGGACTCAATTGCACTAATCATTTCTGATAAAAATTTTACATTAAATCCAGTTTCCAAATTATCACCTTCAACTTGAGAAATATTTACTGAACTTTCATTATTGCCGATATCAACTACATTTGCAGCAAGTTTGAGTTTATTTAATTCTGTATCAATACTAAACTTTGCTTTATTTCCTATTACATTACGAGCAAAAATCATAACTACTTTCAAGATATCAGCAAATTCACTTTTTGAAATTAGTAATTTTAAAACTTTATCTTTTGGTAAAATTTGTTCATAATCAGGGAATTCACCTTCTATTAAACGTGTAGTAAGTTCTACATCTTTCATTTTAAATAACATCTGATTCTTTGTATTCATATAAAAAATCTCAATTTCATCTTTATCAGTAGCTACATCTCGAATTAATTTCTCTACTTCTATTAAAGCTTTTGCAGGAACAATTTCCTTTACTTCAGTTTCAATTTTAGTTTTTATTTTTAATATTTTCTTGGATAATCTAAAACCATCAATTGCTACTAAAGCCAATTCCTCATCTTTTAAATAAAATAAGATACCAGTTAAAACTGGTCGTGATTCATCATTACCAGCTGCAAAAGCTGTCTTAGCAATAATATTAGCAAATTCTATTGCATTCATTTTTAAAATTGCTTTACCTTCTGCTTCAGGAACTTTTGGAAAATCATCTGCTGGAATAACATAAAATTCTGCTTTGTTATCCACAGAATTAACCACAAGTGTTTGTTTACTATACTCTATCTCGATTTTCCCGCTTTTTAAAGAATTGATAAATTCTGCAAGTAATCTAGCAGAAACAGTGAGTTTACCATCTATTTCTACATCTGCACCAATCCAGGTATTAATTCCAATTTCTAAATTTGTAGAAGAAAGTTTAATTCTTCCTTTTTCAGTTTCTATCAAGACATTTGCGAGTACAGGAATATTTGGTCTATTGCTAATAGCCTTATTAATATGAGTTAATGCTTTTGCTAAATTTTCCTGAATTAATGTTGCTTTCATGTTCTATTTATATATTAAAAATTAGTAATAGTATTATAGTATAGGCTGTGGATTTGTGTATATTATTATTATAAATGCTGTAACTGCAATTGTTTAGACATCATTTTTTACTGTGTATAAGTAGAGAATAACTTTTATAATAATACTTAGTTTACACTATTAAGATCAAGACTTCTGAAGAAATTCATTTTGTTGATAAGTTTGTGAATATTTTATGTTAACTTTCTTCTTTTGTAATATTTTCTAAAATTAATTCTAATTGATTTTTAAAGCCTTCGTCGCGGGCAATCATACTTTTTATTTTATCAACTGCATGAAGGACAGTAGTATGATCTTTCCGATTTAAGTATTTAGCCACATCTTCTAATTTATAACCAAAATCTTCCCGTAAAATATACATACAAATTTGTCTGGCAAAAGCAATTTCCTGGGTTCTTCTTGGTCCATGAAGCTCTTTTACTGTTAAGTCAAATTCCTTAGCCACTTTCCTGATAATTTGGTTTGGTTTTACTTTTTCTCTTCTGGAGCGGACATCTTTGCCTAAAATTGAAGAAATTTCTTCATTGGAAAGATGACTTTCATGCATTGAATTGTATAGATGAATTTTTTGTAAAGCGCCTTCTAATTCACGAACATTATCTGTAATAAGATTAGCGATTTGCTCTAGCATATTTTTTGTTAAATCCATTTGCATTTCCTGAGCTTTTTTTTCAAGAATAGCCAAACGCATTTCGAATTCCGGTCTGATAATATCTGCAATCATTCCTCCCTGAAAGCGGGAACGTAAACGTTCTTCAATTCTTTCAATTTGTTCTGGTGGTCGATCTGAAATCAAAATGATCTGTTTTTTATCGTTGTAGAGTACATTAAACGTGTTGAAGAACTCATTTTGGGTTTCCTGCCATTTGGATAAAAATTGAATATCGTCGATGATCAAGAGATCCAAAGTGCGATATTTTTGACGAAATTCAGTAGTTTTACCTGATTTGATCGCTTTAACCATATCGTTCAAAAATCCTTCGCTAGAAATATAAAGAATATTTTTTGTTTGATCTTTTTCCAGAATATAACGACCAATTGCTTGACTAAGATGAGTTTTACCAAGTCCGGTACCGCCATAGATAAAAAGTGGATTGTATGATTGACCTGGATTGCGCGCTACACCAAGTGATGCTGCATGTGCAAGTTTATTGGAAGGGCCAACTATAAATGCATCAAAAGAATAGTTAGAATTGATATTTGATTTTCTTAGTTTTTGAAAAATAGTTTCATCATTAAATTCCATTGCAAAGATAGGTGTGTCCTTAATAATATCATCTGCAGTAATTTTGGGATTCGGGATATTGGCAAGACTTTTATCGATTTCAAAAACTGGCGATAATTGGGATCCATATACATAAGAGATACTTTTGGCAATTAACTTATTATGTCTTTTGTTTAGCCAGTCACTGGTATATGAGTTTTTAACCCCAATTCTTGCTGAGTTTCCAGAGATTTCTAAAAGAATTGTATCTTTAAACCAGGTCTTAAAATGAGCTGGAGAATCGAGTTTAACTTCGATTTGTGCTAGAGTTATTTTCCAGAGTTCTTCTAAAGACATGTTCATTGCGTGTATAATTAATTTAAAGTAGAAAAAAGTATCAAGTATCAAGTATTAAGTATCATGTATCAAAAAACAGAAAGAAATAGGAGGGGTTGCAGATCTGCAACCCGTGCGGGGAATTCCTTTCCAATTTGCAATTTCCAAATTTCAAATTGCACAATTTTTCCAGTTTTCAGTATTGATTGGGATAAGTACAAGATACAGATTTGTGGATAAGTTTTCAAGAGCGAATTAGATATTGTGATATTGCTGATAAGTATTGAATGACAGCACATTAAATCTAAAAATAGATAAAAACTCTATTTTTTATTTACCGAAAATAAAACGAAAATGAAAATAAAAATTATTAAAATATTAAAAAAATTAATCAAGTTACCAGCATGGATAATCATGCTAATGATACGAATATATCAATTCCTATTTTCGTTTGACCATAGTTTTTGGTCAAAATACGTGGTAGTGAAAGTTTGTATTTATGAACCAAGTTGTTCGGAATTTACTTTTCAGGCAATTGATAAATTTGGATTGGGTAAAGGCGCTATTATGGGTTTTTTTAGAATTTTACGCTGCAGCCCGATGCAAATAGGTGGTTATGATCCGGTACCAGAAAGGTTCATGATACGAAGAGAGAAATCAGTAAAATAGAATCAGATAAGGAATGATTTTATATACTACGAAATCTGATTTTTCTTTACACTGGCAAATTTCTCGATCAAATTCATTACTTCAGAAATTGTATTGAGTTCACCACTTAGTTTGATGATATAGACTTTAGAAGTGGTGGTGCTATAAACCACAATAAAATCTTTTTTGGCAGAGTAAAAACGCAGCTGATTTTCTTTGATAGCTGGTTTTTTGAAGCGATAGCTATGAATACGCAAATAATCAATTAATTCAAAAAATTTATCTTGATATAGACTAATATGAGGGAAACGGATGGTTTTCTTCTCAATAGTTTCAATATTTAAAATTGTTTTAATTGATTCTAAAGTATCTTTGCCAGGAAAAAGAAATTTAAATTTTCCTTTTTTTTCTTCTCTAATTAAGGCTGCATTTTTGAGTATATTGATATGATGTGTCAGTGTGGCTGGAGAAAGTCTTGTTAATTTAATTAAAGCCTTGGAGGTATTTTCTGAAATGACTGGGATCTCATCTAGATCGCAGTATTGTGCTTCATCAATAATAATATTTAAAATTTTTAAACGTTGTGCATTGCCAAGTGCGATAAATTGTTTGGAAAAGGCGGACAGGTTATTCATGGTAGGTATTGTCTAAATTGTAAAATAAGTTTTCCAAGTATTTGAAACTTGGAATAATTGTTATTTGTAATATAGTCAGTAAAAAAAATTTGCGCTCCTTTCTTTTTTTTGGTTCCCAGAATAAATTTTTTAGTAGGAGTTTCTGCCAAAACTAAATCAGCTGGAAGATATGAATTTTTTATTAAAAATACCAATAAATCATTTTCTTTAATATCCGGTCCAATCACAACATTTTTATTAATTAAAATAAATGTTTCGCCAAATTCATGAAATAATCTTTTTGGCACAACAATAAGATCTTTATTTTCGCAAGCAGTTATTTCATTTACTTGAAAGTTACCCCGTATTGGAATTTCAATAAAATTGTTTTTCCCCACATGATTCTCCAAAGGCTTGATACTTCTGGCTTGATTTATCTCTTTTAATAAATATCCTTTTTGTTGAAGATTTTGGATATGTTCGTGAACCGTAGAAACAGCAGAGAGCTTAAATTGAGTCTTAATATCGATTAATGAAGGTGAATATCCATTTAATTCACGAAAGATTCGAATATATTCCAGGATTTCTCGTTGTCTTTTAGTAAGTGTAGGTAACATAATGCTCGAAAAATTTAAAGACAAATTTACATTAAGTATGGTTGATAAATTTTAGTATAACCGAATTTATACCGAAAGACAAATGGGGAGGGGAAGTAGCAAGTAGCAAGTATCAAGTATCAAGTATCAAGTATCAAGTATACAAAAATATCTGGTAGTTGGTATCTAGTATCTAGAAAGTATCCGCTAGTTAGGTCTTAACGGTATACTAATAGTGTCAAATAGCTTAAACGTCATTCCGGAAGTTAGATATTCTTAGCCATAGCTTAGAATATTTTACTGTCCGGAATCTAACGATATATTACTTTGCACTTCCAGATTCCAGTTTTTATTCAAACATTATTATTCCGTTATTGAGAGACCAGGTATATGTTTTGATACTGGTCATTGGATATTTCTTGCCATCAATGGTGGCATCAATAGCATCCGGACGAGGTGAATATAATTTTATTGTTTGAGATGCCTGGAAAGTAAGATTTTGGCCGATGGGGTAGGTTTGTTTTGCTTTTTGTACGCCATCAACAATTATTGAAAGATATGCTTCTTTATTAATAATTTTGATATTCACTGTGAATTCAGATATGGGAGTGATCTCCAATGTGGGAGTGACTGAGGGTTGTTCAATATTTTGATCAGTACTTTGTGAGATCACAGTTAGATTCATAGTACTTTTTTTACCAAATTGTGATTCTGCGACAATGGTAAAATCATTTCTGCCTTCTTTTAAGTTCAAAGTTGTAAAAAAAGCTTCAAAATTGTTTGTTTCATAGCGTTGACCATTTATTGTTAAAGTAGCTCCGGGTTCTACTTTCCCGGCGATATCCAATGAGTTGCCATATGCTTCATAATTACTTGATCCACCTGCTTGTAAAATAACTGGCTTTGAGATAGATAAAGTTGGTGCTTTAAGAATTTTCCCGGTATATGAACCAATGTAATAAACTGTTAGTAGGACAATGATTATTACGACACCGGTAATGATTCTTTGGGGTGTAAATTGAAAATTAAAGCCTTTGCCTTTAATTTTTTCGGTTGTGCTAATAGTTGGAGTTTTTAGTTGATATTCTCTTTCGCGACGATACATTGCAAGAGCTCTTTCCTCATTGATTTTAAGCAGTTTGGCATAGTTTTTTAAAAATCCTTTAATATATACTTCAGAAGGAAAAATACTATAGTTACTATCTTCTAAAGCTTCAAGATAGCGTCCACGGATTTTCGTAATCTGGGCAACTTCTTCTATACTAAGACCACGCTCTTTACGTCGTTCTTTTAACAAAGTTCCAATTGTCCTGAGCTCGAAGGCATTCTTAATCATTTATGGAAAAAGCAAAAGGCAGAAAACCTAAGAAGTTTTAGATATAGTAAATAATTGATTTATTGGTGCAAATATATATCTGGTCTGGCAATTATTATTGAATTTTATTATAACATTAAACATTACTGGAAAAACAAACTAATTTAGGTTAATATTAATTACTTAACCTAATTAGTATGAATTTAAAATGGCAGGAAGAGTATAGCGTAGGTGTAGCAGTAATAGATAACCAGCATAAGCAATTGGTAAGCACGATTGCAAGTATGGCGTTTTTGTTAGGTAAAAGTCATAATGTTCAGAAGATAGCAAATATTTTTGAAGAATTAGAACAGTATGCTGCTGTTCATTTTAAAACTGAGGAGGAATTATTTGCTAAATATAATTATGAGTTTGCTGCTGAACATATTGCTAAACATAATGAATTTGAGGCGAAGATTGTTGAGTTGAAAGTAGGATTTAAAAATGATTCAATCCTAGGTTCATTTGATCTAACCGATTATTTAGAAGACTGGTTACTAAATCATCTTCTTACTGAAGATCGGAAATATATCCCCTACATGAAACAACACAATATTAAATAAGCTCTAGCATGATATTATGCTTTTTAGTTAACTCTAGTTGCTTGATTTTTTATGAAATACAAAATTGGGATGCCCAGGGCGTTACTTTTTCATCACTATTCAAAGCTTTGGATATCATTTTTTGAAGAATTACACTACCAGGTGATTGTCAGCCCTGAAACTAATAAAAAAATTCTCGAAAGATCAATTGCCTTAGCTAATGACGAAAGCTGTCTTTCTGCAAAATTATTATTAGGCCACATTGAGGCGATTAAAGATAAAGTCGATTACATATTTTTGCCCAGATATACAGCGATTGTAAAGGGAGAGTTACTTTGTGATAAATTTTGTGGAATAAATGACATTACTACAAATACTTTTCCAAATTTGAAAATATTAGATTTTTCAGTGGATGACAGGGGAAAATTACATAACGAATTCATTGGATTTCTAAAAATTGGAATTCAATTAAAAAATAATCCAATTTCTGTTGTGCAAGCATATAAAAAAGCGAAAAAAAAGCTGGAGACTTATTATTTAGAAGAAATCAAAAAACAGGAAGAAAAACTAAAAAATAATCAGGGAAAGCCAGTGATAATAATCGTTTCGCATGCATATAATATTTATGATTCATTTATCGGCCAACAAATTATTAAGTATTTAGAAAAAATGGATATTTTGGTAATAAATGCAGATATAGTTGATAAAGTGAAGGCAAGAGAACTGTCCAAAAATTTATCTGAGGATTTATATTGGACTTTTAACAAAGAAATAATTGGCGGTCTTGAATATTATCGAAAACAAGTTGACGGAATAATATTTTTAATGACTTTTCCCTGCGGTCCTGATTCATTAGTGGTAACGCTTTGCCAGAATAAAATCAAAGATGTTCCCTTGATTGTACTTACAGTAGATGAACAGGCTGGAGATGTAGGTTTAAAAACCAGGCTGGAGAGTTTTGTTGATATTTTAAAAATGAAACAAAAAAGAAATGAAAAAAATTAAAGTATCCTTCCCACACATGGGAAATTATTATGTTGCTTTCAAGCCAATGATTGAGTTGATTGCTGATGAAGTGATTATTCCCCCACCAATTACCAAAAAAACTATGGACTTGGGAGCTAAATATAGCCCTGAGTTTGTATGTGTGCCATTCAAGTATCATATTGGAAATTATATTGAAAGTCTTGAGCTTGGAGCAAATGTGATAGTGCAGGCAGGGGGCGGATGCAGGTTTGGGATGTATGGAGAAGTACAAGAATCAATTTTAAAAAAGTTAGGTTATGATTTCACTTTTATAAAAATTGGAAATAGTATGAATCCAGGCAAATTTATCAAGACTCTTCAGGCGATAAATCCAAAATTATCCGGTTTTTTAATCCTAAAAACCTTTTGGTTTTCATTTCAAAGGATGAAGTGTATTGAAGAAGTTGAAGATTTTGTCAGGAAGAATATTGGTTTTGAAAATCAAAAAGGTAAGTTTGAAAATTTGCATAAAATATTTCTGAATGAACTAGAAAAGACAAAATCACTAAAACAAATTAAAGCAGTCAAAACAAAGTATAAAAAACTTTTTAAAAGTATTGAAATATCTAGGCCAAAAGATGTTTTGAGAGTAGGAATTGTAGGTGAATTATATATAGTTATGGAG
>JBAXHO010000075.1:0-8234 GCA_037138855.1 bacterium
CTGGTAGCTGGTAGCTGGTAGCTGGTAGCTGGTAGCTGGTAGCTGGTAGCTGGTAGCTGGTAAAATTGTAGCTTAACTGATTACTTTGTCAAGAATGAAACTTACTTCTCCTACCAGATACTAGCTACTAGATACGATTTCCTATCCTCACCAATTACTACTACCTGATGTTACTGCACTCAAAGTATTTTGTCCATTATATGTACCAGCAGTTACTGTCATCGGGATATTAATTCCCCAAAGAATTTTTTTATTAGCCTTCAAGGCGGTGACTGTAGTTTTGGGAATCAATACTAATTCCAAAACTGGCGATCCAGTTAGAATTGTACCTTGAGAACTCCAGGTAAATTGTGTGACATTATAGGCATATTTCTGATTGGCCAAGGCAATGGTAGCACCACTACATGTACTTGGCGGTGTAAAACTGGTGCACATATCAGTACCACTAATGTCTAAATTAATTCCGACATTTCCAGCAGATTCAACCACGGTATTTTTATTGACATCTGAATTTAAAACTGTCCCGGAATCAGTGCCAGCACTCATCGCACCATAATTTATTGCAGTTGTAACCAAATTAATACCAGCCAGTTTATTCACATCGACACTAACTGTAGATTCTGCATTACCAGATGTCACACTATCATATGCAATCAATGTAGCCTTCCATTTATCACCTGCCCAGGAAGGATCAGTAGCATCACCATCCACTTTGGTCGGATCAGCATGAAACTGCATATTGACTGTACAGGTATAATCAGCCGAAGCATCAGTATTTCCAGTACATGTACCACCTACTACTGTACATGTTAGCATCGCATAACAAAAATTTGGATTTGATTCAGTGATAGCATCATCACAGCTGGAAAAATTATAAGTAGTAGTACGATAAACACTATCTTTTACCGAAGCAATATCCTGACAGGAATTTAAATCAGTCACAGTTCCAGTCACTAAAATCGCAGCAGTTGTATTTACTGATAAATTTATCACGTTATTATTGTTTAATTTCACATTAGTTACACTTGGTGGCTTATTGTTTATCGTATACTGTCCGGAAATATAATTGGTGGCAGCTGCCAAACCATGATTATCAAAAACATAAGCATAATAATTATAGTTTCCATTTTCCAGCACACTTGCTAGAGTTGGAGAATTACAAGTCGGTGCAGATAAACTTAAACTGGAAACACATATCGTTGTGCCAATACAACCGGCAGCCGAAGCTCCTGCAGTATCAGCACAAACCACCAATTGCACATTATCCTGAGCAAAATCACTATCACTATCAGAAGCAGTCGCAGTATAAGCAATAATACCTCCCGGGTCAGCTCCACTATCTGGACCTGTACCACCATCATCAACTATTGCACTAAAAGTGGGACGACGATTGACAAAAAAAGGTGAACCGCTATTACCGACACCCTGGCTTGAGGCAGAACATCCTCCTGTGGCAGTAATTTTATCACAGACAAAAGCATACCAGACATTAGGCCCTTCTGAATCAGTTTGTAATGCTGTATAGCTACAAGATGCAGCACTAGCAGAATTTACAGCTCCGGAAATACACCAGTTGCCACCAGTACAAGTAGGAGCAGCATTGGTACCGGCAGTAATGGCATTAGTTTTACAAATCGCTAAATAATACTGATCACTATTAGGATCAGTTCCTGTGGCATTAAAGCTAATGCTACTTCCTACATTGATCGCAGTACCAGAAAATGAAGCCGGACTTTCATAAGGTGAAACAGTGAAATCAGGGGGTGTATTATTGATTGTGACAGAAGTATCAGAAGTATTTTGCGCAATTACTAAAGCAATGCCTTTGCCAGTAATGATTGTTGCAATTAAAACTACAAAAAGTAGCAAGGCAATCCGTAAATTTTTTGTCAGGACAGTTTTCATTGGTGCAAATAGTTATTGTGCCTTGTTTAAATTTAAAAAATTTTTACACGAAAGTCAAGCCAGAAAGCAGATATTTTAAGAAAATCAAGAAAAATTGATATAGAGCGGATATGGAGGAAGGGAGAAAAAGTAGCAAGTAGTAAATAGCAAGAAACATTTTAAATGAACTAATACTGGTGTCAAGTTTCCGACACGTCATTCCGGAAGTTAGATTTTCTTAGCCTTAGCTTAGAAAATCTTGCTGTCCGGAATCTAACGATATGCTACTTTGCACTTTTTCCCGATATTGGATCCTGAACTTGTTTCAGGACGAGATTCGCCATTCGATTCTATCCCCTCCCGAAATGCGAAATGCAAACTACAAAATGCGTTTTCTATCCTTTCCTTCCAACCAATTCTTAATTATTCCTGCAAATTGCAACCTTTGTTCTGGAGTCTCTAATTTATGACCAAGCCCTGACATCAAAATTTCAGTTAAATTCGCAGAGTTGGATGCAGCAGCAGCATAACTTTTTATCGTTTGCGGTGATACCTTCTCATCATTTTCCGAAGAAATTAATAGCACTCTGCCCGGGAATTTATAGAGCGCCTGTAAAGCCAAAGAATCCTCAAGTTTGATCACTTGCTGACGCCACAATTTGGTAAACAACTTATCCTCTGCTTTTTTAGAAAGAGAAATCATCTGATTGGGGTAAATTTGTGGTGCTCTAAGTATTAAACTCGCGAATTTACGCTGACCCGAAAGCCAGGCAGCTAAATAGCCACCATAGCTACTACCAATTACAATAATCTCTTTAAAATCGCCCTGCTTTTGAAAATAATCAAAAGCTTTTAAAATATCCTGGAAATTATCAGCAATTGTAAATGTTTGTTCTTTTCCAATATCAAGTTTATTGCCCTGCATATCGAAGGTAAAACAGGTAAACCCATTTTTTTGTAATTGCTCTGAAACATCAAGATTTTCATCTTGAAAGACATTTGAACTATGAATAAAAAAGAGACCAATGTCTCGAGAAACACCGACTGGTAAGTAGGTTTTGCAGGTATAGCCGGGTTGGTAGGTGGAAGAAATAAACTTTGTAAGTGATTTCATGATGAGATTAAAAAGATTAATATTAAAATATTAACAGATTAACTAGTTAACAGTTTAAGTGATTAATAAAAAACGTAACTTGATACTTGATACTTAATACTTGCTACTTTCTTTATTTTTCACTGCAACATATGTTTTGTAACCACCACTTAAATTGTAAGCATCATAACCATTTAACTTCAAAATTCTACAGGCGATGTAACCGCGCAGTCCTACCTGACAATAAACATGAATTTTTTTATCTCGTGGTAATTCAGGCAAACGAGAACGCAATTCATTTAAAGGAATATTAATTGAGTTAGCAATAAAACCAATTTCACGCTCAGCCGGCTCATCAACATCCAAAATTACATTCGTTTGTAAATCCAATTGATCGATTTCTGACCACTGAGTCAATTGCACTTCCTTTTTCAAAAGATTTTCAGCAATATAACCGATGTAATTAATCGGATCTTTGGCCGAAGAAAATGGAGGTGCATAAGCCAATTCGAATTCTTGTAATTCACTTGCCTTGATACCAGTTCTAATAGCTGTACTGATGATATCGATACGCTTATCGACTCCTTCATGTCCAATCAGCTGTGCTCCGAGAATTAATCCACTATCAGAACTGATTAAAACCTTGATATCCAATGTAGATGCTCCAGGATAATACCCGGCATGTGATTTGGGATGGATATGGAATGCTTGATAGGGAATTTTTTTGATTTGTAAAAGCCGTTCATTATTTCCTGTTACAGCTACGGTTAAATCAAAAAGCTTCATGATTGCCGTTCCTATTGTTCCTAAATATTCTTTTTCCATACCATTGATAATATCTGCTACCAATCGTGCTTGACGATTTGCTGGCCAAGCCAAAGGAATTTGTGCTGGAGATTTCGTAATAAAATCAATAACCTCAATAGCATCACCAATAGCATAAATGTCAGGATCATTTGTTTGCAACTTAGAATTTACTTTGATCCCGCCTTTTTCACCAATCAATAAACCTGATTCCATGGCTAATTTATTCTCAGGCGAAACACCAATTGCTAAAACAATCATCTCAGTCTTCAAAGTTTTACCACTCTTAGTAATAATTTTACTTCCGTGCTCTTGAATTTCTACTACGGCATCATTGAGAATCAATTCCACTCCCTGATCAATTAAATGCGCTTCAGCAATGGCAGCCATTTCATAGTCTAGTGGCGGTAAAATCTGATTCAACATTTCAATCACTCTTACTAGCAAACCAAGCTTTATCAAATTTTCAACCATTTCCAGTCCAATAAAGCCTGCACCGATAACCGTTACCTGCTTGGGTTGATTCTCAGAAATAAATTTTTTAATTTGATCTGAATCAGGTATTGTTCGCAAAGTAAATATATTATTAGCAGCTTCAATCCCCTTAATTGCTGGCTTAATTGGATTTGCTCCTGGAGAAAGAATCAGATGGGTAAACACCTCGTCATATTCATCTCCACTCTGCAGATTTTTTATTCGTAAAGAATGAGCCTTTCGATCAATTCTGATCACCTCCTGCTGAATTCTCACATCAATGTTATACCTAGCTTTAATACCTCCAGGAGTTTGGACTAATAAACTTTCACGGTTACTGATCACACCCCCAATAAAATATGGTAAACCGCAATTAGCAAAGGAAATATATTCACCTCGTTCGAAAACGATAATTTCATCCTCTTCACTCAATCTTCTTAAACGAGTAGCTGCAGTAATGCCACCAGCTACACCGCCAACAATCAAGATCCGTTTTTTCATAGAAAAAAGTTAATTAGATAAAAGTTAAAAGCTAAAAAAAGTTAAGAATCTAAGATTGCACGGGATGCAGATCTGCATCCCCTCCGAGTACCATTTCTCTTGCTACTTCGTTCCAGTAATACATTCCCTTCACTGTAGGTAACAAATTTTTGCCAGTCAATTTTAATAATTTTACATCTTTTAATCTTTTAATTTCAATTGCGAACAGCAAAAAAAGATTTTTTTTGAATTTATTATTAAAATCGTTTCCAGAAATTCCTTTACTTGTTCGAAGTCCTAAAATTAGATATTCCTGCATCTGTTTTTTTATTGAGATTTTAACCGGTTTACTTTGAAAATCTTTGCCTGTCAGATATTGATTAATATTTTCAAGGTTAGAAAACCTTTTCCCCTGAATAAAAGAATGTGCTCCAGCACCAAGTCCTAAATAATCTTGATAATGCCAAAAATCAGCATTGTGTTTGCAGACAAATCCCGGACGCGAATAGTTCGAGATTTCATCCTGCTGCCAGCCTTTACTAAGTAAAAAATTCCTGGTGAATTTGTACATTCTACTATCTAAACCTGCACTAACTGGCTTCAACTCGCCAGCATTAACTGCTTTCACAAAAGCTGTATTACCTGCAAGCTCCAAGCTATAACAAGAGAGATGCTGCGATTTGAGTTCAATTGCTTGCCTCAAAGTATCCTTCCATAGTTGTAATGTCTGTCCAGGTAAACTATAAATTAAATCTAAACCAAAATTTTCAAAACCAGCTTCCTGAATCATTTTAACTGCTTCAATTACTTGCTCTGGAGAATAAGACCGACCTAAAAATTTCAAGGTTTTTGCATCAAGTGCTTGCACTCCAAGACTAATGCGATTTATTCCAGCTTTTCGATAAAGTTGTAATTTAATTGCATTTATTGACTCCGGATTTACTTCAATAGATATTTCAGCATTCTTATTAATCTGACATTCGGAACGAATCATTTGCAATAAATCAACTAACAATTGAGGATCAACAATGCTAGGTGTACCACCACCTAAATATATTGTAACTATTTCACGATTTTTCAATATTAACTGCTTTTGCTTAATTTCCTTTTTTAACATCTGAAAATATTCCGGGAGCAAAGACTCGATCCCACACTGGGAATAAAAATTACAGTAGGGACACTTGCGAACGCAAAATGGTAAATGAAGATAAAGGTTTAATTTATTAGACACAGGTGTTCACAATATTATAAAATGTATTTTTCATGTCACTATTTATTATTATAGCAAAATGCTAAAAAATTCAGACGAGCCTCCTAGTAGTAGTTATAAAGAAGTCACCCTTTTCCTCTCCAATATTTCTGAAGATGTCTGGCCATTTATCCAAGCAATTACCGATCCCGCTAAAAGAAAATATGAGATTGCCGAAAACGCTAATCTCGTTGATCAACATTTATTCTCCATTACAGATGAACCCAATATTATCTTTGTCACTCCCAAAGCAATTGATCCGGATTTTGTAGAATATTTTCAAAGTTTAATCAATATCAAATCATTAAAAATTATATCACCTAAAAATCATACAGGAGAAATTTGTATGGATTTAATTCATGATTTAAAGTTATTTCATGAACTAATTGCTGATTTAAAAGGTTATTCCAGGATTAAACTAAAAAGTTATTCTGCTTCACATCAATTCTATCGCCTTAAAAACGAACTTTTAGGATTTGGCCTGAATGTCATTATGACAGAAGCACCAGAAGATGATGCCAGCTGGACAATTAACTTCTTTGGAAGTAAATCCGGCATTCGTCAACTAGCTCAAAAAAGCGGAGGAATTGAACCTGATTTGATTATGCCAGATGGTTTGATTGTAGTCGGGACATTTGAAGCCTCCAGAATTGCTGCTGATAAATATATCGAAAATGATGGTGTGGTGATCAAAACAAACAAAGGGCATTCCGGAGCTGGAGTTCTGATTTTCCGCGAAGGAGATTTACCATCAGATTATGAAGCCTGTCAGCAAAGAATTCATGAAATCCTAAGTCAAGATGCCTATTGGGAAAAATTTCCCATAATCATTGAAGATTTAGTAAATGTTAATAGTGCTGTTGGTGGTGGATTTCCCAGTATTGAATTTAAAATTAAAAAAAATGGTGATGTTGACTACCTTTATTACGGAGGTTTAATCGTTACTAAAGAAGGTGTATTTAAAGGTATGGAAATTAATGATGATGTGATCAATGAAAGAATCTATGCGCAAATCATGGATGTCGGTTATTACATTGGAGAAGAATATGCTCGCGCTGGCTATCGTGGCTACTACGATGTCGATATGATTGCTGCGAAAAATCATAAAATCTATGTATCAGAATCTAACGTGCGAAGAACTGGTGCAACACATGTTTACAAAACAGCACTGAAACTCTTTGATGACGATTTTATGTATAAAACATATATTGTCAGTAATAATAATTACAATTTACCAGGGGTAATCAATTTACCTTTCAACGACTTGCTGGTGAAATTAAAAGAACTCCTCTTTAACCCGAGAAAAAAAGAAGGAATTGTGATTCTTTCCAAAAATATTATTTCCCAAAAAGGTTTTGCCTATATTATCTTTGCCAAAAATAAAAAGAAAGCCTTTGAATATCAGGATAAATTGTACAAAAAACTGGCAAGGCTCGTGGAGAAATAGGTATCAAAAATAAAGTATCAAGTAGAAAAGAGTATCTGGTATCTGGTATCTGGTAGAGAAGTATTACGTGGGGAATAAGAAATAGAAAAAAGTTATAAGAAAATTCGTAAAATATTAATCGATAAATAATTAATCAGATGAAAAATAAAATCACTTTAATCGATTTTATTAAAGGAACGATACTGAGTTTCATACTTGGCTTTCTGGCTACAATCCCCTGGATTTTGCTGGCTACTTTTACCAGCTTTTTTGTCGGATTTCTAGGTTATTTAATAGGATTAGCAGCCTATAAAGGATTTGTCATAGGCGCTGGGAAAGCACACAAAGCAGCTATCTTTGTAATCATTCCTGTAATTTTACTAGCCATTCCTTTTTCTGAAATAATTTCATTTTTATTGATTAACCGCCTTGATGGTTTTACCTTTACTTTTACAGGATTTCTTCACTATCTATTCCTTCCTTTTATCCTCAAACAACTCCTCATCAATATTTCCATTGGTTACTTTATTGCCTTTTTAGGGGCTTTTGGACTAATCAGAAATATATTTAAATATGGTGCGCTACCAACTCAGGATAATTCAGTTGCGCAAACTATCCCTGAAATAAAACCAGAACCAGCACCAAGATCTTCTAACCACTCAGAAGAAGTATAATTTCACAAAAATTCAATCACAAATTCACCCTTAGAATTCTTTTAAAATTATTCATTTTTAACTTGCCTGAATTTTAATCACTCCCTTGCTACATGATACTTGCAGGGCATTTTCATTCTAAACAAAAAAGTAGCGATAAGCTATACTAGT
>JBAXHO010000076.1:0-7986 GCA_037138855.1 bacterium
ACTAGATACTAAATTCTCATTGAAATGTGTCCCAAAAACCGTACATGCCTCAGAAGACTAGGGAAGGAAGGTTTTTATGTGTATTTATTTTGATGATGTTAGAGGTGTTTGTCAGTTGAGAGAAAAACACTTGAGTAATTCTGAGAAATATGTTCCAAAACCATTTATGTGGGATTATTGTAAGGCCTCAAGCGATTGGAAAGCAAAAGAATGCCCGACTTATAAAAGGTATGGATGAAGTGTGGGTGGAAGTGGAACTTACTTATTCAATCAACAGCAGAATAATTATTTGCACCAAACCCCACAATAGTGTGGGAATGTCAAATTATAATGTTGACATTTTCCGAAAAATGTAATATAGTGCAAATCAAATACATAAACGGAGAAACATATATGACTTGTAAAAAAAATGATTCACTAAAGATAATTAGTCTTATCATGTGTTTAATGGCAAGCTTAGTGTTTAGTAATATAAGTTTTGTTGATGCAAAGACTTCTGTAAGTAGTTCGGCAATTAAAAAGAAAATAATTAATGTCGTATATGACGATTCTCAAAGTATGGTCTTTAATGAGGCTAATGAATACTTGATGAATTGGTCTCAAGCAAAATATGCGCTTGAAGTTTTCACTTCTCTTATGGGATCAGAAGATAAGATGAATATCTTCCCGCTGACCGGTGGGAAGATTCTCTTAAGTGGAACTGACACGCCAAGTGATAGATTATCTAAAATTCGCAACTGGAATAAGAGTCCAGGTGGCACGCGCTATAGCGTTTTGTTGGATGCAGAAAAAAACTTGGAATCGAATAATTTCGATGATTCATATGACAAGTGGCTTGTAATTCTTACGGACGGTAGATTTACAGAAAATAATACTGGTAAAAGTAAAGATACAAATGCAATATATGATGATTTCTTGAAATGGCATGCTCATTCGGATATTAAAACTGTATTTCTAGGAATTGGCGCTGATTCAATTTTGATGCCGAAAAGCGTAGAAAATGAGATATATACTTTTAAAGCAAATGATGGGATGGAAATACTTTCGAGAATCACTGAAATAGGAAAGTTGATTTTTCAAAGGCTCTCATTACCTGAAAAGTTTATTTCAATAAGTGGAAATGAGTATACATTTAACATTGATGTTCCCATTGAAAACTTAATTGTTTTTGCTCAAGGGAAGGATATTGTGCTTTCACAATTATCAATTGATGGAGCTCCAGTTAATCAAAACAGTGTAATTAACGTAAAATATAGTGATAGTAAGCCAGTTAAAGATACTATAGAAGATGAAAAAGTTCTCACTGATACGAGTTTGAATGGCGTAATTTCAACTTACGCAAATATTAATGGAACAGAACCTATGAAAAATGGTCAATATAAAATTACTTGCACAGGAACTTCGAATATTAATATGCAAGTATATTATAAACCGGCCGTTGATTTAGATATCAAATTAACTCAAGATGGGAAAGAATATTCAGATAAGGATAAACTTTTTTCAGGTGATTACGGTATAAAAGTATCGATGTTAAATCCTCTTACTAATGAACCAATAAAGTCTGAGTTAATTGATAATAACCCTAAAATATTAGCTGAAGCGTTATATAGTGATGGAATATCGAATAATCTTGATAGTCAAAGCGGTTTGATACGACTTGAAAAAGGAACAGCAAATTTATCCGTTCTCGCATATGTAACGGATTTATATTATGAAAATGTTAATAAGACATTGAATATTTTAAATGCACCTAAAACAATTCAGGTTGAGATTGGTAAACCTACAGGAGAGTTTGATATTAAAAAGCTTAATGAATCATTAGATTATTTGCCTATAAGCGCAAAGGTTCAGGATCCCTACACTAAAACATTTTCGCCTTTATCGCAGGAACAGTGGGATGCTACCGTCATTGAAGTATCACCTACCGAAAAAAATTCTTGGAAGATCGAAAAAGGTAGTCAAGTTTCTACATGGAGGATTACTCCACAATATAAAGATGATTTGTTAAACACCAACGGCGGCGAAATCCCGATAAATGTAAAAGCTACGTATATTATTGGTGATGAAAAAGGTGAAGGTAATTCAAATGGCAAAATTCTTATTAAAGATATTTCTGGCTTCGAAAGATTTGGAATTTGGTTCTTAAAAAATATTTGGTGTATTTTGGGGATACTTGCTCTATTAGCATTAATAATTGGATATTTGCCCGGGGTAAAGTCATATTTTTCAAAGTATATTAAACCTGAGGCATATGTTGTAATGCGTAATTCAAATCATATTAGAAGAAAATTAAAGAAAGACTTACTGTTCACGATAATTCCGTATGTAGCACAAAAAGCAACCGTAAACCCAAATACGACAACAAAAGTTATTCCTACTTTGAAACTGAAGGCTGATAAGGGCGGAGTGATAGTTATGAATATGAGTTCATATATTAAAAGGACTGGCAAAATTGTTAGATTTGATAATGAGATAATTGAACCCGACACACCTAATCAGCGACGTTTTGGGAATAATCTAGAAATTGATGTGCAAGAAGGCAATTCAAAATATAGATTTTGTTTGACAAATTAATTTTGAGGAGGAAATTGTTATGTTAGCACCAACATTGTTAGTAGGATTGGGTGGTAAAGGCTCGGAAATTGTAACAAAAGTGGCTGAACTTGCTACTGAAGAACAGAGAAAAAATATCAGTTTTGTTGTTTTTGACACTGATGTAAATGAATTAAGACAAATCCGAGAAGACCATCCAGATGTTAAGGTGATTCAAACATCTACAAAGCTTTCTGTCGGGGAGTATCTGAATATTGACAGACATGCAAGAGATGTATGGTTTCCTGTTAATAAAATTTTGAGCAGAAAGACTTTAACAGAAGGTGCCGGACAGGTGCGAGCAATTTCTAGATTAGCTTTAGATACGGCTATTCGTGCTGGAAATATGGAACCGTTGCATCAAGCGATAGAAGATTTGTATAAACTTTCTGGCGAAAAGATGGAGCAGGCTTTAAAAGTTATTATTGTAAGTTCTCTTGCAGGAGGTACTGGATCAGGCCTTATTTTACCAGTGTCAATGTACATAAAGAATTTCTTAAAAGTACGGTTCCAAAAAAGTGCAAATATTATGAGAGGCTTCTTTGTGTTGCCTGAAGTTTTTTATGAGGTAATCAAAGGCCAGTCGGAAAGAAATAATCTTAAGTGTAATGCATATGCTACGCTTAGGGAACTTGACGCCTTTATGATGAAAGGGGATGGTACACTTCCTGAAAAATATAGGGACTTAAAGTTTGAAATGCCAAGAGTAGGCTCGAAAACATGTGATGAATACGATGTAATGCCATTTGATTTTTGTTTCTTGTTTGATGCGCAAAATGTTGATGGAAAAAAACTCAATTCATTTAATGACTACCTAAGGCACGCTGCTAATTGTATTTATGCACAAGCAATTAGCCCAATGAGTAAAAGGAGCAATTCTTCAGAGGATAATGTAATTAGAGAATTGTGCTTAAATGAAGGGCGAAACAGGTACTGTGGAGCCGGCTCGTCATTATTAAGGTATCCATTTGAAGATATTAAGAAATATATTGCGAAAAATTGGGCAAAAGACTGTGTTTCAAAGCAATGGCTTGAGATTGATAACGATTTCAAAAAATTATTAAAGCAAACTCAAAACATGCGCGAAGTCGGGCTCAATGTGGGACAAACAGAGCGAGGCAAACATTATATAGATAGCGTAAATTTTGGAGTTACAAATAATAAAGCATTTGATATTGTAATAAGCAATTCATGCTTAAACTTTGATGAAGAGGGTACTACTGTTTTAAGTAAAAAATGGGAAGAATATTTAGAAAACCTTAATAATTTCGTTTTGGAGACCGCAACAGTATCTCAAGAAAATATTGATTTTGAGAATAAACAATGTGAAGATTTGTTTGCGATTATAAGACAAGAAAACCCGGATGAAGACGCATATACGCAACTATACCTTCAGATTATTAAGTTTCAAGGAATGGTTGTAAAACGTACTGAACAAACATCAAAAACGATGGCTTATCAGTTGTTTGAAGTTTCGAGTGAGATTGGCAGGGGTAACGATAAACATGTATTAGAAACTTACTTAAAAGATATTTCTGGAAATATTATTCATCCAAATGCAATCAGATATTTCTTGTATATGGTTTATGATGAACTCAAAAAAGAACTTACCACTGTAAAAGATGAAGTTAAACAGATTAGAAACTATTGGGAAAATTTTGAAAAAAGAGTTTTGGGTAGTGGAAAAGATGACGAAGCCACTTCGATTTTAGATTTTATAGGAAGTAAAATGAGAAAAAATTTGATTAGCGCTGTATTAAGGTTAAAGAATAAGGACGCAGTTCAATTTGTAGATCACTGCAGCAAACTTCACACAAATGTTAAAAACTATAGAATTAAGGCTGTTTATGAAGTTGTACTTACTTCAGCAATTAGATATGTAGAGGGTCTTAGTAATGCATTCCATGGTTTCTATAATACTTTTGAAAAAAGCGTAGAAAAAATGGAAAATGAAGTAGAGATGATTTATAACAGGTATTCAAACGACACTGGTCATACAATTAGATATGTCTCATCTTCTAAAAAGTGTCTTGATAAATATCTAAATAAATGTCAAAATACTGGTAATTTTTTAGATTTGCCGGGCGAATTGTGCGCTGGAATTTATGGACAAATAAGAAAATATGCCATGCTTGAAGAAAAGCCTAAGGGCGATACTTTCTTTGTAAATGTTTTCGAAAATTCCATAATGTCATATTTCGAAGAATCAGTAATGAAGAATTATGGGCAAGTAATTGATATCGATGTGTTGACAGCGCTTGAAAATGAAGCTGAATATGAAAAAGACATATCTGATTTAGACAGGAAAAGACAGTATTCAGCTGAAATTATTGGAGCAACAAATCATTTAGCTCAGCCATTTATTGAAGCTCCAATTGGCGAGCAAAGAGAGCCAATTAGATCATGTGCGTATAGTACAGAACTTGATAAAAATGCGGATTTAAGAAGAAAACAATTTATTGATGAATTGTTGAAAAACGAAGGTGGATGTGCTGATTCTGGGATAGATAAGTATATGATAGTGTTCTATAGATCAATTTATGGCTTAAGAGCAAACGGCTTTTCGAAATTTGCACCACCTCTAAAAGATCTTACTTATGAGCATGATGGTGGGGAATACTATAAAGCATATTTTGAACTTGTGTCACAGATTAAGCCTGAAAGCCATAAGACAGCTGTAATTACACCTCATATTGATAAGAACTGGCATTTAGTTTCCGTTTTGCCTGACCTTGATGAAGGAAATCAAGTAATGCAAGAAAGAAAAATCTTTGAGGCATTGCTATTTGCACTGATTACTGAAAAAATTAATTGGACTAGAGTTGCGACTGATAGGTATTATTACATGTTAGATGGGGATGAAAATTTAGTTGTTTCAAACCATACACCTTGTGATAATTTATATGAGGTGCTGGATGCTTTGACAATAAATCCTTTAATCGTAAATGAGATTATAAATGACACTCGAGACAGTATTCGTTGTGAACTTCTTAGTAAAATTGAAATCAACAAGAGTATGATTGTTAAGAAGTTAGAAAAATTCAAACTTATTGAGTTTGGAAGTAATAAGCTCAGTATTTTTGATGTACCGTATTTATATAAGAAATCAAAGCCGACTGCCGAGTATTTAGAAAGAGAATCTATTGATATGCTTGAGACTTTTCTGGATATTTTTTCTGATTACTATGCAAACTTCTTTATTAAAGAAGAACATAATTATCAGTTTGGAGCATTTGTATTATCTCAATACGAAATATTCCTTCAAAATATTGCTGCGGAATCAAAGTCTTCAAAAGCCAAAGTAACAGATACACTTGTTGAAAAAATAAAAAGAATTGTAGTTTCTACCCTCAAGGAAAATGGATTATCTGAAAAAGCCGAGGCAATAGAAGAATAATATGATACACACTGTAATAATCGTCGGAAGCGGCTATTTACCGACAATAAGTGAATACATGCCCTTATTTACTCCGTTTGTCGAGAATGGGCTTATAAGTTTTTGTAACTGGAATGAGTCTGGCACGGATTTAAAAACAACCGTGCCAGAGCTCGTTGACTTAGTAAAAAACAAACCAAACTGGCGAGCTGTTATTGTTTATAATCCGATTGTTGATGAAAATGGAAAGGTCGTTCATGCGTCAACCGACGAGAACCCTTTTGATTTTATTTGCAATAGAGATGGGATAAAAGAAATGGCTGAAAGTGAAATACCATTAATCCGGCTTTCTCAAATTCTCGGTGGCGTACCTTACCCAGAAGTGACACATGATATAATAATTGAAACATGCGAATCTTTAGAAGAGGATTCACTTAAATACAAAAAGAAGTTTTATTCAATTGATGAAAAGCATAACCCGATTTCAATGAAGGCGTTTGAAGTTTTAACAAAAAAGTACTACTTTCCGGAAAAACGACCTAGCGAAATAATAATTTTGGCAACGAGAACTAAGACGGAGGAACATGTCAAAAAAGAGATTAAGGCATACTGGGATGACAAATTAGAAGCGGAAAGTTCCTTATTTACCCAACGCAATAATTATCCAAACGCTTGTAAGTTTATTATCAGGGACTCTTCTAAAAAAGGTAATTCAAAATTTAATAAGGGTCTATTTGAGTTTTTACTTTGCACTTTAATTATTTCAATTAATCAAATAAAGCCAAGTTCGCTACAAGCATACAGAGTATACAATATTAAAATAAAAATTAAAGAAGAAGATTTACAAAGTATTTTTACAAATTATCAGATTCGACTTAAGCAAATTCGCCAAAATGTTCTGGATAAAATGAAAATTGGGAGAAAAATAAATCCTGATGAAGAGGTTTCATTAACAAAAGAATTAATTCCCGTGATTTTCGAGCAAAAAAAAGCAAGAGAATTCATAACGAAACCGAGTTTTGTTGGTCTTTCGCAAGACTGTCCTCATGACGCTGTTGGGCAGTGGTTTTTTATGATTCGCAACTTGCTTTTTGAAGTTAATCAATTTCTTAAGCGTCCAATTCGTGCATTAGAAGCTTCTTGTGAGTTTGTTCGTGAAAAAGGTGTTGTTGACAAACATACGAACCTTGACTTGAATAAATTTCAACTTGAAGATCTAAACGAAATGATGGATGAGTACGAACTTGAATTGATTAACTCAAATACGAAGGGATTACTTGACTTTGAGCAAATCAAGCAAAACATTTTGTCTTCCGACAGAAAAATTGAAAAAATGCTTAGGAATAGAATGACATCTAAAAGCACAATAATTACAGGACTATTTACAATGGGACTTTTCTTTTTTGGCTTCATTCCTTATATCATCAACTACTTTTCAATACCTGAATCTCTCCCAATGGCATTTTTACTTGCCTTAGTAAGTACAATATTTGTCGGTGTGGGGGGGATTATTTCTCTCTTAATTTTGAAGGGCAGAATTGTAAAAGAAATTAAGGTATTCAATGAAATTATTCATAACACAATTAAACAGGTAAACAATTGTGCGAAAAAATTTGAAAGTTATCTTTCGTTGATTTGTACATATATGAGAGGTAAGTCGATAATTAGTAAGATAGGTATTGCAGACAAAACTGACAGCGATTCAAAACATATTCTAAGACGTCATAATTATAATATCTCGAACATGCTAAAAGCTACAGATGCTTGGGCGAGAAATTATGGTTTTGAACTAAAAACAGAAAATATTATTGACTTTGAGAATAATTTTGATCTTGAGATAGCGCCGGAAAATAATCCAATATATTTTTTAGAAGGGAATTCAAAACTAAATCAAATACACATTAACGATACAGGGGATAAGATTGATAGTCCGTTTTCTTTTATTAAGAACATAGAATTAATGCGCGAAGAACTTTTTGAAGGAGGGGAAATGTAATATGGATTTACTTCTTAGAATC
>JBAXHO010000077.1:0-7722 GCA_037138855.1 bacterium
ATACATGATACATGATACATGATACATGATACATGATACATGATACATGATACTTAATACTTCTATCTTTTCATTCAAATATCTTTTTCCAGTCGGCAATAAATTTATCTAGTCCCTCTTTGGTTTGAGTGTGATATATATTCAATGATCTCCAGTCTTTGCCCGGATCAATTTGGGTTGGGACAATGGGAGTCAGGACTGCAGTTGTCTTGGCTTCAGTAGTATCTGGATGAGTAAGTACAGCAAATGGAACAGTAGCGATATCAGCATTGGCTTGTTTGACAGCATGGAGATGGGTTACTGTTCTGATAGAGGCAGCTAGTATTTCCACCTGGCTATCACTAGAAAGGTAGCGTGCTTTGATATTGCTAATCAGGTCGACTCCAGCTAAACCTTTATCCTCCAGTCTGCCAATGAAGGGTGAAATAAAAACATCACCTTTTTTACAACCTTTTGTCGCTAAATCAATAATGGCTGCCTGCTCTTCTGAAAAACACAGAGTCATATTCACTTTGATATTATTTGTGAGACAAAGAATAGCAGCTTCTACACCAGATTTTATTATCGGTAATTTGATCTGAGCATTTGGGATCCATGTATTCATTATTTTTGCTTGTTCCAGCAGTTCTTGGGCAGTGGAATTTTCATCAGCATATACTTCGATGGAAATAGAACCATTGGGAATTAAGTTGGAAATTTCTTGTACAATTTTTTGATAGCGCTTTAATAAATCAGTTTCAGTTAGTTTTTCACCAGATAAAATTTTTTCAGCAATTTCAGGATTTTTTGCGATTAATGAAGGATTGGTGGTTTGTCCATCCAGTGTCATCACGCTAAGAGTTTTGCGTGTTTCATCCGGATCACCGCTATCAAGAAAAATTCTCATAGTTTTATATTTACAAGTAATATATTTTATTATATGGTAAACACGGTCATTTGCCAAATTTACAAACCAAGTGAAGGAGTGTACAATCAAACTACTTAATTTAATATTAAATTTCATTACAAAAAAAAAATAAAACATGAAGATTTTAGATAAAAAAGCGATTCAGGAAATTAATAAATCTCAAATAGCAGATATCGAATTGATCCTAATTCTTGAAAATATTCAATATGCTACCAATGTTGCCGGAATTTTTCGAACAGCTGAAGCCGTAGGTATCAAGAAAATTTTTCTTACAGGTTCATCTCAAAAACCACCATTTGGCAAAGATTTACAAAAGGCATCCCGTAAAAAAGAAGCAATAGTTTCCTGGGAATATTGTTGGGATACTTTGAAGATTATTGCTGGGTTGCAGTCAGATGGATATCAGATAATTGCCCTGGAATTTACTGATCAGTCAGTCAGTTTACCTGATTTTTGTCAGGGTGCCATTTCTCCCAAAATTGCTGTAATTGCAGGTAATGAAGTAAGTGGAATCACCAAAGCAACTTTAGAAATGGTAAAAAATTCAGTGTATATTCCCATGTTTGGTAAAGGTAGTTCTTTGAATGTAGCTGCTTCTGTTGCAATTACTCTTTTTAGTTTAGTCTTATTTAATTTCCAGAAAAAATGAAAAACGAAAAAAAAACAAAAATTGTTTGTACTATTGGTCCAGCTACCTGGGATCAGCAAGTCATGAAAGAAATGATAGAAAACGGTATGAATTGTGCCAGGACAAATGGCGCTTTTGCAGATCCGGCAGAATTAGATCGTGTCAAGACTTTGGTTAGAAATGTTTCTCCAGATGTAAATTTAATGGTAGATGTCAAAGGTCCAGAGGTCCGCATGAATAAATTTGGTGAAAATAAAGCCATCAATCCCGGTGATGAAATAATTATTGGCAATGACGCCAGTTCAGAAATTTATCCTGGAAATTACCCGAATTTGTATCAACAATTAAAACCAGGTCAAAGAGTGATCATTGGTGATGGTGATGTGGAGCTGAAAATAAAAGAAATAAAAAATGATAAAATGTATTGTGAAGTGATCATTGGTAAAGTTTTTAAACCAGGTAAAGCTATGAATTTACCTGGTGCAGAATATGCTTCGGAGATTCTTACTGAAAAAGACAAAATCAATTTAAATCATGCTGTAAAGACAGACTGGGATAGTATTTCTGTTTCATTTATCAAAGATGCAGCAGCAGCGAAACATGTGAAAGAATATGTCAACAATCCCCAAATCCAAATCATTGCTAAAATTGAAGACCAGGCTGGGCTGGATAATATTGAAGAAATATTGGAAGTGGTTGACGGGATCATGATTGCCCGTGGTGGTTTGGGTGTAGAACTAGGTCTGGAAAGAGTTCCCATTGCTCAAAGGTATTTGATTGAAAAATCTAAAAAATTTGCCAAACCAGTAATTACAGCTACGCAAATGCTGGAGTCCATGATTGAAAATCCTTTTCCCACTAGAGCAGAAGTTAATGATGTCGCTACAGCAATTTTGTTGGGTACAGATGCCATTATGCTTTCTGGAGAGAGTGCTTCCGGTAAATATCCGGTTGATGCTGTCAAAACTATGACTAGAATTGCTTTAGAAAATGAAAAGTTTGTAGAAATAGCAGCAGATTTAGAAAATATTGAAAAAGAAAATGACCCTGTCTCTGTGGCCATGGTAAAAGCAGCCTATCAATTAGTTCGTGACTTGGATATTAAAAAAATAATTGTTTTAACTAAAAATGGTTTTCTGGCAAGATTACTTTCGAAATTAAGTATAAAGGCTCCGATAACAGCTTTGGTGGATGATCCAAAATTAAAAAATCATTTAAATATCAGTAAAAATATTGAAGCAAGACAATTTGATTCAACTTATTATGATCGTGATGAGGCTGTGAATGGAACGGTAAAATATATTCTTGATCAGAAGATTGCCTCTCCCACTGAAAAAGTTTTGGTGATGGGAAATATTGAAAAGAATACCAAAGTTTCACCACATTTTTTTGAATATATTGATCTAGCCAAATTTAACTAATACTTTTTAGATAAAATCGTATGAAAAAATTCCCGCAATTTTTATTAGTTAGTATTGGATTGTTCTTTTTCATATCTACTTTACTAGTATTCAAGGCACAAGCTTTGACAAATGTAACCAAAATTAAAGCTGGAAATTTATACAAATCAGCTGAACAAATAGATGTAGAAAATGTCGAAGGCGACGCGATCCTTGCAGGACAAACGATAAATGTCACTGGTAATATTAAAGATAATTTGATTGCAGCAGGAAATACAATGCAATTTTCAGGTAGCGTAGACCAAAATCTTACTTTTGCCGGGGCAGGTTTGGTAATCAATGGGACAGTTTACAACGATATTTATGCAGCAGGAGCATATGTAGTAGTGAATGGTGATATTTTTGGTGATGCCCGTATTTTTGCAAATGAAGTATATATTAATTCCAAATATATTGGTGGTGATCTTGTAATCGGTGCTAGCAAGGCTTATGTCAGTAAAAATACTAAAGTTACTGGAAAAGAATATATCAATGTACAAAATAAAATAGAAACTTCAGATGTCAAAGATCTTGATCAGTTTAATAATTCGACTTTTTTATCAGGATTTCAAAATTTTGAAAAAAAACAAAACTCTAATGCGGATACTAAAGCTGTCGCTATAGTTACATTATTATTTAGTATCATCGCTTTAATTATTATGTTTGTGGGAAAGTTGATCGCCTACTATTTCGTCCTGAGAATTTTCCCGGTTTTTTCAGAAAATACTTTGTTAAAAATGAAAAATCAGCCTTTAAAAACTATTGGCTTAGGTTTAATAGTAATTTTAATTGCACCTTTTATTGCCTTAGTATTATTGATTTCAATAATTGGATTTAAATTACTAACTTTATTAGTCATACTTGGAAGTTTAGTAATTTTTTTAAGTCAGGCGTTTGCTACATATTCGATTGGGAGATGGATTACTGTTAAACTTCAGAAAACTAAAACAGGGAGATTGTTGCCTTTGGCACTTGGTATTGTAACTATTACTTTAATTACTTCACTGTTGAATCTGATTCCTTTCATTGGTGGGGTACTAAATGGTTTTATTACAATAATTCTCGTATGTTGGGGACTGGGAGCAATTTTAGAACAAAGAGTAACTTATCTTTCAAAACGATCTCGAAATACCAAAGTGATCAAAGAAAAAAAGAAATAATAATATATGAAATAAATTTTAAATTATTTTATATATTTTCGAATATTTTTTAGTAGCATATTTTTTCCAGTTTTCTATTGTCAATTCAGTTTGGAATTGTTTCTTGAGTAATTCATCTGTGGTATATAGTGAGCCAAATTGATGGATATTATCAGCAAGCCATGTTTGCATTTCTGAAATTTTATTATTGGAGATTAGTTTATCTATTTTACCCAGATCATTTTCTAATTTATCTTTACAAATAGCGCTTACAAGCGTGCCAGTAGTATAAGTGGGGAAGTAACCGAAACCACCCATACTCCAATGGATATCCTGCAAAATTCCTTCGCTAAAATTTACCGGGCGTAGGCCTAAATACTTTTGATAAAGATCATTCCAGAGGTCATTCAGATCATCTATTTCACAAGTACCAGCAAGCATTGCTTTTTCAACTTCATAACGGATAAAAATATGCAGATGATATGTCAGCTCATCTGCTTCCACTCTTAATAAGCTGGGTTGGACAAGATTAAAATAGTGATAATAATCTTGCAATTTTAAAGGATTTGCCGGTTGGAGTAACTGATTAAATTCTGGAAGAAATTTTTCGATAAAAGCTGTTGATTTGCCAATGAAATTTTCCCAAAAACGTGATTGTGATTCGTGCAAGCTGAGAGAGCTACCGCCCCAAAGTGGTGTGAAACTATATTCTGTAGTGCATTGAAAATCATAAAGTGCGTGACCAAATTCATGGATAGTTGCGCTCAGGCTACGATTAAAATCTCTTTCATGATAACGGGTCGTGATCCTGATATCATTGGCACCATGAGGTGAGGTAAAGGGATGAGAGGATTTGTCCAAGCGTAGACTGGTACGATCAAAATGAAAAAATTTAAGAATTATATGATTTAATTTCTGCATTTTTTCTTCTGAGTAAGGCAAATTTGAAATTGGATTTTCAGTCTGATAATTTTTTGCTTGATAAATTTGTTTTAAAAAAGGATCAAGAAAATTAATTAAATCCTGAAATATTTTGTCCAATTTTTTGGCAGTGGAATGTTCATCATATTCATCAAGTAGCGCGTCATAAGGATGATTTTCATAGCCAAAATAATCAGCTTTTTCACGATTTAAATCAATTATTTGAGTAAGAAAGGGTTTGAAAATTAAAAAATCATTTTGTTTACGGGCATATCGCCAGGCTAATTGTGATTCACTGATAAGCTTCTCCAATCGTTCCACAAAAGCTTCAGGCAATTTATTTAGTTTTGTAATTTCCCGCTTTAACAATCTGATGACAGTACGTTCATGAATGTTTAAATTTTTTTCCAGAAGAGCTTGATCTAATAGTTTTTGAAAATCAGGTTGTAACAATTCTTTTTGAATAAATAGTTTTGTTTGGGCAATAGCTTCACCTCTTTCCAGAGCTCCATTCTCTGGCATGTATGTTTCCAAATCCCAGTAGGCAAGCTGAATTAGATAATTTAGTGACCAGACAGACTTGTATTCTTTAAGAATTTGTAAAATTTTTTTATTGGAAAAATATTGATTTATACTCATCTGTAGTTTGAAATTAAAATCAAATTAAGGTAAATTGATAAAGAAAAGATAGGTAGAGGATGAAGATCTTCATCTCGTACAAGTATCAAGTATCAAGTAGAAAATAGAAAAAATATCTAGTAACTGGTATCTAGTATCTGGTAGACAAGGAGATTCGAGTTTCGATCCTGAACTTGTTTCAGGACGCAATTCGATTCCCTAGATTCCTAGATTCTTCTTTCTAACTTTTAACTTCTAACTCTTAACTTTTGGCTATTAGTAAGTAACTTTTTTATTATACAACGGCGTTAATGGAAATTCTACCACAGTTAGTCTTATTTATTGTTTTGGGAATTGTCGCTGGGGTTATCGCGATGAAGCTGAAGACACCTTTACTGGTAGGATATATCGTTGCCGGTGCTTGCATGGCAGTTTTTAAAAAATTTTCAAATGATGAATTGAATTTTATTAATCAGTTTGCAGAAATTGGTGTGGCATTATTATTATTTACGATTGGTCTGGAATTTTCTCTGGATAAATTATGGAGTGTCAGGAAATATGCATTATATGGTGGTATAGCTCAGATAGTTTTAACGATTTTTTTTAGTAGAATTATTTTTCCGCTTTTTGGATTTTCTGGCTATGAAGCATTATTTTTAGGAGCGGTTTTTTCATTGAGTTCCACTGCGGTTGTAGTAAAAGTTTTAGATGATATTGGAGAAATTGAAACTCATGCCAGTCAGATTACAATTGGCTGGCTTATCCTACAGGATATTGCTGTAGTGCTTCTGATTCTTTTACTTGGTAATCTGGCACAAACAAAAGTCGATTTTGTCGCTTTGGGTGAATCAGTTTTGAAAAGTTTTATTTTGATAGCTCTAGCACTGCTGGTAGGAAACAGAGTGATTCCCAGAATTTTGAAAAGCATTATGCATCTTGGCTCTAAAGAGTTGCTTGTAGTCAGTGCTTTTGGATTTTGTTTTCTTTTTGCATATCTTGCTGAAGTGGTAGTTGGCTCATATACTTTGGGTGCTTTTCTTGCCGGCATGATGATATCTGAAAGTTTCCTCCATCACGAAATTTTTAATGAAATTAAACCTTTACAAAATATTTTTGCAATTTTCTTTTTTATTCTAATCGGTACTTTATTTTCTTTTGGATATTTAATTGACAACTGGTTCAAAATCCTTTTGGTACTAATTGGGGTCACTGTAATGAAAATATTAATTGTCCTGGTAATTAATTTTGTTCTGAGACTACATATTAGAAGTGCGATAGAAATAAGTATTAATTTATCTCAAGTCGGTGAATTTGCTTTTTTGAGTGCAGCTATAGGCTTTGATCAAGGCTGGATCAGTGCAGATTTACATTCATTAATTATTTCAGTAACTGTTTTGTCATTGCTTTTTGCCCCAATTTCCATTATCAAAACAGATAAAATATATGAAAGAATAAGAGAATATTTTAAAATTAAATTTCCTCAGGTTTATCGTAAAATCTTTTTAAGTGCCGATGATGACATTGTTCCGGACTTACAATTACATAATCATATTATTATTTGCGGGTATGGCAGGGTAGGACGTTACATTGCGCTTGCTCTCCGGAAAATGCATTTTCATTTTATTTTGATAGAATTTGATAGTGCCATTGTCGAGGAAGCCAAAGCGATGAAAATGAACGCAATTTATGGTGATGCCACTAGTGAAGAAATTCTTCTGCAAGCTGGCATTGAAACAGCCAGAGCGATTGTAGTAGCTTTACCCAAAGAAACTGAAGTCGTGGAAGTGATTAATAAAGTAGAACAGCTCAATCCTGATATTAAAATGCTGGTAAGAAGGCATTTTAATCACCTCGGTAGTGATCCACAAGCACGCTATTCTGTAATTGAACCGGAGTTTGAAGCTGCTTTGAAAATAATGGAAACGATTTTGCCTTTTCTTGGTAAAAAAGATAAAAAAGTGATTTCGTGGTTACGGGAACAAAAGAAATTACTAGAATAACAGAATAATTAATAAATACTTGCAGGGCATTTTCATTCTAAACAAAAAAGTAGCGATAAGCTATACTAGT
>JBAXHO010000078.1:0-7631 GCA_037138855.1 bacterium
GATGTTGATATCTCAGAACAGCTGACATTACTGCATCCTTAACGCGACACTAGTGTATCAGCATATATTTATTAACTATAAATCTATGGGAATTGAAAATGGCAAACCACCAGAAGCTCGAAGAGGAGGGCTTAAAGGATTTTTGGGTAGAATTACACATTCAGCTCCCCAACCAACTAATACAACCGAACCGATAATTCCAAATCCTGATCAAACACAACCTAAAACAATACTCGAAGCTCTTGCAGTATTACCAGAAGCTATACCATCCGTAGCTGGTGGAATCTCGCCAGATGATACTACTACACCTGTAGAAGTAGTCCCCATTAAAACCGGTGAAGGAGATCCAAATTTTGTTCGAGCTGGGTTAGCTGCTGTTGTAAGATTAGCTGACAAAGAGGTAGTCCAGCCATATTTAGATAGAATTGCTGCGCTTCCAGTTGATAATCAGGAGCGAATGAAATTAATAACGATATTAGCTACACAGGTCGGACAAGAAAGATTTCAGCTATATCCTGAATTTGCAAATAAAATACTAAGTGGTAGGCCAATCCAGGACTTACGAGTTGATGCAGTATTAACTGGAGGTAAAGTAACCCCTATTGATACCGGAACCAAGTATATGTTAGATGGAAAAGGTAATGCTCAATCCCCTGATGGTAATACTTTCAGAAGTGTATTTGTTAAATCTGGTACAATCCCTTTAGATCCTAATGTTACACTTAATGCTCAATTAGCAGGACCTTCAGTAGCTCAATATCTTGATGCTCAATTAGGTTCACGTCAATCTAAAGAATGGCAACCATTTTTTAATGCAAATAATGTTCCAGGATTGCCTGATGATCCACGCTTTTATAGAACTGTTGATCCTAGATTATATTTAAGCGTTCCTGTAGCTAGTCTCCCCGAAGTAGGTCCAGAAGTCCTCGAAACATTTGTTCAAAATAATCAACATCGTGTTTTAAATAGACAACCTGGAGACCCATGGGTAATTGATCTAAGTAGGCCAGACAGACCCGAAGAAATTTATAAAGATTCATCTCAAACACTAAAAGATCAACACGCCGTTCAAAAAGCCAATTATCAAACTGCAATAGGTGTAACTACTAGTGCTAGACTTGAAATTCCGGTGGATGAATCTGCAAATCCACTGTTAGATCGAGCAAAAATAGTAATGAATCTACCATGGACTGTTGGAGCATTAGTGGATAGAGCTGGACAAAGTTTGTTGCAATAAAATCAGAATAAGTTGATTTTGATTAATTTATAGAAGATACTAAAACAAAATCTACTATCTAACAAAAAAGCCGGATGAAATTTTAATCTCACCCGGCTTTTAAATTTTCAGCTACAAGCTACTAGCTACCAGCTACTTTCTTTTTTATTTCTTCTTCGCAGCTACCTTTTTCACTGCAGTTTTCTTTACAACTGCCTTCTTAGCTACTGCTTTCTTCTTGACTGGAGCTTTTACTTCTGACTTTACAGCTGCTACTTTTTTGACTGGAGTCTTTTTTACTTCAGCTTTTTTAGCAACTGGAGTTTTCTTGCTTTCAGCAACTGCTTTTACAGCAATAGGTGTTTTAGTTCCTTTGGGTTGTAAAAGATTGAAGATTTTGTCTAATTTCTGATTTAAAAA
The DNA here is from genome assembly GCA_037138855.1 of bacterium. Classification (GTDB taxonomy): domain Bacteria; phylum Patescibacteriota; class Dojkabacteria; order B142; family OLB20; genus JBAXHO01. The sequence goes on from JBAXHO010000078.1 coordinate 1,637, forward strand.
TTGGAATTGTTCTAATAATTGTGAATTATTATTGCCATTGCTTGAACCATTACCACGACTGTTGCGGCCTTCGTTATTCTTGCTGAAACAATCGCTGCAGAAAACTGGTTTACCGCTAGTTGGTTTAAAAGGAACTTCACATTTTTTACCACATTCATCGCAAACTGCGCTGAACATTTCTTTTTCTTCGAAGTTACGGTTGAAACCACGATCATCGTTTCTTTGAGGACGATCTTCTTCTACTTTGCGGTATTTGAAACAATCGCTACAGTAAATTGGTTTATCACCGGTTGGGCGAAAAGGTACTTCACAATCCTTACCACATTCATCACAAACTGCCTGGTGCATAGCTGGGCGTTCGCCATCGCGTCTGCCAAAACTACTGCCACCACGAGAATTATTACCACGGTAGCCACCGCCGCCGCCACCACCACCGAATCGTCTATTACCACCGCCACTAAAACGGCTACCTTGATTAAAATTTCCCATAAAGTTATTGCTAAAATAGAGTTAAGTTAGTTCTGAGTATATGTCATTAAGGCTGGAATAGCAAAAGGAAAAAGGGGAAAACGGTGAAAAACGAATGACGAAGATCGAATATCGGGTGATGTATGAATTGTGTAGGGAATAAAAATTTTTGTTCCCTACACATATATTTGTTTTACCCAAAATACGACAGCATCACTACCCCACCTACGATCAGTATGGCGGAAAGCCATTGTTGCACCGATAATTTCTCCTTGAGAATTGATCTGGCATAGAGAATGGATACGAGCGGGGAGGCTGCTTTGATGGCTGAGACTAGACTGACGTTGAGATAATAAAATCCTAGATTCATACCTAATGTGCCGGCGACACAGGAAATAATTGTGATTAAGTAAAGTGGTAGGTTATGCTTCACAATACTCCAGTCCTTTAACGGATTAATCTTTTGAAATGAAATATGGACTAAGATGCAGAGAAAAACGCTGCCTTCAAGGATTAAACTAAATAGATACGCCCCCAGTACGCTGGAAAATTTTCCAAAAAAGGCAAAAGTGATACCCCAGACGACCCCGGCAATGAGGCTTTGAGGAATTCCTTCCTGAAAATTTAACAATTTAATTTTTCTGATTTCTTGAAAATCTATGGAACTTAGAACTACTCCCATAAAAAGGATTAAGATAGCTAAAATGCTTATGAGATGAAGCTTTTCACCAAAAATTAGCATTGCAATAAAAATTGTGATTAGGACATTGATGCTTGATAAAGGGACAACTACGCCCACTTTTCCTTTTTCAATTCCTTTGGTAAAGGCGTAAAGTCCAATATAGCTGATGGCAGAGACTATGGCGCCGATGATTATGGTCTTTGGATCAAATACGAGGCTTTTCCAGGTGAAAATGACAATAATTAAATTGACAGCAGTCACACCTAGTCCCCGATAAAAAAGATAAACCATTGGACTAGTTTTCTGGACAAAGGGTTTGGAAGTAGCATTTAAGAGCCCGTAGGCGATAAATGAAATGATTGGAAAAATTAGCGCAAAATTTATCATAATAATCTGGTCGGATATTGGGTGATTATAAAGGATGTCTGCAAGAATGGAAAGTAATGGTAACGAAATGCAGTTTATTCCCTCTTCCATTTCTCATTTTTTTTGCTATAATAATTTAGCAGTTAAATTATTAGATTGCTAACTAAAGATGGCAAAGCGTGATTATTATGAAGTATTAGGTATTCCTAAAGCAGCTACTAAACAGCAGCTTAAATCTGCCTATCGAAAATTGGCAAAGGAATTTCATCCAGATCGGAATAAAGCGAGTGACGCTGAAACTAAGTTTAAAGAGGTGCAGGAAGCTTATGACATTTTGAATGATGATCAAAAAAGAACAGCATATGATCAATATGGCCATGCTGGGACACAAGGCTTTGGAGGAGGATCAGGAGGTTATGGCGGTTTTCAGGACTTTGGATTTGATGCAGGCGGAATCGGTGATATTTTTGAACAGTTTTTTGGCGGGGGTTTCGGTGGATTTTCGGCTGGAAATAGTAGAAGAGCGGTGCGTGGTCAAGATATTGGTCTGAAATTAAATTTAAGTTTTGATGAAGCTGTTTTTGGTAGTGAGCAGGAATTGAAATATAATCGTAAGGTGGAATGCAAAAGTTGTGGTGGTACCGGAGCAAAAGCTGGCTCAGGAAATGTGACATGTAGTACTTGTGGTGGACAAGGAAGAGTAGCGCGAGTTCAACAAACATTTATTGGCAATATTCAAACTGTTACTACATGCCCCGATTGTCATGGTACTGGGAAAATTATTAAAGATAAATGTATTGATTGTAATGCAAATGGGATTGTAGAAATTAAGGACACTTTCAAAATTAAGGTTCCTCATGGTATTCCGGATGATGTCACTTTAAAGTTTAGTGGTAGAGGACATGTAGGTAAACATGGTGGTAGTCACGGAGATCTGTATATTGAAGTTGAAGTAAGACAGCATGAGACATTGGAGAGGAGAGGCAATGATATTTATTCTGAAACAACTATTGATGCAGTAGATGCAGTACTAGGCACCACGGTCGAAATCGATACTGTATACGGCAAAGACAAGTTAGAAATTCCTTCTGGTACTCAACCCGAAGCAGTTTTGAAAATGGCTGCAAAAGGTGGTCCTAAATTCAAAGGAAATGGAAATGGTGACCAATATGTGAAAATTTTTGTAGAAATTCCCAAAAAACTCTCTCGAGAACAGAGAGCACTATGGCAAGAATTGAGTGATAGCAAAGGTTCTGAAAAAAGCTTCATTAATAAGATTTTTAACTAATCTTCCAATTGTCTTATTCCCCAAGAACTTACAGTCCTTGTATTGACAAAGAAAATTTTCTCTGTCTATAATAAACTTGTTCCACAATACAATTTTCTCGAAAAACTTTTATGGTAAATATTCAAGATACTTGTTGTTTAGATATTAATTTTGATGATCATGAACAAACTGTTCATTTTGGACAAGATGTATATCCTTCATATTCGTTTAAAGTACCATTAAGAAACATTATTCCCTCTCTTCTCAATAAGTCGATCATGTATCCTGAGATCGTTTATGAAGAATATAAACAGGTCTATAAAGAAGCAGATCGAAATTTTGTCAATCATGGATTTTCCTTTGATTTGCTTTTGATTCCAGCTGGCTTACTCGGAATTGAATTTATTAAGACTCATATTTTTTATGCTCCATTAGAAAATAAAAAGTTTAGTACTGTGGTAGAAGTACATTTCGGTATCCTTACGGTGATAATGCAAAAAAATAAACCAAGAGCTGAACTAGATTTCGATACTTGTGTAGAGGAGGGTTTGGTAGTTAAATTAAATCGTGGGGAAAAAGTGGCCATTCCCACCGGATATTATTATACATTCATCAATACTGAGGATCAGCCAGTACTTTTTGTGAGAATTTATAAAAACATTGGTACTTTAGATTATGCTTTTTTGAAAAAAGAAAATGGTTTGGCATATTATTGTATTCGGAAAAATGCCCGTCAGGAAATTGTGCATAATCCGCTATATCGAGAAATTCCTAAGATTCGAAAAATTCCGGCAAATTCCTATATTGATGAAGTCGGTATTAGTCGGGAATTATCTCTATATACACAGCTTATCACTCAAACTGAAGCTTTGGTTAATACGTTTTGGGAATAGACAGGTCATATATTCCTCTTTTTTGAATATAGGATATCTACTAAAATATGGATTGACTAAAGTTTTCTTTACCTGATAAGATCAAAGCAAATTAAACATTTCTCAACAGCAAGGGTAAAGTCCACAAAATGTACGCGAACCACACTTTATGAGAATTACCCGGGAAATGTAAAGGTGAGCTCACCGAGTCTAAGTAATTAGACTATTCCATACAATAAGAAAACGGAATCCGCTGACCGCTGATCGGTGAACGGAGAAAGAAAAAGTGCTCGTGGCAATAGCTACGGGAAATAAGGTGGCACCGCCCTTGAGAGGACCCTTTTGTGAACTACTTACACGTAGTTTGCAGGAGGGTCTTTTTATTTATTATCATAACCATCCATGCTTAACCCAAAACTAATCCGTGATAACCCGGAGAAAATTAAACAGAATACTAGAGAACGTGGAATGAATGACGCTGTAGTCGATGAATGGCTGCAGATCGATAAGGAAAAAACAGAAGTAAATATTCAGGTTGAACTACTTAATAAAGAGCGTAATGAGCTGGCTGAAATTGGTAAAAAAGGTGGCAATATCGAGGAAGTACGCGAAAAAGCTAGAGAGATAAAAGAAAAAGGAAAAGAACTCGAAGTTCGTAGTTCTGAAATCGTAACTCGCTGGACGGATTTGATTAACCAGATTCCAAACATTCATTTGGCAGACGTGCCGATTGGTAAGAATGATGCTGAGAACAAAGAGCTCCGTAAGGTTGGTGAACCGATAAAATTTGCTTTTACTCCCAAGGATCATCTGCAACTGGGAACTGAACTAGGTATTCTGGATTTTGAAACTGGTGCCAAGGTGACCGGCTCCCAGTTTTATTTCCTAAAAAATGACGCTGTAAAGCTAGAATTAGCCCTGTTAAGTTATGGGGTCGACTTCTTAGCTAAGAAAGGATTTACTGCAGTGATGACACCTGATATGGCCAAATCGAGATACTATTTGGGAACTGGCTATGCTCCACGCGGAGATGAGGCTCAGATTTACGAAATTGAGGGAGAGGATTTAGGATTAATTGCCACAGCAGAAGTGACCATGGCTGCAGCTCATGCCGATGAGACGATTTTCGAGAAGGATTTACCCCTGAAATATGCTGCCATTTCTCATTGTTTTCGTAAAGAAGCTGGTGCCTATGGTAAATATTCCAAAGGACTTTATCGCGTCCACCAATTTACCAAGCTGGAAATGTTTATCTACTGCAAACCGGAAGATTCTGATAAATATCACATGGAAATCCTGGCTGCAGAAGAAGAATTGACAAAGTCTTTAGGAATTCCTTATCGGGTATTACAAATGTGTAGTGGCGACATGGGTGCCATGGCTGCCAAAAAGTATGATCTCGAAGCCTGGATGCCTGGACGAAATGATTATGGTGAGATTACATCGACATCGAATTGTACTGATTATCAGTCGAGAAACCTCAATATTAAAATTAAACGCGAAAATGGCGAGAAAGAATTCATTCATATGTTAAATGGAACTGCTCTAGTGACTTCACGTATTCCGATTGCCATCCTGGAAAATTTCCAGCAGGCAGATGGCAGTGTGAAAGTGCCGGAAGTGCTGGTACCGTATATGGGGAAGGAAGTGATCGGTAGACTGTAGACGGTAGACAGTAGTCAGTAGACGGGAGACAAAATTGGAAAAATAATTACGTAATGTATGGCCATGATGTGCTTTTACTAGACTTTTTTCAACATTCGATATTGAATATTCGAGATTCGGCATTTTTATTAGAAAGTGGAGATATTTTCCTGGACTGCTGCAGCTAGTAAGTCTTGGTCAGCGGTGAGCAGCTGGATTTTTAAATTTCTGGTCATAGCCAGAAGACTACAATCTGTTAGACTGATTTTTTGGAATTTATATTGTTCATAAAGATTTTTCGCATCTTCCAGGTCAGCAAATGTCACTGGTAAATTTATGCAGGAATTGATTAAAAAATCAAGCTGCCGGGTAAATTCATGTTGAATTTCAAGAAGCATTTCTGGAGTAAAATGATATTTTCTGAGAATGATACGGCTGTAAACGTTCTCAAATTCGGTAATAATGTTTGTCGGGATAATAATTTCTTCAAGTTTTAGTTGATGATACTTTTTTAGTTTTGATTGCATATTCTGGTGCAGAGGTTCGATATAGTGCTCCAGCAGATCGTAAACTAAAATATTGGTATCAATTAAATAGGTCTTTGACTTCATCTTCATATGCTGCTGAAATATCTATATTTTCCACTGCTGTCCGCTAAAAGTTTCACTTTAATCCCGAAATAAATCGAGCTGTAAG
>JBAXHO010000079.1:0-7565 GCA_037138855.1 bacterium
TCGGTATACGGTGACCGGTAATCGGGATTCTGCATTTAATTACAGACTTAAGTCTTAAGTACTATCTGGAATCTAACGTTCTACTACTTTGAACTCATAATTCGATCCTGAACTTGTTTCAGGATGCCATTCGCTCATAAATTGCAGATTCCTAGATTTCTTTATTCTTAGATTCTTTCCTATTAACTACTGTCTACTGTCTACCGTCTACAAAAAAGGGCTTGTCACCAAGCCCTTTTTGCGATAATTATGTAACTATTCTTTATTCTTCAAGATATTCACTAAGACGTGACATCTCAGGTGAGATCTCAGCATTTGCTTTTTCGGTCTTTACTTCCTTTTGAGGAGCTTTGACGCGTTTTAAGCTAAGTCCCAAGTGTCTTTCTTCTTTAGAAATTGAAATAATTTCAAGTTCATAAGATTTGCCGGCTTCCACAATCTTTGAAGGATCTTTGACTAACTTATCAGAAAGTTCAGAGATATGAATCAGGCCATTAAGACCTTCATCGATCCGGACAAATGCACCATAATCAACGATTTTGGTGATTTCCCCATGTACTCTCTGCCCGACTTTGTACTCACGGACAATGTCATCCCATGGATCTCGCAAAAGACGTTTAACTGAGTAAGCTACACGCTTGCCTCCGTCTTCGATACCGATCACCTGGACTTTGATCTTTTCTCCCACTTTATGAAAATCAGCAGGATTGACTACTTTATCCCAGGATATTTCCGACAAATGGACAAGACCTTCCAGGCCTTGAGCATTGACGAATAGACCAAAAGGAGCAATACCAGTTACTTCTCCTGCCAGAGTATCGCCTGTTTTTACTTTTTGCAAAGTAGCAGCACGTTTCTCCATATCAGCACTTGCAGTGACAAGTTTTTCAGAGAAAATCACCCGGTTTTTCTCCCGGTCAATTTCTATTACTTTCACTTTGAGTTCTGTGCCGATGAGTTCAGCCAATTTGGTCTGTAATTCTTTATCAGCATCCTGCTTGTTGGAATATCCACCAAGAGGATAGATGCGGGAATTATCCAGTTGTGATGTCGGGACAAAGCCCCGCAAACCACCACCGATGTTGACGATCACACCACCAGTATTGGCCTCCATCACTTGCACGGTCACTGGCAAATCTTTTTCCAGTGCACTATTTAACTCGAACCACTTACGAGCAGTTCCTGTTCGGCGGATCGATAATTCGATTTGACCCAAATCGTTTTCTCCATTGATCACGTAAACTAATACGTCTTCGCCGATACCTTTGTCCAATTTCTCGCCTTCCAGTTTCATTTCCCTTCCGGAAACGACACCTTCAGCACGACCTCCTACATCGACGATCACTTCGCCCTTGGAAATCTTTACGATTTTACCTTGAACGATATCACCGCGTTTGAATGTTTTGGGAGGATTTTGCATAGCTTCCAAGTAAGTTTCTAGCTCCTTGGTGAGCTTATTGTCTGTAGTAGACATAATCTGAAAATTGCTTAATTGTGAAATTTTGTCTCCGATAAAGGAAACAGCAATCAAGCCCTTTCGTGTATTATTATAGCAAAAATAATCAAAATTTGTTAAAATAATATTAATAATTTTACTCTTTCTAAAGATGGCATCAGCAACAAAAGAAGCAGCAAAATCAGGCGAAAACCCTTTAAAGCGTATTGCTGATTTTTTGCTAGGTAAAACAGCTGAGGATAAAGCAAGAGTAGCAACTGAAGCAGGTCTTACAGGTGCTGCGCTTTTAACAGCCAATTCTTTAGGGATGATTACACCTGGTCTCGCTGCACTTCACGGAGTTGGTTCCTTAGCAATTACTGCTGGTATGGGCTTAGCTTTATTAAATCCAATTATAGCCGGCTCTGCAGCATTTATTGCAGGAGGTTTTGCCTTAAGTAAATTAATTACAACCATGGGACACAAAAAATAATGAATGAACTGCATCGAACTATTTTAAATATCATGATCCCCTTAGGTTTTCCGGAATATGAGTCCAATGAAATCGCTAAAAACTTAGTCTCGCAAGTAATAATTCTTACATTAAACGACTTTCTCGATGCTGAACAAAAAGCAAAACTCAACGTACTTGCTGAAAAAAATGATCCTGACTTACTCATGGCTCAATTAGGACAATATACTATTGATGCCAATCAATTACAGACCAAATTTACCCTACATACTGAAACTGTTTTAACAGAATTTTTCAGTGCCATGCTAGAGAAACTCCCTGAAGACAAAGTGGAGGAATTTAAGAAACTTATGAAGCAATTGGAAAATACCTCCAAAAATATTACTGTGAAAACAGATATCACATCTTCTCCCAAAGAAATTTTACAAGATCTAGCTGCTTAGAAAAAGCTTATTGAGCTGGCTCTTCTTTGCTGATGCTACCACCGAGGTTAATTTGTGGTTGTTGAACTGGCTGAGCTTGACCTTCTAAAGCAGGATTAGCAACACCCAGATTAATTAATAACTGTTTTTTTAAATATTCAAATGTTTCTAATTTTTCAATCAATAAATCATTATATTCTTTTTGAATATTTTGATAATCATTCAAATATGCCTCAATGTCTAATCTGTTTGTCTCGCTTAATGTTGGCCAAAATTGATCCAAAAAGGCTTTGTAATAAAGCTGAAAATTATTATCAATTAAACTTGCTAATTCCTCACCTTTTAGAAGTTCTAATACATTTTTTGGAACATTACCCTCTTCTGTATTTTGCAAAGCTTCAAAAGTCATTTCAATCCCTTTTGATTTTAAAAATTCATCGATAGTAGATTCAATAGTCACAAGAGCTCCAGAAACAATTTTTTCATTAGTGGCTGTAATAATTTCAGGATTTTTCGTTTTTAACAAAATTGTTAAAATATTATCATCAATGAAATAATATTTGATCATCAGTTATTTTTAAAAATTATTAAGCTGCAGCTCTATTGACTCTGGCACCTCTAGCTAAACTAATAATGTCTGTTATATTAGGACCAAAACCTGCTGCTTGAGAAAAACTGCCTCGAATCCTATCGTCATTTTTCACTCCTCTTGGTAAAATCGACATGGCGACTAATTCTTCATACATTTTACTTATATTAGCAATTAATTGCATATTATCCAAAACTGCATCTTTTCTAATCCCTGCTTGTCCTTTATGTTCAGAGGCAATTTTTTTCCTAGATTCAATTTGAGTATCAGTTAATTTTTGAAACTCTTCATTTCTTCTCATTCTTCCAAATTGAACTATACCTGTAATGCTGCTACCCAATCCAAGCAAACCACTTCCAGACATTGCTGCCAGTAATCCTCCACCTCCAGAACTAAGCATTACACTTAAAGGTAATGAAGCGAATAAACCTACTCCACCCAAGGCAAAAGCAGCTAAAGGTAGACCACAATACTTTAAAAAATAACCGAATTTTTTCCAATTTGCTGTAGTAATCTCACGATTAGCCTTCGCTTCCTGACGTACAGAAAGTGCTAAGTCATAATTTTTTACTTGAAAATCAGCTTCTTGCTGGTCAGCTTCAAGTTTAAGTACAGAATTAATTCCATTACGAACTGGAACTGGTACACTGCCTAAATCGATTTTATCTGCTACATCTCGAATATTTACAATTTCATCACTAGGAACTCCTGGAAGTTCTGTCCAATCTACATGTGCAGTTGATGCATTAATATCAGCATTAAATCTAGTTCCCAATACATCCATTGCTTCTTCAGTATCCTGATAAGATGACTCCAATCTAGCTGCTTCCAATTTTAATGCGATTTGTGGTAACTCTTTTATAGCTTGAGTCATTAAAGCTGGATTATTTGTATCACTTGCTAATTGAGCCGTTGCATCAATTCCTGCCAAAAATATCTCAACTTCTGATCTTTGAGTCGGTGGAAGCTCAACAGCAGCCTCAGCTCGCGAAGCAGCGGTTTGTCCGCTTAATGCCACAGGGATAGGTAAACCCATAGTTATTTTCTAATATATTTATCTAAAATTTCAGGATGTACCTTAATATAATCAAGTGTAGCCTGAGTAATAAATTGATTTTCTATTGCTTCATCAAATACTAACATTAAATTCAACAACGTTTTGTCATCAACTTGATGATTTTTCCGAAATTCCTCCACAAAAGCTCGTAAAACTTTATTGGTCAATTTATGTGCTAAAATAATACTTTTTTTATTATCAATTTTGATATGATCGATATCACCATGAAGAATCTTCAATAAAAGATTCGCCGGATTTTTTTCTTGTTGAGTCATAAATATTAAAAATATCTTAGATTAATTATACCATAAACTGCTGGAAAGCAACATGGCTGTGAAAAAAAAAGAATTAGCCAGTTAATTTTGAACAGTATTATTTTAACTTAGAAAAAATGAAACTAAAATTGAAATTTCAATACTAGTTTGCACGAAATGAAAATTGATGTCAATGGATTTTGTAAGAAATTAATAAGAATTTTTGGCTTAATTCGTTTTGCTCTCTTTACTCTCCCTAACCATGCCCTCCAAATTATTTACCATTAAATGACGTAGATATTCTGCAAAACTGAGTCCATACTTGCTCGCTTTTTTTTTCTAGCTGTTCTACTAAAACTCCAGGAAAGACAATATGTTTGGTGATTTTGTTATGTGAACCTGCCATATTTTTAAAACTAATAAATTATGCTATCTACATAATACTATACAGAAAGTATACAGTCAATGGCCTAGGGATGTAGAAAATTGAAAGCTGAAAACTGGAATCTGGAATCCGGAAAGAAAAAAAACTGATTCATTTAAACTTTATAAACAACTCAACATGATTAATACATAACTCATAACTCTGGCAATATCAAAACTACCGATTACCGCTCACCGGCCACCGAATACCATTTTCAATGAAAATCCCCGCGCTCGCGCTTATCTAGCTTCTCTTGAAGATAATCTACTAGGTCAGTAATTCCCTGATGTACTTTTTCATCAAGCTTGAGTTTTTCTATGCCTGCCTGAAACTTGACCAGAGCTTCTCTGGCAATATAGTAACCACCACCAATATCCTGCTCTTCCTCACCAAAGGGATGCTTGAGGAGACTACCAACTAGAGCTAAATTTTCAATCCGTTCTGCTGTATCTTGGTCTGGTTTCATGGTGATTTTTTAAAATTTAAAAATACAAAAAATGGGAAGTTTGTTAATACCAAGTATTTCAGAATTTGGGGAGAAAAGCAATTTATGGGGAAAGGTTATTCTGTATAGTTTTTAAAAATTCGTTTTAATTAAAATGATTTTTCTCTGCTAAGATTTCTTTTACTTATCCTAAGTAATCAATTCATACTTTTTCTTTTCAAAAAAAGAAAAGTATGCAAAAAGAAATTTTTGGTGGTGGCAAAACTTGTCAATTGCTTATCCATTACTAGCCTTATCCCAGGTGAACAGTGACTGCCACCCCCAAGCCCCCGGTAATAAATCCTTAAAATACTTTCCGTTACTCATAAAATAAAACGCTTTACAGAGTTTGGGAAAAAAATTGAATAAGATAATATTTACATTTAAGTATTTTTTTCCATAAAAAAAACAACCTTGCGGTTGTTTTCTTTGTTCTGGCGATGACCTATTTTCCCGCTCCGTTGCCAGAGAAGTATCATCGGCGCGGCAGCGTTTCACTTCTCTGTTCGGGATGGGAAGAGGTGGTGCCACTGCGCTACAATCACCAGATACCGTTAAGAAAGCAGGGGGCTTTTATAACGGTATCTGGCGTCCTCAGCAATACTTTATTGCTGAGAAACGTAGATTGTTAAAGAACAAACTTAATAGACATCTATAAAAATAGTTAGAAGTTAATAGCTAAAAGAGAGAAAATATAATCACAATTTTCTGATAACTTTTAACTAATAACCACTATCTTTTATTTCACTCGAACTATTCTAATTCATGGAGGTTCCGTTTTGCACATTATAGATCAATGCAAGCATCGATCTATTCTGTGCAATAAATTTCGTTAAGTATACGATCAATTAGTACTCCTTGGCTGAATCTATTGCTAGACTTACACCTAGAGCCTATCAACCCAGTAGTCTACTGGGGATCTTAAAAGAATCCTCATCTTGGGATTGGCTTCATGCTTATATGCTTTCAGCATTTATCCAAATAGCAACGTAGCTACCCAGCGATGCCCTTGGAAGGACAACTGGTACACCAGAGGTTACCTCACCCTGATCCTCTCGTACTAAGGGTCAGATCCCTCAAGATTCTAACGCCCACACCGGATAGAGACCAACCTGACTCACGTCGGTTTGAACCCAGCTCGCGTGCCGCTTTAATGGGCGAACAGCCCAACCCTTGGGAGCTTCTTCACCCCCAGGATGCGACGAGCCGACATCGAGGTGCCGAACCTTGCCGTCGCTATGGACGCTTGGGCAAGACCAGCCTGTTATCCCCGGGGTAACTTTTATCCTTTAAACAAAAGCGCTTCCACACGCTACTTAAGGGTCACTATGCCCCACTTTCGTGACTGTTCGACCTGTCAGTCTTACAGTAAAGCTCCCTTATGCCATTGCACTCTACAGCTGATTTCCATCCAGCTTGAGGGAACCTTTGGAATCTTACGGTACTCTTTAGTAAGAAACCGCCCCAGTCAAACTGCCCACCTGACACTGTTTCAAGTACCGGATTACGGCCTCGATAAGAAATAAAGAACCTAAAGGGAGGTGTTACATGATCGACTCCATTCTACCTGGCGGCAGAATATCTAAGTCTCCCTCCTACGCTCTACAATAAAAACCTTACTTCAATGCCAAGCTACAGTAAAGATCCCGGGGTCTTTTTGTCCAGGTGCGGGTAGGCCGCATCTTCACAGCCATTTCAATGTTCGCCGAGCGCCCTGTCAAGACAGTGCTCAACTCGTTACGCCTTTCGTGCGGGACGCCTATTAAGCGCCGAGGAACTTCGCTACCTTAGGACCGTTATAGTTACAGCCGCCATTGACCAGGACTTAAGTCAGAAGCTTCATCCAAGCAAGCTTGGACTAACCCCCTTCCGTAATCTTCTGGCATTGGGCAGGCGTCAGCTCCTATACATCAGCTTACGCTTTAGCAGGAACCTGTGTTTTTGTTAAACAGTCGATTGAGCTATTTCTCTGCGCCCCAGAACCGTAAAGTTCAGGGGACCCCTTATCCCTAAGTTACGGGGTTAATATGCCGAATTCCTTAACAAGGACTAACTCGAACACCTTGGTATATTCTACCAATCCACCAGAGTCGGTTTGCGGTACGGTCACTAATAACTCTCACATAGAGGGTTTTCTTGTGAAAAAAATATTCCAAATTGCCTCTGTCCGTAGACGTCAGCTCTTCGTAACAACTCGTTTGCTTCCACCGAAGCGGAAATCATTTAACCGGATTTACCTAGTTAAACTAACTTATTGCTTAAATGCCCATCCTCAGGACACTTGGAAATCTCTTTTTCAGTCACCCCTTAGTTGATAACGATTTATTAGTGGTTCAGGAATATTAACCTGATATCCATCACCTACGCTTTTCAGCCTCGGCTTAGGACCGACTAACCCTTGGATGATTAACATAGCCAAGGAAACCTC
>JBAXHO010000080.1:0-7194 GCA_037138855.1 bacterium
CATTGACTTATCTAACGGAGGTCATTTCGGTAACAGTTTCATTTATCTAACGCATTCACCGTTTTCCATTTCCGTTTTCTTTTTATTTACGATAAAATTAATTCATTATTCTATTGTAAACCTCATGAATTACCAAAACCCAGATACCAACTCCGACCAAGAAAAAAATATTTTGCATACTTTTGAACAAATCACAAAAGTAATTGAAAATATTGAAAAAGTAATTCAAGGAAAACGCACTGTAATTGAAAATGTCCTGGCAGCCTTAATTGCCAATGGCCATGTGATTCTACTAGATGTACCTGGAGTAGGGAAGACTCTCCTCGCTAAAGCACTTGCCAAATCAATTGATACTCATTTTAAACGCATTCAATTTACACCAGATCTTTTACCAAGTGATATTACTGGCGTAAATATTTTTAATCCGAAAACTCGTGAATTTGAATTTCAACCAGGTCCAGTATTTACTAGCATCTTACTAGCAGATGAAATCAACCGTTCCAGCCCGAAAACACAATCAGCACTTCTGGAGGCGATGGAAGAACGTCAGGTGACCATCGATAATGTGCAATACAAATTACCGGAAATGTTCTTTGTCATTGCTACGCAAAATCCTATTGAACATGCTGGTACTTACCCTTTGCCAGCTGCACAGCTCGATCGTTTTCTAATGCGATTAAGCATCGGCTATCCTGATGCTGCCACAGAAAAATTAATTTTAAATATTCATACCCGTGATGCCAAACCATTAGATGAATTAAAAAGTGTAATATCAGCAAGCGATGTCATCAAATGGCAGCATCTGGCAAATGCTATCTATTTTGCTCCTGTACTGGATGACTATCTAGTCAGTTTGGCACAAGCGACCCGTAATAATAATCCCAACGGTCATGGTGTCAGCCCCCGGGCTACTTTACTTTTGAAACGAGTCAGCCGGGCGATTGCCATCCTCAATAAACGCAATTACGTAATCCCAGATGATATTCGCCGGGTCATCCAAGCAGTTTTTGCTCATCGTCTAGTCACTGGTGGTAAAGTAGGGGAAGCAATTGTAGAAGAAATTTTGAGTAAAGTGAATGTACCGTAAAAAACGGTGAGCGGTGTTCGGATATCGGTGATCGCAAGGAAATGTAATTTGAAATTTGCAAATTGAATATAAAATAATAGCTGGAAAATATAAAATATTAGATAATAGCCAAATAAAAGAATACCTTGATACTTGATACTTGATACTTGATACTTAATACTTAATACTTTTTTTACTTTTTATTTTTCGCCATTGTCTTTTTTTCTTCTCTCCTGTCTATGTTGCCTGATTATGCTTGTATTAATGGCAAATGTTATTTTTTTTATCAATTATTTTCGTAGACACAAACAAGGACAAAACTTCACTGATGCTTTTCAGCATTTGAACAACTGGCTGGGAATAATAACTCCAAGAGGCTGGATATCCTTAATTACATCACTTCTTCTAATACTCGCTGTTACAAATTTCAAAACAGAAATTCTACCTTTAACTTTACTAGCCACAATCGCAATTTTCCTGCTTGCCTTAATGTTAATTTTTACTTCAATTGCCTGCATAGCAAAATTATTTATTGCCCTTAAGAATAATTTTCTAAATCAAACTGTATACCATAGTGCCATTTCCAAATCCGAAATCAATGAAAATGAAGCTGTAAGTATTTCAATAAAAATAAAAACAGGAATACCCTGGGGTTATCTTTTGAAAATCAGCGAAAAAATGCCGGATAAACTAGGAGGTGAACTTCGAGCAGTAAGTTTAAATACAGAAAAGGGGATTTCCAGTTTTCAGGCTACCATACCATATACGAGAAGAGGAATTTATGAAATTGGTCCGACAAAATTTCAATATCAGGATATTTTTGGTTTTACCAATATCAAATTGCTACATCCACAAAGATTCACCTTAAATATTTTACCGGAAGTACCTCAAATTAAATACTTTACCTTTAAATTATCTGCATTACCTGGGATAGAAAATCAAACTATTGCATCCAGATTTAACGATGATGATTTTTATGCTACCAGACCATATGTCAGGGGAGATGATACCAGGAAAATGCACTGGAAGCTTAGTGCCAAAAAAGACACTTTTATTATCCGCCAACCAGAAACTACTAACATTTCGTTTAAAAAATTGGAAATCCTAATTTTAAATACTATCCCATTGATACCAGAAACAAAAAAAGATGCAAATATTAAAAATAGAATAGATTTTCGCTTTAAAACAATGATTGAATACAGCCTGGATAGTCAGATTCATATTGCTGCTGCACTTATCGACTATGCTCTTCGTGAAAAAATTCCTGTCTCTTTTAGCTGGTTTGATCAAGAAGGAAATTTAGTGACTTTCCAACCGGAAAATGATGATCCGGCAAAATGGAAATATACTCTGGCAACGATCAAAATAATTGCGAAATCTCTTGCTATTGATACGCTTACAAATTATTTCGCCCCCAATAATTCATATTTGATAACTTCTTCAGAAACAAGTCTTGATCGACTCAACCTAATCAAAGATATTGCAGAAAAACAACAGGCACAACTTGAAATTTTGTACACTCCTACCTCCAATCAGATCCAAGATTTTCTCAAAAAAAAGCCGACTTCCAAATCCAAAAATCGAATACTCCAATGGATAAATCGTTTTCTATTTACCAAAACATATTTTGAACAAGAACCAATCTGGGAAAAAGTATATAATTATTTCGCTCATTATCAAGTATCTTTCAGTGAAGCAGATTTAAAATATTTCTTATCTTTGGAAAGTACACTACTCAGCGAATTGCAGCGTCTTGACCTCACTTATCGGGACTTTAGCAATCATGACCCTTTTCTTAGTGAAATCGATAATATTGTAAAAGTTTTAGAAAATGTTTAAAAATCTCAAAATAATATTAAAGAATTTTAATATCCTGGCAGCTATTGCCATTTTTCAGTTTATTGTAATTCTGGATATGTTTACGATAATTTATACTGTAGTAGTTGATCATGATGTAGTTTTTACTAATAATTATGAATTTATCCAAGGAATCTCTGCTGTCATTGCCATGGGACTCATCATAATTATTTTGAATTTTCTGACAATTTTTTTAAGCTTTAGTAAATTACAGTCTAGTACAGTATTATTTCCTTTTACTATTATCGCAACTATCTTTTTTTATTTTACCTTTGCCAATCTCTCCTTTATCGATTCACCAAATATGTTAGCTTTAATCTTTGGCATTATTGTCGGCATCTTCTATGAAATTGTCTTCTATACTCCAGCCATCTGGTTCTATTTCCGCTTTCGCATGGTCAATCTTGCTTTAGCATGGTTATCAATTATTTATTTTACTACACTTTTACTCCTGGGAAATTTTACTGGAGGAAGTGACACTTTCCAAGAATCTTTAATCTTAATAAGACCAGATTTTTTATTTATCTCAGCTCTTTTTTATCTTTGCCTTGCTTTGTTATTACTTTTAGACAATACGACTTCACTTGCCAGATGGAATAGAACACCAGCCAATACATTTAAAATCCCCTGGAAAACCATCATTCCCATTGGATTTATTCTCCTCATAGTTACAATTATCAGCAACTTAATTTCGCCATTTTTCTGGCGTTCGATTTGGAAACTCCAGGATGATCAAAATCCTCAAAAAACTTCTGAGGCTGACCTGGATCCATCTGCAAATATAGGTACCAGTAGTAATCTCCAACAAAATTCTGATGGATCAATCTCGATCAACCCCAATCAAGGACTACTTGGTAATACAAGCGGAGAAAATAGTGAAAATCCAATTCTTATTTTAATAAAAGTTGATTTTTCAGAAAATAGCAATCCTGGCACGACACTAGAATCTCTCGAGCCATATTATTGGAAATTATGGAATAATGATACTTTCAGTTTTGAAAAAGGTTTTTATAATACATTTGCATATGATACTGATGAAACATCGCAAAATCTAAAATTCAATGGAGATTATAGTTATCTAGATTTTGCCACAAGCAGTATTTATTCAGAAAATATTTCCCAAACGTTAATATTTAAAAGTTTGAAAACAAATTTTGTTATCGGTTCAGAAAAACAGCAAGCAATCCGCCTATTACAAGGATCAGAGCGAGTTTTATATCAATTAAAAAATAAAAATTTCGTTACAGAGAAAAATCATCCATTTATCACAAATGATAGTTATCAGCTGAAAAGTAGTATCTCCACTCTAGATCCCATCAAAGATCGCTCTTCGATTTTACAGTTTCAACAAAACTATTATCAAAGTGAATATGAACAAAAGCTATATTCTGATATTACTAGTGCAAATCTGGATTTCCCTTTAGATACTGAAATCTATCAACTGGCAGCTGATATCACACATGGAAAATCTTCCCGTTTGGACAAAACTCTAGCTATTGAAAATTATTTACGTACCAATTATACCTATACTTTAAATCCAGGTGACCCGGAAAATCTCGACCCAGCTCAAGCGGGAATACAACGCCTCAAGTATTTTTTATTTGAAAAAAAATCTGGTTATTGCACATATTATGCTTCTGCAATGGTAGCACTGCTTCGTTCCCAAGGAATTCCTTCCCGGGTAGCTGAAGGTTTCGCTGTAGGAGAATATAGTTCAGAATTAGATGTCTACATCATCAATCAAAACTATGCTCATGCCTGGGTAGAAGTCTATTTTGAAAAATTAGGCTGGATTAAGTTCGAACCCACCTCACCCCAAAATACAACCAAACAAATCCAAATTTCTGCAAAAGAAAAAGAACAACTGAAGCAGGATCTTAAAAAAACACTAAAACAACAGGAAAATTTCCAGGGCAAAACAAATAATGAACAAAAGAATGATCCTTCCCAAAGCCCAGAATGGCTGCAAGATTTCACTAAGAAAAATCAAAAATATTTACAAGGACTAATAATGCTTTTGAAATATTTATTAATTTCCATCTTTTGCTTGAGTTCGTTATTATTTATTTTTACACCACCAGCCTGGAATATTTTTCAGGAAAATTATTTAAAAGGAAATATTTTTAAACCAGAACCTGGTAAACAAATTATTAATCTTTATAAACTCTGGCTTCGAAAACTAGGTAAAAAAAAGAGTATTTTAATCCGAAAATCATCAGAAACAGCTCTAGAGCATTGGCAACGTATCCAAGTGCTGCCAGAACTAAATAATATAATTAATAAAAAAGACACCGAAGTAATTCTAACAATTTATCAATATGCTTTTTTTGGAGAAAAAATTTCAGATAATGATTTAATAAAAATGAAAACTTCGACTCAAAAAGCATTTAAGTTATTGGAAAGTAAAATTTCGCTTGGTGAAATGCTCAGGATGTATTGGTGGAAATAATTAATTTAGATTATTTTTAATTTTAAATACAATTCCAAAATTCGAGTTTCAAAAATCGAACTTCAATTTCAATTCGATTTTATCTTCTATCTATTAGCTATTTAAGCCAAAAGCTTACCAGCCTATGGCTGGAACTTTTATCTATTATCACTATGGCTCCCACTTTCAAAACCTGGCAGAAACGACGCGAATTATTACAATTGGCAGAAAAATCCTTTGGCATAACTCCATCTGTGATCAAACATCACCAGGCTTTTGCCTTAGCCCAATTGATTCAAAGAAATCTTCCAAATCCTACTAGCAAAAGCAATATCGTCTTGGCCACAGGTGATAATGAAAAATTACCAATAGTTCTGGAAGCAGCTACTCTATTACAATCAGATCATTGCCAACCAACCATAGTTTTATTAAAAAATCGTGACGAACACTCTTTGTTAAATCGTGAAGTATTCAAATCATATCAGAACTATCATTTACAATATTTTTGCCTGGAAGAAATTGATCTCAACCAGTTACTCAAAACAATTTTTAATGCTGTAATAATTATTGATGCTTTATTTACACCAGAATTTTCCGGAAAAATTATCGAACCAGCTACAGAATTAATTGATTTTATCAATCAAGCCCGCGGTTTGAAAATTGCTCTTGATAATCCTACTGGTGTATCTTTAGATAGCGAATCCATAGCTGACCAAACAATCAAAGCTAATTTTACATTAAGCGGACCGCTAGCACATGAAAATTTTAAAAATCCAAACATTTCAGCATTATCAGGAAAATTGATTATTAGCAATCTGGGCTTACCTAGTGCCATATTCAAAGAAGCTGGAATTAATTACGAATCAAAGCCTTTATAAATATAATTGATAAATTCATAGCAATTATTTCTAATTTCCCGAACTAATCTCCAGCTACAAGTTTTGTATCCTATAATGTGACACAATGGATTTATTACGTTTTTATAGGTAGTTATTAAACTTAACTAAAATGGAATTTCAACCAATTCCAGCTGCCCCAGAGTCCAGTCGTTTTCCAAATGCAAATTTTCAAAGACAACAAGCTTATACCACAATTGCTGGCTTTGGACTGCTTGTTCCAGAATATGATTCATTCAGTGGAATGAGGCATAGAATACGTAAACCAGAAGAATTTGGTTCTCGAAAATTTTAATTATTTTCGAATGCTTATTAAATCTTCGCTATTCGAGATTCGAAATTCAATTTTCGTTTCCCTATACTATGCCAGCTACATAAAACGCGGTATTTTGCATGGTGATAATATCACCAATTTTTTTACCAACTAATTCCATGTAGTTTCGGGCATCGACCCAAACTACTGCGCCAATTTTCGTGGAAACCAATTTCACCCGGGAAGAAAAAGAAATAAATAATTCTTTACGCTCTAGTGATTTGGCCTGTTTCCAACGAATTTGTAAAATCTTAACAGAATTTTCCAGAATATCCACTTTGGATAATAGCTGAAAATACCTTTTATTGTCGATTTCGACATTTTCTTTGGAAAGGAGAGTTTCGATATAAGCTAACTTTTTGGCTTTTTGGGAAATTTCCTCTCGAATTCGTTCGCTAATCTTTTGCATTGTATTAATTTAAAAATTAAAAAATACTATCACTTTTATTAAACGATACTTCGTAAATTTAATCACCCGAAACTTACCAGAAACTAAAATGAAATTAGCATGAAAAAATTATTACTCAGCTTTTTACAGCCTTAATTATCAAGATATTCCAGCATTTTGAACCTTTCATTTCTTGTTTCAACAAATTATCACATTTTATTATCTGATATTATTTTAAATTAACTC
>JBAXHO010000081.1:0-7129 GCA_037138855.1 bacterium
AAAATGCAAAAATTATTTACAAATCTATTGGGGTGCCCTTTTGATAAAGTCGGGACATCTGCTATAATTCCTCATACTCCAATCTCGATGATCAAATACTGGGCTGTTCTCAAAATAAATTTTCTTTCTGCTTTTGCTAAAAAAGGAGACTTTATCGGACAGGTTTTAATTAATTTCATCCAAATTTCTTCATTTATCCTTATCTGGAAATATTCGTTTAACAATCGGACTTTTCAAGGTTATACCCTCCAGGATACCATCGTATACTATGTTTTCGTACTATTTATTACTTATGCGACACTGACAACAACTGTAGATTATTTATCCAAAAGTATTAAAAATGGTAGTTTAAGTGAATGGTTAATAAAACCAAGAGCTATCCTTTTCACTGAAATCGCCCGTAGCCTTGGAGAAATGTTTTTTAGAATGATCCAATTATTACCAATTTATTTAATTATCGCTATTATTACTACCATAATTGCGCAAACAGCTATATTCTCCTTTCAAAGTGTGCTGTTTGCTCTAATTTTTGCTTTAATTGGATTATTCATCAACATTTTGCTGGAATATTGTCTCAGCTTGCTCGCTTTCTGGATGGATGAAGTCTGGTCGCTCAAACATTTCAAAGACATTTTTGCAGATCTTTTCGGCGGAAAAAGAATCCCGCTTGCCTTTTTCCCACCAGTCGCTCTGTCAGTATTAAATATTCTTCCTTTACGATTTATTTTTAGTGTACCCTTAGAATATTTATTACAAAAAAAATCAACTGCTAATCTTTCATTTGACCTTACTCTAGCGTTTATCTGGCTTATCACTCTTTTAATAATTGCAAATATTTTGTTTAAAAAAGGAATTAGAAAATATGCTGCATTCGGTAACTAACACAATTAAAAGATATTTTAAAATTTATTTGATTTTAATCAAATATTCGATTTTACGCGATCTAACTTACTGGCAGAATTTTATTATCTGCGTAGTTATCGAAATTTTGTACCAAGCTGCATTTTTAACCTTTTTCGGAGTAATCATCCTTCAAACAGGGAATATTGCCGGCTGGGGAGTTAACGAATTAATTGTACTTCTCGGCATTGACACCATTACCAGCGAGTTACTTACCGGTCTGATTATCGTCAATAACTCCAGGGAACTTCCTGCCAAAATCTGGTCAGGCGAGTTAGATCATGTGTTATTACGCCCGATTCATCCTTTATTCAATTTAATGCTCGGTCGCCCATATTTTCCTTCTATTATTGGTGCTTTGACTGGTTTTATAATCATTGCTATCGGTCTAATTCGTCTAAATTATTTTCCCGGCATAATGTCCATAATAGGAGCAGCTACGGTCTTCAGTTCCGGTTTTCTCATCGTCTTTTCCATTGTAACCATTTTCTCTTTACTCACCTTTTTCTTTAATGATACTTCCACTTTACCCAGAATTGGCGAAAGACTTGTATATAGCTTCAGCAGTCGACCTCACAGTATCTTTTCCGGCTTTCTCAAAACAATTTTCTTTTTTATTTTACCAATTGTCTATGTCAGCAGCATTACATCAGAGACTTTACGCACTGGAATAGAATTTCAGTATTTAATTTCGGCCGTAATTCTGGCAATAATATTTCTATTTATTACTCAACTCTTCTGGAAAGTAGCGATCAAACGCTATACTTCAGCAGGTGGATAAACAATGATTACTGTAAAAAATCTCACAAAACAATTCAAAACTACCAGTAAATCAGCCGGTTTAATTGCCGGTCTTCGTAATATCTGGAAGCCTGAATACCAAACAGTTACAGCCGTTCAGGACATTTCTTTCCAAATCAATCAAGGTGAAATGATCGGCTTTATCGGTCCTAACGGTGCCGGTAAAACTACAACATTAAAAATGCTCTGCGGGATTCTCTATCCTACTTCAGGTTCAGTCGATGTATTGGGATACAAACCATCTGATCGAAAAAATGAATTTCTCAAACAAATTAGCATGGTGATGGGCCAAAAAAATCAGCTGATCCAAGACCTTCCCCCAATTGATAGTTTTGAACTTAACCGGGAAACTTATGGCATATCTAAATCAGAATTTAAGGAAACTGTGAAAGAATTAAGTGACGTTTTTGGTTTAAAGACCATTCTCACCAGGCAAACCAGACGGCTAAGTCTAGGTGAACGAATGAAATGTGAAATGGCAGCAGCATTATTACATAAACCTAAAATATTATTTCTTGACGAGCCTACAATTGGACTGGATATCATCACTCAAAAAAAATTACGTCAATATATCAAAACATATAACGAACGCTATCATACCACGATTATTCTTACCTCTCATTACATGGACGATGTTAAAGAAATTGCCGACAGAATAATTATCATTAATCATGGTTCTTTAATTTTTGATAATACTTTGACAGCCCTAATTAAAAAATATGCAACTTTCAAAACTTTAAAACTCATTCTCAACCAAGTGCCAACGGAAAAAACTCTTCGAAAATTGGGCTTAAAATATGAATTTAAATATCCGGAAATCACTCTACAAGTAAGCCCAAGTAAAATCGCCGCAGTCACCGCTCATGTCCTAAAACTGCTCGATGTCGACGACATTGACATAGCTGAGACAGATCTCACCGAAATCGCCACAAAAATTTTCGAGAGCGCACATTAATTGTACGGGCGTATTGCAATACGCCCGTACATTCATTTCAGCTCTCAGATTTCAGTTTTTATCACATCTTTTTTATTCAATTTGTTATTTTAACACAAACTTGATATAATTCTTTTGTCCGCTAAGTCTGACTTCTTGTGTTTTATCCCATTTAGTTAGAATCCAAAGACAGTTAATTTATTTATTTTATGTGTATTTCCAGATGGAAAAAAATAAGATTTTCATTGGTAACGTAAATTTCAATACACCAATTGAGACTTTAGTCGAAATGGCTTCTCAATACGGTGAAGTTACCGAATCCTACAAACCACAAGGTAAAGGATTTGCATTCATCACTTTCAAAGATGAATCTTCAGTTGCACCTGCAATCGAAGGAATGAACGGGAAAGAAGTTGACGGCCGTAAATTGGTTGTCAATCCTGCAAGACCACGAGCTGAAAGACCACAGAGATCATTCTCTGGTCCAAGTAACTCAAGTTACTAAGCTAACGTTTTCTTCAAAATTAAAATCTCCCTTAACTGGGAGATTTTTTGTCTAGCTTTACTTTGCTGTGATTCTTGGTTAGTATAATATTAACAAATTATCTTATTGCTATCTTGAAAAGATTCTTATCTTTAATCCTCATTTCAACTACTGTTCTTCTTGGTACATTCGTATTCACTAATTATTATTTACTTACTAAGAAAACCGTAAATCAACAACAGGGAGAGGTTTTAGGACTCTGTAGCATTCCAGGTTGTCAGTCTTGTGGAGGATCACCATGCAATAATGTTAATTTTTGTAATGCCAATAATAATGGTATAGCATATTTTGCTAACTCTATACCTGGAAATGTAGTCAGAGTTGTTTTAAATAAAAAATACACTGATACTGCGAAAATCGTGGTTGTTGCTAAGAATAATAGTAAAGTGCAAACAATTACAGAAACAGCTGCAGGTCAAACATTTGACTTCACTTTTTCTCAGTTTGGTGTTAATGAATTAATTTCTACATTAGGGATAGGGATTAAATATGGAGAATCTAGGTATGCAGTTGGCTTTAAACAGAGTGCAGGATCATGTCCTGGAGTGGTGGTTGAGGATTTCCCTTCAGCAGGAGTCGGATTTCAGCAAGTCAGTTATGGCTGTTGGTCAGATGCACCTGGTCAATCTTCTACCTGCGACTTTAATGATTTTAGTTTAAAAATTTATGTCAAAGGAAGTATACCTTCCTCTACCCCAACTCAAACACCTACTCCTATACCTAACCAACCTCCCAGCTGTCAATGGCTGAAATTTTTTAATCTAGCAGGAACTGAAATTTCCAAAGCATTACCAGGCGACGCTTTCAAAGTAGTTTGCCATCCTTATGATAATGATGGAAGTGTCACCAATGTAAATTTTTTCTATACTCCCGAACAAGCTAATTACTGTAAAGCAAATATTTGGACTGCCATACCAGGAGCAACTTTCAATGCCGGAACAGGTAACTGGGAAGCGACATTTACAGCACCAAATACCTTAAATGGAACTTATAAATTCGTTTCCTCAATTCGCGATAATGACGGAGCCTGGTGTACCGGCAATCCTGCTGGAACTTGTGGTAATCCTGCAACTAGTAGTTGTCCTAACTGTAATAATTCCCTGAGTATTGGAAATACAGCACCAGCAACTAGTGTGTCAATAATTGCTAAACAGTGTCCCAATTCCTGGAGTGGTGCCTTTGCTCCCAATCTAAGTATGTTTACTATCAATGGAAATCCTACCAACAATCCTCTGACTCTCACAAGTACATTTAGCGATAGTGATGGAATTAATCAATTAGATGTCGTAGGCTTGTGGCTAAGCAATCTGGCTCCTTTCGGTCAACTAAATGCCTGGAATACTTACGCTAATGATGGCTTATATATTCGTCTGAAAAAAGTGGGTACTAATAGCTACCAGTTCTTGTACTATACTGATATTAGCGCCTGGCAGTCAGCTCTAGCTCCCATAGGTCCCAATAATATAACTGCAGTCTGCACCAGTCAGGTCACGGGTGACCAAGCCCTCTGTAATATTTCTACAGTAAATGGAGCAATTACAATTCTAAATGGTAACATCAATGCTCAAGATGTCGGTGGCTGGATTGCACCTTTGTCAGTATATGAAAACGCAAATAATCTGACTGTAACTTGGAAAATTGGCATAACTACTGCTGGAGGCTTTCTAAATTATACGCGCAGTCCGAATTTAAAAATTTATTCAGTTGCCAAAGATAAATTAAATGCAGTCAACTGGTATAGCGGAGAGTCCTGGAAAGTCGATCTCACTATTCCTATTGCTGACGCGCCATCAGTCGTTTCGGGTTTGCCAAACGGAGTCGATAAGAATTTTACTGTTACTTATGCGGCTAGTGACGACATCTCTGGTCTTGCCAGGGTTTCCCCGTTCGGACAAAGATCAAATTTTGCTTCTAGTGATCAAATAGATATTAGTTCTGGAACGGATTCCTTCCAATTTAAAAAAACTACTATAGAAAAAGTAATCCCATTTTTTAATCATTATCTCAATCCTGGCAAAACTTTTAGTACTAATGTGCCATACACTGCTTCAAATATTAATCTGACAACTGGTAAAATTCAAATTGGCTTAGAAGCAAGTGATCAGGCTTGTAATAATGTTATTTCAGCGACAAAAGACTTGGAGACTAATACCACTTCCTGGATGCTGACCAAGGGAGGTGATACATTTTCCCATTATTTCAATTTTGCAATCCCGGTAGATACCATCACAGGTACTAATTTAAATCTGTTAAATAATCAAAGTGCTTTCGCTTCGACATTTCTCTATTTACAAGCGAAAAATAATACTAAATTAGGTATAAAAGCTTCTTTTAATCATTATGAAATCTTAAATTATACTGATTTAAATTATGCTCCAAGACCTGAAAATGGTACTTCTTGGTTTACTCAAATTGCTTCCAGAGCAAGAAAATACACTAAAAGTTCGGTATACAAAATTAATGGAGACACTAACATCAGCAATATTTCTACAAATACATATATTCAAGGGAAAACCGGATTCAGCGATGAAATTCATATCATAGATATTTCTGGAACTTTGACTCTGAGCCAGGTGACTTGTGATAACAAAACAATTTTTATTGCAGAAAATTTGGTCATTAATCCTTATCTCAATACACTAGACATCACCGCAGCATGTTTGATGCTAATTAGCGGTAAAACAACTGTTAATTCTGGTCTTGATAGTACAGCTGGTCCAGATATCGAATATGATCATATCCAAGTCTTCATTATCACGAATGAATTTCAGAGTACGACTGATGCTCATCAGGATGGTTTGTTGATCTTCGGAGGTTTAATCACTAATGCCAATAGTATTAGTTCTGATTATCAAGAAACAAACAATAATCCTATCAATCTAGACCGTAAACTAAATACCAACAACACCCCAGCCGAAGCTTTAGTCTATGACGGGACAAAATATATGTACTTATTTGCAGATATTCTTAATAAGAATTCCACATACTCTATAAAGGAAAAACAATTTATTGAAGGTTTAATAAAATAATCAAATTGTCTGTCTTGTTTTCAAATTTTAACTAAGCTAAGATAAATAAATAAGAACTATTTTTTAGCGTTCCTAGTTTTGACTAAATCTAAGTTACTTTCATTTGTCCCCTACTTGATTCTAGGTATGATTACTATCATCGGTGTAGGCTACATCAATCGCAACTCACCCGCTATTGGTTCTGGAAAAGTATCTGCTGCAAATGTTATCAATTGTCCTTTTGAAGTGATTCTCGTAATTGATGCTTCAAACAGTATGGTTAATAAAGTGGAAGGAAAACAAAAACTTGACTGGGCTAAAGAAGCTGCCAAAACTTTTGTTGATTTTGTAGATAATTCAAACCAAACAGGCAAGATTAGAATCGGAATTATTGCTTTCCGTTCAGGTCTTGTGGTTAATAACGCCCCAAGTAATAACTACAATAACGTAAAAGCAACAATTGATTCAATTTCTCAGCCAGGTCCAAAAAACGGAGGTACTTGTACTTCTTGTGCTTTACAAGCTGCATATAATGATTATTTCTCACTTGTCCCTACAACAACTAATCCTATTGTAATTCTACTTTCTGACGGAGGATCAAGTGACATGATATACAAAGAATGTAGTCAGAAAGACGATCCTAATGTTTGTCATACACGATCTGTAAAAGAAGATAATATCTGGGCTGAACAAATACGTAATATGACTCCTGGTGTAGGTATTTACTCCATTGGGATTAAAAGCGATGGCTGTAGACAAGATACCCCGCCATTACTTTGTTATGATGAAAACCATTTGAAAGAAATGACAGGGTGGATCGAACGTCATTATTATGCTCAAATCGCAGCTCCGCAATGGGCAGAAAAAGTAATTGAAATTACTCAAAGATCAGAATTTTGTGTTGCACAACCTAGTCCGACACCAACATCAATTCCTACTCCC
>JBAXHO010000082.1:0-6799 GCA_037138855.1 bacterium
AAAATCAAAGGCAAAATTAGAAAAAAAACAACGCGTTTTTACCATTAACCCTTTTTAATGATGCAAACCTAATTATCTCACACTATAAGCCGTTTTGTATAGACTTTTGATCAGGCAAATTTTCTTTGTCAAGACTGGAAATATTGGAACTGATTTTTTTTATGACTACAGATTTTGGGTTTAAAATTTTCTAAAAAAGCTGCCTGGTTTGGGGAGGAAAAATAATATTTAGCAAATTAATAACTACTTTATCTTTTCATCAAAAACATATTTGCAGATTTGCACAATATTATTTTCTTAACTGGTCATTTAAAGGTGGTAAGGTACTTTTATAACCTTTTTGAACATCATTAGCTGGCTGATTCGAAGAAAAAAATCTTGGAAGAACTACAGCAGTTCCGAGACAAGCTAAACCTAATATACCAAGTTGAACTGCACTTGCTGGATTAAGATTTGACTGTTGCAAGTATGCTAATAATGCTGCACTTTCAAGCGCTACTCCTCCTAAAGCTAGTAATACTCGAAAAATATGAGAACACCCTTTACTTTCGCCAGCTTCTGAAAGATCTTGATTATTATCAGGCTCTGCCATAATTTCTTAATAATAAATTTGAAATCTATTTCACTCATCATTACAATAAATCAAGACGGTATTTGAAACCTATTCATCATTTCTTCTATCTAAAACGTTCTTTTCCGGCCGTAAGAATAACTAAGTAACAAAGTGTCCTATCATAAAAACTTTTGGCAGGGCTGTATTATTTGGCTTTCTCAGCATATGTCACAATTCACATTGATCTATCGGATTTACGTTTCAATACTAATCTCAATCTATTACCATAGTATATCTAAGTAATTGAATAATTATATATACAAATACTTGCAAAGTAAAATAATTTTTTTTATGTCTCTAATTGTCTGCCATATTATATACAGTGAAAACATAATGAAATGCCACCAGATAAATAAATAACAACTTGAGGAAAATTTTCGAGCTGCAATTTTAGACTCATTTTTATATTTTATCTATAAAATCTCTAAAAGATTTATGATTGCTCACCACAGCTGTTATAATCACCAATCCACCAATAAGTAGAAGAGTTAAAGCATAATTCGGATTCCCATCCGGTCTGATAAATTCTTTTATTCCCAAACCACCACAAACCAATCCACCAGCAAATTCTATAAAGGTATCCCACAGCCAGCGCACCCTGTGTCCTGTGGCATCTCATCATTGGTTTCTTTACCTGGATTTGCCATAATTTCTTAATAATAAATTTAAAATACATTTCACTTATCATCACAAAAATTCAACAGCAAATTATCTCACACTATAAGTCGTTTTGTCGAAAATTCATGACCAAAATGAGTTGAATAGTGTTGAGGGGAAAATGAAATACGAATTTCGATTCTCGAATTTCAACTACTTTATACTTGATACATGATACTTGATACTTGCCTCGATTTCCGGTTACCGATCACCGGAGACCGTCTCCCCTATAACACCTGCGCCAGCAGATAAAATACAATTCCAATAAACCCCCAAATCGGAATAGAAAGCCAACTGGTGTACTGATAAATGGAATATTTATGAAAAGTCCAGAGACGCTGCCCAACAATCATGTGATAAGCCCAGCCGATGATACCTTCGAGAGCAGTGCCCAGAATTCCGAAAATCAGAAAATCTGCAATGATACTTAAACCACTGGTACCAGTCAATAATATTAAACCAAGCAAAGGAAAAACCAAAAGAAAAAGATACTTACGCAGCGTATAATGATTTTCTTTAAAATGTTTTTTGAAAAACCAATAATGTCCCTCGACAATAATGACCTCCAAAACTGCTCCAGCCACAAACATCGTGATGAACATGATTAGATTTTTGTAATCCTGCATGAAAAGTTGCTAAGAAATAGATTTAACGGTATCAATTTAGCATGAAGTATAAGTAGAGACAAGGATGGATTGGTATCTAGAATGTCGAATATCGAATCTCGAATTTCGAATTTGATAGATTTTGCAATTTGGAAAAATTGGTTTATCAGTAGACGATAGACAGAAATCCAGGATTAGTTAAAAGTCAAAAGTTAATAGATAATTGGAAAACTATTGAAATCAATTGATTAACCTCCTATCTATTAATTTTTAATTTTACTAGCTACCAGATACTTTTTCCTATTTCATACTTTCTACTTTCTATTTTCTACCTTCTACTATAATCGCAATATATCATGCATTAAAAAGGAAACTAATGATTCAGTTGCATATCTATACATTCCGAAATCCCAAGTTGTTATAGGAAATCGAGTAATTTCACAAGTTAAATAATCACTTAAAGGTTTTAAAGAGTGAACTGTTTCTAAAAAGATTCTTCCTGGATCTGGATTTGATACAGCATTTTGAAATGTATAGAATAGTCTCTGACCTGAAGTAAGGACTGGCCCAACATATGGGATCATTTGACATAATTCCCATCTTTTAGCAGGATTCTCTAGTATATCAGCTCCCAATTTAATCATTTTGCCAGTAAGCTGCTGAAAACAATTTTTTAAATTGAAATTTGGTCCATTTTTTTCTTGTTGTTCTGGCACAGTCTGTTTGAATATATAATGGTTATAGATTATAAAGTACTATGATAAAATTTTCAATACATCTAAATTACTAGGCGTAAATTAGACCAATATTTTTTCTCCCCGAAATGCAAGATGCAAAATTCAAAATGCGCAGGGCAATGTGTCTCCTTTCCGTATTTCCTGTTACGCTTTTTGCCAATTTGTGTTAAATTATTACCTTACCTTTAAAGCAAATTTCTATGAAAGCAATCATTCCAGTCGCCGGTAATGGAACCAGACTTTACCCATTGACACTTACTACTCCTAAGCCGCTGATCAGAATACTCAATAAACCAATCATCGAATGGAGTATTGAAAACTTGATCGCCGCCGGAATTACAGAAGTTATTCTAATTATTTCTGCAGATGAAAAAGGTGAAAAAATTCGGGAATTTATTATGTCGCGAAATTTTTCTGTAAAAATCCAGTTTGTGATTCAGGAAGAGCAATTAGGTACGGCACATGCTTTGAAAATGACTGAAAAATTGATCGCACCAGACGAATCCTTTATCTATATCTATGGTGATGACCTCTATGGCAGTAAAAATATCCAGGAAGTAATAAAATATGATTTGGCAATGGTAGCCAAAGAAGTAGAAGATTATGAAAAATGGGGGATTTGCCAGGTGGATGACAATTCTCATTTAGTGAAAATTGTCGAAAAACCGCAAGAACCGATTGGAAAATTAGCTAATATCGGTGTTTTCAAACTTAATTATAGTATTTTTGCCATAATCAATCAGCTCAAAAAATCAGTTGGAGATGAATATCTGATCACTGACGCTGTTTCAATTTTAGCAGAAACTAAAACGCTTAATGTCATTCCACTTGCCGATTATTGGATTCCGATTGGTTACCCCTGGCATATATTAGATGCAACTTCAGAACTAATGAAGACTATTAAGAATAAACGTGATGGGCATATTGAGGAGAATGTGATGATCAGAGGTAAATTATCATTGCCAGCTTCAAGTACTATCAAGTCTGGTACATATATTGAGGGTAATCTGGTTGTCGGTGAAAACTGTGACCTCGGACCCCATGCCTACTTCCGTAAAGATGTAGTAATTGGCGATAATTCCCATGTCGGAGCCTTTGTAGAAATCAAAAATTCCGTGATCGGGCAGGGGACCAAAATTCCACATTTAACCTATATTGGTGACTCGGTAATTGGTAATCATGTTAATATTTCTGTGCATAATTCCATTGCCAACTGGCGCCATGATGAAGCTACTATCAAAACCATGATTAAAGATAAACTGGTAGATACTGGGAGAAACAAATTTGGTACTATCATTGGTGATAATGTGAAAACCGGGATGGGTACGAAAATTCTCCCGGGTCGCAAAATCTGGCCAGGAATGAGAACTAAACCGGGGGAGATAGTGGAAAAAGATTTAAAATAAATTAAACTTCTTGTTGTTGGTAGTAAATTTTTAATGCTGGTAAAAACACTTCGTTAAAAAACCTTTCCATAATAAATTCTGTCGGAATATCATCTAAATCAGTTGGAAATTCTACGGTAAAACCAAAAGGTGAGCCATCAAGTACTGCTTTATTTTCAATCGTACCATCTAATTTAGGGTTTACCTGTAAAGCTAAGCCATTTATTACATCTACATATTCAGCTGAACCAATTAATCTTGGCTCTTGATTAAATAAATACTCATCGTCAGGAAGTTGTGATTTCTTCAAAAATTTTGAAATATTTTTCATAAAACTATCCCAAAGTTTACAAATCGGTTCCACTAAACTTTCATCATTTATTGTTAAATATCCATAAAATTTGGAAATATTGATATCTTTATCAACATCTTTATGAAAAACTACAAACGGACTTGGCACTAAAGTATTTTTATGTTCTATCATCACATCCAAAATTGCCTTATATCCATTAAGTGCGCCTCCTTTTAAATCAGTTACCTTTTCAGCTTGAGTTACTCCATTAATAATGACATCAGGATGATTAAAAACTCGATTAGGGTCAACTTCATATACTTGATTTCGTGAACTCACATAATAAACAACATTTCTTTGATCATTATGATTAGCATCATATTTTGTATCATTAAATGATTCTCCGATTACATCATACTTAACTTTAAAGGGCCCTTGATAAAGTGTGCGAGCTAATACCCGGGGAATCAGTCCAGCTGTAAATGCTTCCGATCGGTGTGGCCCTTCTCTAACATTTGCTTGTGGTTGTTGTTCTGAATTTATACACATTTTGGTAAATAGAAAATAACTGTGAAAACAGGAATCATAATTTAAATAATAATTATTTTTGAATGAATAGATAAACGGAATTTGAAAATAACTGAACTAGGGACGGGTTGCCCCAAATACTCAGAGGATCCTCTGAAGCAGCAGAGGGAAAGATATTCATATTAGTGTATTAACACATATATATAATTACAGAATTTAATTTTATCATAAAATTATATGAGATTATTGGAGAAAAAGAGTAAATCGGTGACCGGTGATCGGTGTTCGGTATGCGGAGGGTATTGGAAAGTGAAATTTGAAATTTGCAAATTGCAATTTGGAGGAAAAGGATGACTGAAATCTGGAAACTGGAATCCGAAACCAGAAATCAGGATAAAATGTAAGAAGACCAAATGGTTTTACGATTTCAGATTCCTGATTCCAGTTTCCATTATTCTTAGATTCCTAAATTCATCTATTTTAATTTTAAATTTCTAGATACTAGCTACCAGCTACTAATTGCATTAAATCCTATCTCAACTCCCTTTCAGCCACCTCGGACAACTCTTTACCGGCATTCTTCATATCTTTGGCATCCTGTGCTTCAACCATAATCCTAAGTAGATTTTCTGTACCAGAATAGCGTGAAAAAATTCGACCGTTTTTGCCAAATTTCTTGAGCCATTTTTCTTGAATTTTCTGAAAAGCTTCTAAATCCTCCAGTGGAATTTTTTTATTTACTTTAATATTAAAAAGCTTTTGAGGATATTTTTCAAAAGTAAATGCCAATTCTGATAATTTCTTACCTGTATCTTTCATAATACGTAGTACTTGAAGAGCCGAAAGAGTGCCATCTCCTGCAATTGAATATTTTAAAAAGATGTAATGACCGGATTGTTCGCCACCAAAGATCAAATTCTCTTGTTTACATTTTTCCAAAACTGCTTTATCACTATTTTCTATATCATTAAACACTTTGATTTTGTATTTTCGTAATTCTTTCACTATTGCCAAGTTACTATATTGAGTTACAGCAATAGCATCATTACGGAGTCGATTTTTAGATTTAAGATACTTGGCAACTAATGTCATTAAATAATCGCCATCGATGACTTTGCCTGTCTCATCTACCATGATCAACCGATCACCATCACCGTCCAAGGCAATTCCCAAATCTGCTTTTTCTTTAAGAATTGTTTTTGCCAATTTTTCCGGATGAAGTGCACCACAATCTTTGTTGATATTATAGCCATCAGGATTCACACCAATAGTGATCACCTTGGCACCCAATTCTTTAAAAACTTCAGGAGCAGCCTTATAACCAGCACCATTAGCACAGTCAATTACAATCGTAAATCCCTTAAGAGATATACTTTTCACAGTAGATTTTAAAAATTCAATATAACGACCAGATACATCTTCAATTCTTTTCGCTCTACCAATCGTATCAGTTCCAGGAAAGTCTTTCTCAAAATATATTTTCTCAACTTCATCCTGTTCCGCTATGGTTAGTTTCGTTCCTCTAGCTGTAAAAACTTTAATTCCGTTATCCAGATAAGGATTATGTGAAGCAGTAATCATTACACCCAGATCCAGTGCAAAGCTCCGTACCAGATGGGAAATAGCTGGTGTCGGAATCGGACCGACTGAAACCACATCCACACCCCGTGAAAGAAATCCAGCAGTTAAAGATTGTTCAATCAAATATCCACTCCTTCTGGTATCTTTACCGATAATCACACGGTAAGGTCGATTGGGATTGATTTCTACATGTTTTTTCAAATATTCAGCTAACGCTTTACCTAAGTGCATCACAGTTTCTGTATCTAGGGGCGGAAAATTTGCTTTACCCCGCACACCATCGGTGGAGCCGAAGATTTTTGCTTGAGACATGAAGAGAAAAGATAAAAGTTAAGAGTTAAAAGATAAAAGTATCATGTATCATGTATCATGTATCATGTATCATGTATCATGTATCATGT
>JBAXHO010000083.1:0-6651 GCA_037138855.1 bacterium
ACATAAAAAAGAATACTGCTAAAAGCAATTATACCAAGCATAGAGAAAACAACTAGATATACATTGTAATGCAATACTAAAAATGTAAATGTACCGGAAAAAATCATCATTGCCAGCAGTAAAGCTGCAATTACATACTTTATCCCTGCACGACCCAACATGATCAGGAGTAAAACCAGAAAAATCAAAATTATCCATTGTAAATTAACAATTCTTCTAAATCCGGCAAATGAATATACTTCTCCTTGTGTAGTATTGGTTTGGGATAGATATATTTGATCACCGATATTTATTTTTTCTAGCTTAGGCTCACTTAAAGTAATTCTGATAGTTACAGTTGCATCCTGATCCTTCAATTTCACCTCAGCTAACTGATAATAAAATCCCCCGTCATTTTGAATTTCAATCAATTTAGTTACTTTGGCAATCGGAGGACGGCTTTCTGTATTGGCAGCAAATATCATATAAATCAAACAAAGACAAGCTACCATGAGAAATATCAAGCCAGCTACCAACTCCTCAAAGTGTTTTTTCAAATATGTCATGAATAAATTGTTCAATTTGTACTATTGATAGCAATAAATATGTAGTGAACTAATGAGGCATTAGTCATCTGCAGAATCATTGGGTAATGATCCCACTTCGTCTTTATTATCATCAAATGCTTCACTAGATAAACTAGGCTCAGTATCTTCAAGAGGTAATGCAAAATCATTTAATTCCTCATCATCAGGATCATAAATATCATCTCCGCTTAAACTGCTATTTTGTGTAGAAAAATCATCCATAATAAAATTCAATAATGTTTACAATCATCAGATTATTTGTTCGCAACAAAATTGTCAAGATAGTTTTGCAATATTTGAGCAATTTCTGGATAATTTCTAGTTTGCATTAATAATTGCCTGAGTTCTGAGGCGTGAGGAAAATCACGAATGTACCAGCCTAAGTGCTTTCGTATCTGCACAAATGCACCGGTACTTTTGAGCTGGCTATGTACTAATGAATGATCCAAAGCTAATTGAATCTTAGCAGCAATGCTATGTTCCAAAATCACCCCTGTAATTGCAAAACTACGATAATCTTCAAATAACCAGGGATTACCCAAAACACCACGACCGACCAAAAAACCATCCAGCTCAGGATATTTTTGAACTGTCTTGGCAATCTGATCAATGGTTACCAGATCGCCATTACCAAGGAGCTTTGTTGGAGTGGAATGCCCAACATTATACTGGTTAACCAAAGTAGCAGCTCTGGCAATTGCTTCCCAGTCAGCTTTACCGCGGTACATTTCTTTAAAAGTTCTTCCATGAAGGGCAATCGCTGCCAAATTTTGTTGGACT
This sequence comes from bacterium, assembly GCA_037138855.1. Classification (GTDB taxonomy): domain Bacteria; phylum Patescibacteriota; class Dojkabacteria; order B142; family OLB20; genus JBAXHO01. Next base: position 1,347 of record JBAXHO010000083.1, read on the forward strand.
AAAAATCCAATCCATTCTTCTACTGTCTCATTATCAAAACCGAGACGTGTTTTCACCGAAACTGCTACCTGATGCTCTGGATATTGATATATTTTGCTGGTATTTTTAATTTGTTCAATTAAAATCAATTCTTTGGAATCCAGATTGATCAGACCCTTTTGCCAATCAGCAATCCCAGCATGAGTAGCTGTGATAATATTCTTTACTAACTCAGGATTTCGGATCAATCCAGCTCCAGCCCCGCGTGCAGCTACTGTTTTCGCAGGACAACCCATATTGATATCTATTCCATCAAAACCCAGTAAACAGCCTATTTGAGCTGCCTGATAAAAACAATCCGGATCAATTCCAAAAAACTGTACTACTATTGGTCGCTCAATTTCCTGATACTTCATATCCTGAAAAACCCGCTCTGCATGATGAACTAGGCCATCGATGCTGACAAATTCAGTATAGATAACATCAGGCTTGCCATATTTAGCGACAATGTAACGAAATGGTGCATCAGTATAACCATCCATCGGCGAAAGACCAATAATTGGTATATTTAATTTTTGCCAAAAAGTTGCCATATAATTAATGAAAGTATTAAGTATCATGTAATTCGTAATACCAAACCAATACTTGATACTTGATACTTTCTCTTTTTTAGTGTAATTTAATCATATCAGCATTATAACTTTTTCATGAAGCAATTAAAACCACTTGGTCAAAGAGGATTATTTATTGTGCTCTATGGACCAAATAATATTGGAAAATCTGTCCAGATTCGTGAACTTTCTTCCCGAATAATTCAAACCGGGAAACTAGTAATGTCAGCCAAATACCCAATTTATCATCTGGGCAAAACCGGTCCCAAAATCGATACAATACTACGTCGTCCATACCGCCTTAAAAGAAAATATTCTGAACTGGAATTACAAAAACTCTTTGCAGAAAATCGTCAGGAATTTCAGGATATTGTAATTGAGATATTAAACCATGGAATCAATCTAATTGCAGAAGATTATACCGGTACTGGAATTGCCTGGGGTATGACGAGAGAAATTCCCTTGGAAACATTAGAAAAAATTAATGCAAATCTCATCAAGCCAGATCTAGCAATACTTTTAGCTGGAAAGAGATTTGCATCTGGTAAAGAAGCCGGACACCGTAATGAAGATGATAGCGATAGTATCTGGAAAAAAAATTGTGAAATTCATTACCAACTGGGAAAAAAATATAATTGGATTACAGTTAATGCCAATCAAGATATCCCCCAAGTACACGCAGAAATCTGGAAAATAGTCGTACCGATGTTAAATATGGAAAAATCCACGCAATTTCCAATACTATTCAAGAAATAGCTTGAATCGATTCAAAGTAGTGCAGAAGCAAAAGGAGCAAACCTACATTAGACTGAGTATAGTGTCTCAATCGAGTAGCCACAGACCGGACAGAGAAATCCACCTTCCAAGAAATACAGTTTATTTCTGCAATCAGGACATTCGCTGAAACTCCTTTTTTCATGAGTTTCAAATTTTGTCTCCAACTGCAACTGCAGATCTCGCCATCCTTGGTGATAAGCTTTGCTCATTAGATTTAACTAAAGGGTAATTTATAAATGTATAAACGCAGAAGTTTGAGGAGAGTCACAAAAAAATAAAAACAGAGGATGAAGTATCATGTATCATGTATAAAAAATATCTAGTATCTAGTATCTAGTATCTAATATCTAATATCTAATATCTAGTAAAAAGATTTTAGATAGAAGATTAAATGAGTCAACTGCTTTCCTAATTACTTTCAGCTTCTAACTAATAGCTAATTCCCGTCTACTGTCTACAGTACTTTCAAAAATCTACCGTTATACTAATTAATACAGTTCTCCCCAAATTGCAATTTGCATCTTTCTTCACGATCACCGGGCACCGGGCACCGTTTTTATTTTAACGCATACTTTTTTTTAAGTTCTGCAATTTTGCCCTTTTCAATTAACTTCATTTCTTCTTTTTTATCAGCGATATTTTTGGTGAAACCAGTTCGATCATGATATTTTGCGGTAGTCAAACCATGCTGTAATGCACTATCAATATTTACCGGACTACTTAAAGTCTGAAAAACGACCTGACATATTCTTTCTCCCGGATAAATTCTAATGATTTGATCGCGAGTATTATTCATAATTGGAATCATCAACTGACCTTTGTAATGGACATCGATAATCCCACTTAAATCTACTGCCAAACCGCGCCGATTAATTGATGATCTGGGATATAAAACTGCCATTAAATTATCTGAATTAAGTTCAATAATTTCCAAAGTCGTACCTATTACAAATTCATTTGGCAAAATTTCAAAAAACTGCCCTGGTTTTAATTCCAAAGCATCATAACTACCATTATTTTTTTCCAGACATAAAGGATCAACAGTAATTGCTTTTCGACCTTCAGCTGTATATTCCCATGTTTTCGGTAATTGGAAGACAAAACCTAAGCGCAAATCTATCGCATGTGGTTGCAGTTGAAAACCATCAATTTCCGGAGAAAATTTGAGTTCACCGGATTGGATGTGGGCAAGAATATCTGTTTTACTGAGAACCATTACTGGAAAATGATAAATTAGAAATTCGAAAAAGTATAAAGTATCAGGTATCACGTATCAAGTAGTAGAGACCTATTGAAATGAGAATTAAAAGATTAAAATAATTAAAAAGTATTAAGTATCAGGTATCATTTATCAAGTAGTCAAGACTTAATGAAATGAGAATTAAAAGATAATAATAAAAAAGTATAAAGTATCAGGTATCACGTATCATGTAGCTGAGACTTAATGAAATGAGTATTCAAAAAATTAAAAGATAATAATTGGAATAGTATTGAAACTTCTGATTTTAGATTGCTGATTCCTATTTTTTCAACTTTATACTATATACATGATACTTTATACGTGATACTTGATACTCATTTCTCTACCCGATACTTCAACAACAATGTTCCAGTTTCATTTAATTTCTCGCATGATTCCAGCTTCAAATCCACTTTCAAATCAATTCCGTCAACAAAACGTAAGCCCTTACCAAAAATTTTGGGTTCAATTGTCAGATAAATATAATCAACTAAGCCAGCTTCGAGAAATTCCGAATTTGTTTTTGTGCCGCCTGCAAGTACAGCCTGGTTAATACCCATACTTTCTAATTCCTGAACAATTTCCTTGGGATTTCCGGACTTATAAACTACGCCTTGATGAGACGCAAACTGATCTGGATTACGACTAAGGATCACAGTTAAACGTTCTTTAAAAAAAGTTCTGCCAGCGTTTTTAAAGGTAGTACTCCCCATAATCATCGTACCAATTTCCTTAGTAAAAGTACTAAAATATTTTTTATCTTCAGTCGATAACCAATTGAAGCTATGCTCTTTGGCATCCATGTCCCTTTCATTCTTTAAGTCTGAATTATCAGCTGCAGTAATTAAACCATCAGCTGTGATTGCCATTAATAAATAGATTTTCATAAATTTACCACTAAATTAAATTGTTGAACCTCGCTAATAATTGGTTCCACTGATTTGTCATTAATCTCCTCAGGTTTTATTCGTGATTTTGCAAAAATTCTTTCTTCTACAAGCTCCATTGCCTGAAATAATCTTTCAAATTGCTCATCATCAGTAGAAATATGTTTAATCTTTTTATTTTTCCGGTAACGTTCCCGCCCTTCATTTTCTCTTTGCTGCATTGTCACTACTCCAGCCGGCGCTACTCTACAGTCTGCATATTGACCAATCATTCTGGCTAAATCCTGATCCAGACTACGCTCCACTGCGTTTCCAAAGCCATATCCTGCTACCAATTCAGTAATTCTCACACCTACTTTTAATTCTTCAAGAATCTTGAGTGTTGCTATATGTTCATCTTTGGCGTATTTCTGGATAAATTGATCCTGGACTCGTTGCCAGTATTGCAAGCCTTGTGGTTCTAAATACTCTGGAAAAAGTGTTAGATCAAATTTGGCAATATTACCGATATCATGCAGTAAGGCAGCAGCTACAATATTATCTTCATCAACAGTCTCAGTGGTATTGATAGCAATCAACCTCGCAACAGCAGCAACGCGGAAACAGTGCAGCTGTAGATTTGGCATAAGTTGATATTTAGTATAAACGTCTTTTATTTGCATGTTTGTCGAAACTCGAAAAAAAATTATAAACGAACAGTTACTAATGACAATATGCCAACAGGTCATTCCGATATAGGGAAGACAGCGATGTCTCCCCAATACTTAGAAAATCTTACTGTCCGTAACCTAACGATATACTAATTAACAGCTTTCCTTTCCGATCACCGGTTACCGGTTACCGATTACCGTTTTTAGTGCGGTCTCACCCCTTTAATCGCTTCCAACGGATGATACTGTGCTTTAATCTGGGCAACAATTTCCTCAACTAGTTTAGTATCACCGGCTTCAGCACGCTTAAAACTATTTTCTGGTAAAACTAATTTAATTTCCTGATGGTTATTTTTACGCGTTAAAAGCTCCCTGGCAGCATCATACTGATCTGCATAGAAATGAGCGTTGCTAATGCTGTGTGAGTATGTACCAGGTTCTAAGCCCAATTCCTGGGCAATAATCATCTGTAGAAGGGCAAACCCTGGAACATCATGGGGCATCCCCAAAAAGACATCCTGAGAGCGCACCACATTATGTAAACAAACTTTATTGCCAATGATATTGACAGTAAAGGCAAAAAGACAAGGTACATTTTTACGCGGTTTTCCGGTAAGTCCATCACTAGTTGGATCCCAGGCAATTACCACACCATGTCTGGAAGTAGGCTTTTCTTTGAGGTGTTTAATCAATTCTCCCAGCTGATCTCTACCAAAATGTTTGCGCCAGCGATAACCATAAGAAGTAACTTTACCATCCTCCTCGATAAAACTATCCCAAATCTTCGTAAAAGGACGTAACCAGGCCGGATCATTATTACCCATGAGAAACCAAATCTGCTCAGCAACAAAAATTTTCAATGGAAGCTTACGTAAAGTCAGTAATGGAAAGCCACTTTTTTGGAGATCAAGATTAAAATGTGCCCCTGGAATTGCTTTGCAAGTATACTGTGAGCGGGCGTTCACGTCCTCTATACCATTATCTAAAATATCCTTTAGTAAATTTTGATAAACTTTATCAAAGATTGTCATTTCAACAAAAGATAATAATTAGAAAGGAAGTTATTTTTTATTGTATACCAAAAATGACTGTTTGAGCGAATTTTTTATCAAGTATCAAGTATCAAGTATCAAGTATCAAGTATCAAGTATCAAGTATCAA
>JBAXHO010000084.1:0-6588 GCA_037138855.1 bacterium
CAAGTATCAAGTATCAAGTATCAAGTATCAAGTATCAAGTATCAAGTATCAAGTAGATTAATTGTAAATGACCTACAAATAGGGTCAAATTGAATATGTAGTCGGTATGCGGTGACCGGTGATCGGGATTTTACATATAATTTTAGATTACAGCCTTCAATTCGATCCTGAACTTGTTTCAGGACGCCATTCGCTCTTCGTTCTCATAGATTCCTAGATTCTTATCTTCTTCTAGCTTTTTTCATTTTCCTCACCAATTTACAAATTCCAGATTTCAGATTCCAGTCTCCATTTCTCACTCTCCCTGCTCTGCCAGCCATTTCTCCGCGTCCAGTGCTGCCATGCAGCCTGAACCGGCAGCGGTAATCGCCTGACGATAACGCTTATCCTGAACATCACCAGCGACAAACACACCTGCGATGTTTGTTTTGGTATTGTCAAAAACTTCTAAATATCCCATCTGATCAGCTTCCAGACTACCTTCCAGATAAAAAGTATTTGGTTTATGACCAATAGCCATAAAGACACCGGATAATGCTAAATCTGAGATTTTATTTTTTTGCGAATCTTGTAATTTAATTCCAGTTAAAACATTTTCATCGCCAAGAAACTCTTGAATTTGAGAATTCCAGAGCACTGTGATTTTTTTATTATCGAAAATGCGTTTTTGCATTGCTTTGGAACCACGAAATACATTTCTTCGGACAATCATATAAACTTTACTGGCAAATCTAGTTAAAAAATCTGCTTCCTCAAGAGCAGTATCACCGCCACCCACCACGGCAATCTCTTTATTTCTGAAAAAAGCACCATCACAAGTGGCACAATAAGATACACCCCTTCCGGAGTATTTGGTTTCGCTAGGCAAACCTAATTTTTGTGGATCAGCACCAGTGGCAATTATTACTGATTTAGTCTGATATTCTTTATCTCCAACGAAAATTGATTTAATAGCTTTTTGGAAATTTACTTTGGTAACATTTTGATAAATTATTTCTGCACCAAATTTTTCAGCCTGTTTTAAGATATTTCGCATCAATTGCGGACCCATAATCCCTTCCGGAAACCCAGGAAAATTTTCAATTTCAGTGGTATTCATTAATTGCCCGCCAAATGCCAGGTCAGCAATCACAAGAGGCTTCAAATCTGCTCTAGCTGCATAAATAGCTGCTGTAAGACCAGCCGGGCCTGAGCCAATAATAATGAGATTGCGAACGTTGGACATGATTTTATAAAAAGTTAAAAGATAAGAGCTAAGAGAAATCTGAAATCTGAAAAGAATTTGCAAATTGAAATTTGCAAATTGCAAAATGATAATCAAGAAAATGATTAGACTACTATGTCTTCAATATACTTCTGATTTCAGATTCCGGATTCCAGTTTTCAATTTGTTAACTTGTTAATATTTTTAATCTTTTAATTTCAGTTACTTAGCTACTAGATACCAGCTACCAGATACTTTTCTTTGATACATGATACGTAATACTTGATACTTATCATTTTCCCCCAAGTACTGCTTTCAATTCTTGCTCAAATTGTTCTTTGGTGCGAAAACCGATAAATTCTTTGACCATTTTCCCTGCTTTAAACAACTTCATATTAGGAATACTCTGAATATTATATTCTACAGCCAAAGCCTGATTATCTGGTTCTTCAGTATTAATTTTAATTACTTCTAATTGATCTGCGAAAGTATTGGCCATTTCATCCAGAACTGGTGCCATCATGAGACAAGGCATACACCAGGTCGCCCAGAAATCAACTAATACAAATTTCTCATTACCCAGCACTTTTGTTTTGAAATCCTGAGCGGAAATACTTTGAGCAGATTTTTGTGTTTGCATTTGCATAGGAAAAAGTTAAAAGTTAAAAGATCCAGCCATAGGCTGGTAAGCCTTTGGCTTAAAAAGAAAAAATTTAATAATCTAGAAATCTAAGAGAATTGCAAATTACAAATTTCTAAATGTTATTTATAATTCATAATTTTTTACTAGATACTAGATACCAGCTACCAGATATTTTTTATACATAATACATGATACTTGCTACTTGCTACCTCTTCTACTTTTCCTTAAATTTTGCTTCGACTTTCTCTTGATACAATTCCTTGGCCTCACCACGGATCCTAACACGATAAAAGAAATATATCGGGATCAATATTTTTTGTAAATACCAAAGTTGAGAAGCCTGAATAAGACCATACCAGTAAATAATAAAACCAAAAGATACCATTACTATCCCAATCACAAAACGATCAATTTTATCCCCTAAAATCGCTGTATGCGGTAACGATGATACTGTAGCTTTAGGAGTATTGGATCCAGTCGAAGTGGATGGTACATTAGAACTTACTGGAATTGTAGGTGTCGGTGTATTTGTACGTGTTGGTGTCGCAGTCAACAAAATCGTCGGTGTGGGCGTATTTGTAGGTATAGGTGTTGGTGTGTTTGTAGGTACGCCTGGTGTATTAGTAAGTATTCCCGTTGTAATCGTGGGTACTCCTGGAGTAATGGTAGGAATTCCTGGTGTATTAGTAGGTACTCCCGGAGTATTACTTACTCCCGGAGTATTACTCGAACTACCTGGGGTAAAAACTGGAGGAGTAGTTACCGGTGGCGTGACATCTAAAGCTTTACACCAGACATTTACATCATTTGGTCCATTTTCACATGGGTTGGGTCCATCAATAACACATGTTTTTTCATAGCAACATTCATTTCCGGTGCTATCAGTTTTACAACATTTACCATTATTTGCGAGACAATTATCATAAATTCGACACATTACTTTAGTAATAGGACAACCACAACCTATAGAAGCAGGAGCTAAATAATTTCCATTCAAAATCTTAGGCGCTACAGATTTTTTTTCAATAAAAGAATCATATGCCAGGGGTAATTCTTTGGATACCTGGTACTTATAACGCACAGATGCCAAACTGGATTTACATTGTGGGGAAATAGCATCCTCCAATTTTTGCTGATCAAGTGACGTCAGACACTTACAAGTGCCAGTACAATTGGCATTATCAATCGCACAATAACCACTTTGAGGATAAAAGCAGGATTTACATTCATAACTATTGATACATTTACCACCTTCAGCTACAGTATTTTTTAAAGCTTCTTTAACCAAGACATCACCAGTATCTGGAAGCTTCAATACGAAACGCATCACCAGAAAATATACTAGATAGCTTACTATTAATGTAAAAACCAAGATCAAGCCTCCTATTAAAATCAAACGAACTTTGGAATGCTTCATAATAATTGAAAAAATGTGACACTAATAATATAGCATACGGGGAAAATATGTACAGAGTGGGAAAAAAGTATTTTTAAATTTGTAGCACTTGGCTTGCACTATAGTAATACTGAAATTTTAAAAATGCTAAACATATAAAACAAACAAAAGTGTAATACCGCAGAAGCTCAAAAATCTTTTAAAAATTGCAAAATAAGATAAAGGTTGTTATTCTAAATTATTGAAAAGTATGTAAGAGATATTTTGCATAATTATCTTAAATTTTCATTTTCGAATTCAGTTATATTTTTAAACTCAGATGTTACTTCTTAACAAAAAATTCTTAATAATAATTCTATTTTTATTTACTTTAATTTTTGCAGGCACTCTTTATAATCTTCAAGATTTCAAAGTACAAGCCCAAATTATAAATACTGATGCACCTGCTAGTTTTGATTGGCGAAATGTCCATGGCATTAACTGGGTCAGTCCGGTAAGAAATTATCCAAATAACCATGGCTGCTTTGCTGATGCCTCTACTGCATTGCTGGAGACACAAATTAATTTATATTATAATCAACTCTTCGACCTTGATTTATCTGAACAAGCAGCACGTGATTGTTATTATGATACTGCCAACACAATTCCCGCTTTAACTAATAAATATAACCCCGATATCAATTGTCCCACGAACGGATCTGAAGAATCGTGGTTTGCTAGAAAAATAGTCAATGTCGGTATTTTCGACGAAACATGTGATATATTTCGTCTCGGGCACACACTTAATTCCTGTTCCAGTGAGTATATTTGCTCTGATTGGCAAAATAGAGTTTGGAAAGCAAATGATTATAAAGAATTATATACTGCAGCTACAACTGATTGGTTCGATTATCGGCAAGGATATAATGATTTATACGGAACTGTTACCCAGCAACAATGTCCCAATATGCTCTCTCATGTTCAATATCTTGCCAGCGAAGCAGAATTTAAAAAAGAATTGATTAAAAAAGGTCCAATGCATTCAATCGTTCAAGAATGGGGACATGAAATGCTTCTAGTCGGCTATGATACCAAAAAAGATTGGACCTTATTAGCCAATTGTGATGATAACACTCATGACGGATATTGCTTTTCAGATGGTTGTATCAAACCTCTTGGTAATTGTGATGCTACCAGAATTGGTAAAAGGTATTGTGATAATAAAAATCTACTTGAATGCGCAGAATCTAACGGAATATACTTTTTTCAAGGTACAGGACTTTCTTGTAATATGCCTCCCTGTAGTAGCGGAGAACTAGGAAATTCTCAATGTATTAATGACGGAATTTATGTGTGTACTGACGATGGCATTTCTCCTTATTGGAATAAAACTTCCGCTTGTGATGGTAGCTGTGTAAATGGACAGTGTGTCAATACTCAAACACAATTTCAACCCGGTGATAAACGCTGTATCCGCAATGGCGGAGACCAGCATTTTGCTTATGAAAATTATACTCCCGGCAGCAAAGCAACTACCTGGATTTTTAAAAATCAAAATTTAGGTGGTGCTGTCTTCGGTGATCAAGGATTTATTAATGTGAGCATGCCTTATGCAGACCTAGTTTCCGGAACTTATTATACTGGTCCATTTACACCACCAACCAATAGCAGTTACATTCCTAATAATTTTGACGGTATTATTAGATGCGTAGATTTAGATAGTGATGGATTTTGCAATTGGGGTATCTCAGAAACCAAACCATCCAGTTGTAGCTCTAGCTGTAATATTAAAAAAGATTGTGATGATAGTAACCAGGATCTCAATTTCTATGATGAAAATATGAATTGTGTTTCTAATATTGATCTTAGCATTTCTGCTAATGCTGTACAGGTAATTGGTTCGACATATGATCTCAATTTTTCAATAAATAATACGGGTGGTAATCCAGCCAAAAATGTGGTTCTTAAATTTATGAAGTCCTATGACCTATTTGTATCTTCTTCCGGAGTTACCTGTACTGTGAATGAAGCCGAATATCAGGTATCCTGCTCCATCTCCTCCATAGCTTCTAACTCCACCATAACTGGTAGTGTAAGAATGACAAGTCTTGATCCCAATTCCACTTATGAATTAATAGTTTCCAGTACAAGTCAAGTAGATCCAGACTTAACAAATAACTCTGTAATAATTAGCATTTCTAATCCTGTCCAGCAATGTACAGTTAATTTTAATAATAATATTTATACGCAAAACTGTATCGATATTGATAATAATGGAACATATTATACGACTCAAGGTGATTTAATTAGAATAGTATGTATGACACCAGCCAACCCACTTGCTACAGATTGTACTTATTTTTTCCAAATTACCAATGTCCAACCAGATTTAAAGATTATTGATACAGATTCAGGAAATGGGATGCTTTGGGGTCAAGGCGGAAGCAATAACCCACACCCCAAACTAACAATTTTATCTGCAAATAATACTGTTATCGGAGAAGTGCAAATCATGCTTGATAAAAATTTAAGTTGGGAAAATGTCACTGCAGCAACAGATACTGCAATTAATAAAGCATATATTCATAATTTGATTGGTTTACCTGGAACTGAAACCAGCTATTCACTTTATATTCCATACGGATATGGCGATCAATCTGTAGGAATCTGTCCGGGCGCAGATTCATTAGCAATGACAGGACCAGAATGTGCTAATTTCATTGTGAAAAGAGAAACTGATACCGATACTGACATTGTCACCATAAATAACAAGCAATACTGGAAAGTCTCCGGGCTTACAAGTACAGGTGGCTATTCTATTCAAGGTAACATTCTGACAAGAACAGGCAATGATATAACATTATTTTTGTTAGCAGGAATGTTATTCATCAATATAGTGAACCTAGGAAATATTTTTACCAAAAGAAAACTAAGATTTAACAATGATTAAAACTTAAACTAATTCAACAAAAATATAGTTTCGTGTAAATCTATGTAACCTTTTGATACCCTCTCTCTTCAAAAAATTCCTGTGAACGGTTAAATTTCCAGGGGTTTTTCACATTGCATTTGTAGATTTCAACAGTTTTCCACCACTAGCTTCCATCGCGTCTCCCAGCTGCAAATGCTGCTCGCGCGCTGTCATTCGTCTTTTTTCAGCTTGCGCATCTTCGCCATCTTTCCCGATAATTAAAAATTGCATAGTAATAAATATTTAAAATATTGAATTTTATTTTAGCATAAAGATTGGAATGTTTTGAGTACCATTATTCTTTAAAGCTAATCAACTATAATCGTGATATAATTCTTTTTCACTGCTGTCCGCTAAAAGTTTTATAAAAATCCAAATAGGAAATAAAAGAGAGG
>JBAXHO010000085.1:0-6576 GCA_037138855.1 bacterium
TCACTGGTGTCGTCGGACTCACGTACGGCGGTGTCAATGTGAGCGTCGGTACTATACTACCAGTTGGTGGTGTCACTGTGGGTAATGGAGTATTGGCAACGGTTTTACAAACCGGAGCCACTTGCGGTATCGCACTACATTTCCCGGCCTGATTCATCTCAGTCGCGATCATGGCATTTTCTACCTGCATACAATCATCTGCAGTAATATTATATTTACCAATCAAATTTGTACACGCAAAATTAATTGCGATAAAAGCTTCATTAAAATTTCCAGAACTAGTAAAATAATTATTTAAAGCAGAATATAAAATCTGTTCAACTTTTTCTACACCTATACCAGTCACATTACATCCATTAAAATTCTTTCCTATAGTCATAATATACGCAGCATGACCAAAAATAGTAGAATTAAGATGAACGCCCCCAAAATCATTCTCTAAAACCGGAGTACCTGTTATACAATACATACCGGCTGCATAGTGCCGATCTGGGTATGGAACATCTTGTCCGCCAGCAGAATAGCTACCTGAAGCAGGATCACTAAGATTACGTTTCACAACATTCCAATCTAACTTTCCAGTAATTGCCTTGGTAGAAAAAATGCCATATGTATCTGCCAATCCTTCATTCAATGCTCCAGATTCAAAAGTATAAATCATCCCGTCCGGTTTCACTGAAAAGAAGTTAACCCCATGTTGCGATTCATGACCGATAATAATTTGATTCACCATATCACTACAAGCAACAACACCAATATCTTTAGAATATTGCGCATTTGGACAAAAATTAGTGGGCTTAATTTTCTCAAAATAGGTATAAAACTCATATTTTTGATTGCCGATATAACCTCCAGTACCATCAATCCCATTACGATTAAATTTCGTTTGATAATAATTATGAATACCAGGTATCAAATCATAAGCAGCATCTACATCAGAATTTTTGTAAACAGGATGAGTACCCACTGGTGGTTTTCCTTCACTTCTTCCGTAAGTTACACCATCGATTAATTTATCAACATAACAGGAAATATCTGATGAGGTGGCCAATGAACAATCGTAAATAATCCGATTTAATTCAACTAAAGTCGATGCCTGATATAAAATATTACCGTTTTGAGCATCAATAAAAAACTGATATGGTGCAGCACGATCAGTGATGGTAATATGCCAACTTAAAAAACTTTGCTTGGATAAATTTGGATTAAAAATCTCTTGAGCATAGATCACTAAGCTCACTTTCGTTATGGGATTTGCCTGGGTAAGAATCGTAATCTGCTTCCAGGCTGATACTGCCTTGGCTGTAGCTGTAACTGATGAAATCTGAGGGGTATCAGACATATTGAGGTTGTTCACAAATTGGCCAGAACTAGAATTATACGAATCATTACTATTGAGATGCAATGATATCTGACTTCCATAAACAGGAACATTATTGTAAACTTGCTGATAACGTACATGAGTAATTCCAGTAGTATTTTCTTTGCTAATTGAATATGGAGAAGCACTAGCAGAATCTGTAATATTTAACTTACTAAGATTTATATTCAGATATTGATTACTTAAAGAAAGAATCCTGATTTTATCAGTTTGAGAAAGGGTTTGTGTATTGAGACCAAGTATGTCAGACTTTTGTACTAAAAATTTATTATTACTATGGCTTTGAAAATTAAATGCCAGAATAGCAATACTAAAAAAAAGTACAAGGAATGTAAATAATAATACTGGTTGTTTATTTGAATTCATTTGCATTGAAAACGATGTACTCAGATTAACATTTTTCTAATTTTAAGTATAGATGGTTAAAAAAATTTGGAAGCTGAAAATTGGAAACTGAAATCTGGAATCCGGAATCCGGAATCCGTAACTACTTAATACTTTATACATGATACTTGCTACTTGCTACCTTCAGCACGGGATGCAGATCTCCATCCCCTCCGTTTCAAACGATGCCCCTGATACACAATCACCCCACCTGCAATCACTTCTAATACTATCAATGTGAAGTATTTCAGCAATTCTTCTGCTACTGTTCCTCCTCCTGTTTGCGGTAAACTATTAATCGTCTCTACATTTCCACAATATGACTTGTGATATATATCGGCAAATTTTTGAAGATCCAGAATATCAATTTTATTTAATGTCGCTGTACTGCTTCTTACCAAATTTTTACTTCCACATGGTGAGTATATATTTGGGTTATCATTACAATATTTTCCATACATTCCTTTAAATGCTATGAAATCATAAATATCGATATACTGATCTCCTGGTGTTCTACCCTCCTTATTGAAAATATCTACTGGTCCGCAATTAACGGCATCAGGAGGAATACTTGGAACTACGATTGTTACTGTAATACCAGGCGTGTTTGTGATTGTCGTATGAGGTGTCACAGTAATTGTTGGTATGTTTGTAATTGTAACTTCCTTGACACAACAAATATCCATATTGGTCGCTGTTGTTGGTATCACAAGGTCTAATTCCTTTCCTCCGGTAGAACCAGGCTCACAGCCGATACACCAGTATGAAATACTACTTGCAAGATATTTACATTGATCAGTGAGGTACCAGCCAGCTCCTTTAGTGACACATAAATCTTTGATATTCTTCCCCAGATTTGTCGCTGGTGGAATTACTTTGTAGAATGCAGGAGCATTGGGATCTATTGTCGGTGTTATAGTCGGTACCAAAGTATTGGTGGGTACTGCTGTAGATGTGATAGTCACTGGTACATTTGTATTGGTTGGCATCACTGTATTAGTCGGAATTACTGTAGGTGGTAATAAAGTCTGTGCTTTAAGGATCGCTTTGTAGACATTGACACGCTTATTGGTCATTGTCTGTTTATTGGTATGATCAATGTCATCACCAGTGGTCAAAATAATATCTTTAACTTGTGTAGCAGTAAGTGCTGGATTATATCCCCAGATGAGAGCTGCTTCTCCAGCGACAAATGGGCTGGCAAAAGAAGTACCGTCCCACTTTCCATAATTGAGACTGCCATTTACTACATAAGGAAGTAAAATCTGATCACCAGGCGCACCAATTTCAACTTTAATCGCACCATAATTTGACCTGCCATGGAGCCGATCACTACTTGTCGTAGCTCCGACACAAATTGAATTTGAATATTTAAAATTACAGGGAAAAACACTACCTTCATCATTATTCAATCCACGATTCCCTGCTGCACTCACCAAAATTATTCCTTTATCATTAATTTTACTAATTATATTAATTTCCTCCTGAGAGGCATTCAAACCGCCGAAACTAGCATTAATAATCTGCGCTCCATTGTAATAAGCAAAATAGAAACCTTTAATTGCAGTAGCTGAATCAATGAAAGCATTATCAGTTATTTTTATTATCATCATTTTAGCATTGGGAGCCACTCCTGCAACTCCTAATTTATTATCTCGCTCTGCAGCAATCACAGATGAAACTGCAGTACCATGCTGGCCGTCCTTTGTTTCAGCAGCCTTTGGGTCATTCGAATTTTTTACAAAATCATAACCATGAATACACCCACCAACAATAGGATTGCCATTGTTATCATTACAATTTGAACCATCCCAGAGCATATTTTTAAGTTCTACAGTCGTATAAGTAGCTCCATCATCAATATCAGCTACAATTACCGGTTTCAATGTCTTCTGATTGGTAATATCCCAGGCCCCTACTACATTTGTATAATTTGCTAACCAGCCCCACATATCGGGTGCTTTATTACCACCATTATTCATAAATGCTGGATCATTGGGAATATAATCTAAAAATCTCAAATAATTTGGATCAATGGTTTTAATATTACTATCAATCCGTGTTTTTTTTACAAAAGTTTTGGAATTAACATTCTTTTGAATTTTAATTGCATAAATATTACCGGATATTTGTGATTCAGTCATCTGAGTACGGAGCATTACAGTTGCACTATTGCTCAAAACCTGAGGATTCTTAAAAGTAACAATAAATTCATCCGCAACAAAAGCAAAATTGTCAGCATTGGCTTTCGAAGTAGCAACAGTAGAAAATTGTTCAAGAGCAGAATTAGTCTGCGCCTCAGTTCTTGAATATCTGACAACATAAAATAGACCAACGATGATCAAAAAGAAAAAAATGATTGTGAGTTTTGATAGCTTCGGCATATGTAACTGAAATCTGGAATTTAAGAATCTAGGAATCGAATTGCGTCCTGAAACAAGTTCAGAATCGAAACTCGAATCTACTTGTCTACCTGATACTAGATACTAGCTACTAGATATTTTTCTATTTGCTACTTTATACTTGATACTTGCTACTTGCTACCTTCAGCACGGGATGCAGATCTCCATCCCCTCCGTTTCAAACGATGCCCCTGATACACAATCACCCCACCTGCAATCACTTCTAATACTATCAATGTGAAGTATTTCAGCAATTCTTCTGCTACTGTTCCTCCTCCTGTTTGCGGTAAACTATTAATCGTCTCTACATTTCCACAATATGACTTGTGATATATATCGGCAAATTTTTGAAGATCCAGAATATCAATTTTATTTAATGTCGCTGTACTGCTTCTTACCAAATTTTTACTTCCACATGGTGAGTATATATTTGGGTTATCATTACAATATTTTCCATACATTCCTTTAAATGCTATGAAATCATAAATATCGATATACTGATCTCCTGGTGTTCTACCCTCCTTATTGAAAATATCTACTGGTCCGCAATTAACGGCATCAGGAGGAATACTTGGAACTACGATTGTTACTGTAATACCAGGCGTGTTTGTGATTGTCGTATGAGGTGTCACAGTAATTGTTGGTATGTTTGTAATTGTAACTTCCTTGACACAACAAATATCCATATTGGTCGCTGTTGTTGGTATCACAAGGTCTAATTCCTTTCCTCCGGTAGAACCAGGCTCACAGCCGATACACCAGTATGAAATACTACTTGCAAGATATTTACATTGATCAGTGAGGTACCAGCCAGCTCCTTTAGTGACACATAAATCTTTGATATTCTTCCCCAGATTTGTCGCTGGTGGAATTACTTTGTAGAATGCAGGAGCATTGGGATCTATTGTCGGTGTTATAGTCGGTACCAAAGTATTGGTGGGTACCGCTGTAGATGTGATAGTCACTGGTACATTTGTACTGGTTGGCATCACTGTGTTGGTCGGAATTACTGTAGGTGGTAATAAAGTCTGTGCTTTAAGGATTGCTTTATAGACATTCACACGTAAATTAGTGACAGTAGTTTTACTGCCAGATATCGGATCCCCTGAAGTGAGAATAATGTCTTTTACTTGAGCAGCAGTGAGCGCCGGATTGTATCCCCAAATAAGAGCAGCTTCTCCTGCGACAAATGGGCTGGCAAATGATGTACCAGAATCATTGCTATATTTACTTTGACCGGCAAGATAAGCTGCCAATAACATATTTTCACCAGGTGCTGCAATATGTGTAGTACTTTTTCCATAATTTGAAAAACTGGAATAAGTATCATTGACGTTACTGGCAGCGACACAGATGGAAAGCGAATGTTTATAAATACATGGAAACATTGGTGTTTTATCATTATCGCCATTACTATTGCCAGCTGCTTTTACTACTAAAATTCCTTTTTGATCTAATTTAGTAAGTGCATCATTTTCTGAGTTTGTTGAACCTCCTCCTCCAAAACTCATATTTACAATCTGAGGAGTATTATAATAAGCAAAATACATTGCGCCTAAGAAAGCTTGTAAATTAGTTTTATTACCATTAAAAATTTTTAGGGACATAATTTTGGCATTAGGTGCCACACCAGCTATGCCTTTACCATTATTTGCTTCTGCTGCAATTACTCCTGATACTTCTGTACCATGAGCATTGACTTCATTGTCTTGCGGTAATGGATCAATATCATGATCAATAAAATCATAACCATGCTTACATCCACCGGCAATGACAGCACCACTGGAATTCATACAATTAGTACCATCCCACATTACATTAGCCAAATCTTCATGAAGATAATGTACGCCATTATCAATATCAGCTACTACTATTGATTTTAAAGCAACTTGATTGGTGATATCCCAGGCTTGTTCGACATTGGTTTTATTTTGCAACCAGCCCCACATGCTATTATTATTCTTATTAAAAGCAGGATCATTTGGAAGATAATTTGTAAAATATATAAAATTGGGATCAATGTATTTAATATTGTTATCCTGTGCCGCCTTTTTAATAAAAATTCTAGTATTTGTATTCTTATTTGTTTTAATAGAATACAACTTTTCTGTAATAAGTTCACTTTTTAATTGTGCAGTAAGCATTTGTGTCAAATTACTTTTCAAAGTAGTATCATCTTTAAAAGTCACTACAAATTCATCTGCAATAAATCCAAAGAAATCTGCATTCACTCTGGAAGTAGCTACAGTCGGATACTGTTCTGAAATTGAACTACTTTGAGCCTGTGAAATCGAAAATTTACTAACGCAAAATAAACCAGCAATGATTAAAAAGAAAAAAATGATTGTGAGTTTTGATACGTGATACATGATACTTGATACCTATTTAATTTTTCCATTCACCGATTTC
>JBAXHO010000086.1:0-6325 GCA_037138855.1 bacterium
ATAATACAGATATTTAGAGATACTAATAACTATATTCAGACTCGTTCTTATTATGCACCTACTCCTTAATTCATTCGGATCATAAGAAAATAGATGAGTTTTGTTTTACAACCTGAATTAAAATCTAACAATAAACCCTGGAAATTTATCCAGAGTTTATTGTTACTAAATAGTAAAAATAATAAAAAACCCAAAATTGCCATATATTCTGCTATTTATGGAAATTATGACGACCTGAAGTATATTCAGCCCAAACAGGATATGCCATGCGATTTTATTATGTTTACTGATAATTCCCAATTAAAACAAGTAAATCAGAGTACGTGGCAAATAAAAATGTTGAATCTTGATAAGATTGAACATCCAAGAATGCGTGCAAAATATATTAAGCTAAATCCACATTTAGTTCTTCCCGATTATGATTACACAATTTGGATTGATGGTAGTGTTGTAATACGTACAGCACGATTTATTAATTATATTTTTGAGAACTTTTCAAAACGAAAATTAATTGTTTTTAAACATCCCGAAAGAAATTGTGTTTATAAAGAAGCAGAATTTTGTAAAGCTTGGCCTAAATATAAAACTCAGAAAATTACTGAACAGATAGCATATTATCGTTCATTGGGATATCCTAGAGAACACGGTTTATCTGCAGCCACTATAATTTTTCGGGATAATCGAGATAAAGATGTGCATAGATTTGATGAATCTTGGTGGGAAGAAAATCAAAATTGGTCTTACCAGGATCAAATAAGCTTAGAATACCTGATCTGGAAGATGAATTTTCCTGTTGAAAAAATCCTGCTAAATCTTTGGGATAATCCATTAATCATTGTTTATGCCCTGGAGCATAAAAGTGATCAATAATATTCCTAACGAAAGTATCTTTTTTAGAATTTATGTGATAATTTATATTAATCCTGTTAATTTTAAAATAATCACATCAAATGATACAAAATTTTTTTTCAAAATTAAAAAATTTCTCAAAATCTACTAATAGTATAACCCCAGAATATACTTCTGATTACCAAGAGGGAATTCGACAATTTGCTATTGATGGTGCAAATAAAATAATTCCAATTTTGATTGAAGAATTTCATCCTGCTTCAGTTCTAGATGTTGGCTGTGGCACAGCTGAATGGGTAGCTAAAGCTGCTTCACTTGGAGTAGAGGATTTTATGGCTATTGACATGGAATATGCTACTGCAACATTAGCAATCCCCAAAGATCATTTTAAGGTGGTTAATTTAAATAATGGGTTCGATTTAAAACGTAAGTTTGATTTAATTCTTAATATTGAAGTTGCTGAACATTTACAACCTGAAAATGCTGATAGATTTATTGATAGCTTGGTTAAGCATAGTGATCAAATTCTCTTTAGTGCTGCTTTACCAGTAAAAAATGAATTTCATGTCAATGAACAATATTGGGAATATTGGATTGAAAAATTTGCGCAACGTGGTTATTTAGTAATTGACATGATTAGACCAAATATTTGGGATGAACCCAAGGTAGCAGCTGCCTATAAGTCCGACATGTTAGTTTTTCTAAAAGTAAATTTGCCTCGAGCTCAAGAGCTGGCCAAACAATATCCTTTTAAAAATATTATTCATCCGGAATTATTTGGTTGTGTTATGCAGAAATTTTATAAGGGTAAAACTTTTTAAGTTATGGAATTCAAATTTTTTAATTTTCAACCGGAATATACTGCTGAATTAAATTTAAACCATAGTGCCTGGTTAGGGCATTATAGTTTTGGATATGACTTGGTTGTAAATATGAAGCCTCGAATTTTGGTTGAACTCGGAACATATTATGGGAATTCATTTTTCTCTTTTGCTCAGGCAGTTAAAGATAAAAATTTGGTTACGAAATTAATTGCTGTCGATACATGGCAAGGTGATAAACATGCCCAGTTCTATGGTGAAGAGGTATTGAAAAGAGTCCAGCTGATAAAGAAAAAATATTTTTCGCAACAAAAAATAGAGCTATTAAAAATGACTTTTGATCAAGCTTTGAATTCAGTTGAGAATAATTCTGTAGACATTCTTCATATTGATGGCTTACATACATATGATGCTGTAAAGCACGATTTTGAGAGTTGGTATCCGAAAATAAGTAAGAATGGTATTATTTTACTTCACGATATTTGTGAGAAAAAAGATGATTTTGGAGTCTATAAATTATGGGATGAATTGAAGGCTCGTTATCATACTATTCAATTTAATCATTCCAGTGGGCTTGGAATAGTTTTTATGGGTGAAGTAAAACAGTTTAACATGCCATCAAAAAAATTCTTACAAGCACATTATGAAGTTATGGCACAAATGGTTTTACAGACATATGATCAAATAAAGCTAACTAACGATTTAAGTCAAGAAAATAGTATGTTAAAAAACCGTTCGCAGCATTTGGAAGGAGTAATACAAGATCAAAATGTTGCGCTTCGAACTCTAGAAAGAATCCGAAATAATCGTTTTTATAAAATACTAAATGGGATAAGGCATTTCTTTCTTCACTGAAGAAATATTATTTAATGATAGATTTGATGATTGGCAAAATAATTTCTTCCCGATTCTTATGATATTTATTTATACTTGACTGATAGGCATTTTCTGATATTGTTTGGTAAAGCGATTTGTCTGACTTTAAGTTTAATATCAAATCAGACCAGTCATTTGCGGAGCCTGCAAGAAATCCATTTTCTCCATTCTGGATCGCATTTCGGTATGAATAATTGGGTGATGCTATAGTTGGTACTCTTACAATACCAGCTTCAAAGAATTTTAGTTCTGATTTACAATTATTAAATTCGTTATAGACAAGCGGAACAAGATTAATATCAACACTTGCAATTTCTTTTTGTAATTGTAAATAGTTTTTAAGACCAGTTATAGTTAACTGGTTTATCACTGGTTCAAATTGTCTCGAAATATTTAAGTCACCAACAATTTTCAGTTCAATATCGGGATTATTTTCTAGTAATTTTACAAGCTGATTCGCTATTAAATCGAAGTCATTTTGATGTGTGCTGCTCCCACTAAAGTATCCTATTTTAAAGGGTTGGTGATTTATTTTATCAGCATCAATAATTTCTTTTGAACATAAAACTTGCTCATCATTCAAAAAATTAGGTATCACATAACATGGTTTCCCGGGAAAATGAGCGTTAATGATATTTTGCAAAAACTGATTAGTAGTAATAAAACCTCCCACTCTCTGCATAATTATTCTATTGAGTAATGTTTTTCCTGCTAGATCAACTAATCGTGGTGTTTCTCGATAATTCAAATGATTTGCTATTGTTGGTACAGCATCAGGAATAAAAACCAAATCATCAATATCATAAATAACTGGAATTTCTTTCTTAATGGCAAGCCCAATTATATTTTCGATTTTCTGAGTCCAGAATGTGCGAACCAAAATTACTAAATCAACATTACTAATTATTTCAGAAGTGATTGTTGATAATTCATTTTCGAAAAAGATCTCGGCATAATATAATTCAGTTTTATTTAAAATTTGTTGCATATTGTAAGCACGGTAGCGAACTGTAGCATAATCTCGTTCCGGAAAAATATATACAATCTTTTTCTTTTTCGGGGATTTGCAAATACGATCTAGTTTTTCGCTAGTTGTATAAAGTTCCCAGGGGTATTTATAATTTGCAAGGTTGGCATGCTTATGTGGAATTATTTTGCCAATTAAAGTTAGACGAAGCTTTTTAATGATCATTGCTATAGTAACCTCTGGGCCATCATTGGCAATATGCTTTTTAAATTTATCACGAAGTGATTTCATGTATAATAAATGTTGAATTTAATAAATTCTTATGAGAAAAATTACAATTATTCTTCCAGTCTACAACGGTATTGATTTTGTAAGATCATGTATAAATTCTATTATAGCAAATACAGAATCTGGAACATATGAGATTTTAATTATTGACGATTGCAGCACAGAAATTGCATTGCAGGGTTATTTTTCAAGCCTATTGGATAATAAGTTAATAAAGATCATCCGAAATGAAAATAATCAAGGTTTTGTAGCTTCAGTAAATGTTGGAATGCGAGCTACCACGAATGATGTCATATTGTTAAATAGTGATACTGAAGTAACCCCTGGATGGTTAGAAAAACTTGAAATTGCTGCATATAGCCAATTAAACATAGCTACTGTTACACCATTATCAAATAATGCAACAATTTGTTCAATTCCAAATTTTTGTGAGGATAATACTTTACCGGCTGGATATTCTTTAAATGAATTTAGTGCATTAATTGAGCGGTTTTCTTTACGGTTATATCCAGAGATTCCTACTGCAGTAGGATTTTGTATGTATATTAAAAGGGAAGTGCTAAATATAATCGGCTATTTTAACGAACAATTATTTGGGAAGGGTTACGGAGAAGAAAATGAATTTAGTTTACGTGCTAAACGATTGGGATATATTAACATTCTTGATGATACAACATATATTTTGCATAAAGGTAGTATGACTTTTTCTGACTCAGAACGGAAAATTAGAGTTGCAGAGAACGTGAAAAAAGTGGAGAGACTCCATCCTGGATATCAGAAATCAATAGAACAATTTATCACAACTAATCCACTTAAACCGATCCACGACAATATTCACTTAAGTTTAAAAATTTTTCGCAAGAAAAACAATATTTTATTTATAAAGAATTATGAGCAAACAAAAGGGGGCATTGGAAGCCATGTTACAGCTTTATTGAATAATATTTCTCAGATAAGTATTTTGGTATTGGAGAAGTTACCAATTGGTTTGATTAGACTTACATTATGGGACGAAGGCAAGGAAATCCATCATTGGACATGGCAAGAGCAAGCTTTTACAAACAATTCATTTTTTAATGCATCTGATGAGTCTTTATTACGAAATATTATTCAATATTTTAATGTCAAACTAGTTCATTTTCATCATACACTAGGTTTCTCATTGTCAATCTTGAATATTCCCAAAGAATTTCATGTGCCCCGTATTATAACTATTCATGATTATTTTTTAATTGATGAACATAATTTTTATGATGGCAGTTTATTGAATAAATATCTTACAATTTTAAAATATCAAGAAGCTATTGGAACAATGGAGAATGGAGAGCATGTTGATCCTAGATATTTTAGATTGAAATGTGTGCAAAATTATCTTCGGGATTTTGATTTGGTAGTAGTTCCATCTAAAGCTACAGTTAAAGATGTTGCAGTTTTAAAACTTCCTGAAAATATAAAAGTTCTCCCCCATGGAGCAAATCTTCCCAAATCAATTAAACCAATTGATTTTACCAAAAATAAATTAAATGTCGCTTATATTGGGACAACTGCTCTGCATAAGGGATTTGATGATTATGCAACCTTAGCAACCAATTCAGTTTTAATGCAAGAATATAATTTCTTTCTCATTGGAAGTGTCACAGCAAAATATCAAAATAAGATTAAAAATATTACCGTTAGTGGAGAATACGAGATAGAGCAGCTACCAAGTTTACTTAGGAAATATGACATTGATCTGGTAATAATTCCTAGTATTTTCCCGGAAACATACTCGTATGTCCTTTCGGAATCCGTTCAAAACAATATTCCTGTTCTTGCCAGAGATTTTGCTGCCCTAGGAAGTAGAATAAAATCTGAAAAGCTGGGATTATCATTTTCTGATCTGGATGATTTGATTGATCTTTTACTAAAGATTTCAAAAGATCGCGAAATAATCAGTAAACAATATGAATCAATCAAATTAATTAAAATTCGAAGTGCTAAAGATATGGCTCAAGACTATATAGAAATTTATAATAAGTTGATGGATAAAAATAAATCTACCATAAACGAATGTAATCAGACTATTACTAGCTTTTTTAATAATAGCTCAAAAGATAATAGTATATTAAACATTCAGGAAAGTAACTCCAGCGGAGCTTTAAATGAGTTAATCGAGTTTCGAAGTTTTAAACAGGGAATGATTTGGAAATTACTTATGATATATCGTAATTTTAAATCAAAGTTATAATATTTTTTTATTTGTTTTAATTATTTCAAGGTGGATTTTAGTACAATAACTTTTATTTTTATATTTTTACCAATAAGTATAGGTATTTTCTATTTATTACGAACAGATTTACGTAAATATTTTCTTATCCTTATTAGTTTACTTTTTTTTATTTGGTCACAAGGTAAGTTAGTTCTCTTTTTTGTAATTTATCTATTTTTAAATTATCTTCTTGGGTATTTTTTTATTAAATCAAAAAGTGCAAGTTGGAAGCGAAAATTATTGCTATTTATAGCGGTATTCTTCAATCTATTTATT
>JBAXHO010000087.1:0-6262 GCA_037138855.1 bacterium
AGTGCCTATTAGCACACGTTTTCAGCTTTGTGTTTATTTTTGATAAAGTCGGGAAGAATAATCGATGTTAACAGTAACAAAAATCCAAAAAAAATTGTTATAGATAAAATTTTATTCTTGAGAAGTCTTTTAATTAATGGATTTTTCTTAATTGAAATTTTTTTAATATTAATATAAGAAGTCATTGACATTCTGGAATTACTTTAATAATACAAAATATATGTAATAATTACTAGGATTAGTTTTGACACTTGGTATGAAAACTCCTTTCACTTTTGCTATACACTATTTGCTTAAATTTTTTGAGAGAAAAATTTCTAGAAATATCAGTTACCTTTGCTCCCAATTCAAACTTCCAATAATATCATTTACAAGCTCTAAGCCATTTTGCTTACCAAGTTCCTTTTGTAAATTTTCTTTTGATTGAGCATCTTGTGGTACAAAGAATTGCAAGCATACTAAATCATTTTTTCGTTCAATAATAGCAAAAATCTCATAATATGAAGGAGAATCTTCTGGACTTACCAGATATCCTTGTAAGGTAATGCCAGGCTGATTAACTAATCCAATTTCTTCTTGATTTACTTTTTTTTGATTTGAAGCATTATACATATTATCTAAGAGCACTTGATAGTCTTCAACTGTATTTAAGTCTGAAGTTTTTTTATCAACATAAAGATCGATAAAAAGATAATTAAAAATAAACCGGGAAATATGAGCAATATGTGTATCATCATTTTTCACACCTGTATTATCAATAATATTTGTCATATCTGCAGGTTGATAGCTGAAATTAATCCCTTGGCCTGAGTTATAATAATGTCCTCTGCTTTCTTTTATACAAGTAAAGCTACCATCAGCAGCGAATTTTTTTGGATTACAGCTTGCTTTTTTAAATAAGTAAATAACCAAGCAACTACTACATAAACAGCAAAGCAATAAAATGATTATGATAAGTAGAATTAATTTGTACTTGGAGATTTGAGATTGAAACATAAAAAATTATTTATTTAATAATTAAGTTCTGAAGTTGCCAAATAAATTATCCAATATCGTGATTATATGCTACGAAGATAAGTTTAATATTTTTGAAATAAAAACCTCCTTAAATTAATATAGGAATCCAAATAAATACGAGGGAATGCTTTTTAAATCCCCAAGTAAAATATCGTCCTTGATTAAATAAGCATCTTTTAAACCAATAATCTGTTTTGAATCCTTGTTTTTCCCACCAATTTCAAAAACATACTTATCACAACTAATATCTCCATTTTTTGAATAAAACACTTTATATCCTGCATTTTCAAGTTGTTCTGTTACAAAAAGCTCTCTAACAGCACCTAAATCAACCTGTTTGCCTGTACTAAAAGCAAGAGCATAATATAGATTGGTGTTATTCAAATAAACCTTTTCCGTATTTCTAATTAAGGCGTGTCCAGATTTATCAGTTAACAAATACCGAAGTAGTCCACTATCTTAGAGAATATCCAAATAATTGGAAACATCTTTGTTATCTTTTTGTAAACTGGTCAAACTATCCAACAATCGATCCAATTCAAACATATCAGATGGAAATGATTTATGAAACCATACCTCTATTTCCCACCTAATATGATTATCAACAGTTTTCAATACTAAAATATAACTCTGCGGGCGATTTTTTCTGGAAAAATTCTCAAAATCTCCAATTTCAATCTTTTAAAAATACTTAGTTTGAAAGATTAATTCTAAAGCTTTAATAACACTTGCTCTAGGATTCGCAGCTTCAACTACAATATCTATATCAGGCTCAAACATCAAATCATATTTATAACTCCCAATTACTGACACTTTTCCTATTTCGGATAATTTTTGGATTATTTGACTCGATGCCAAGATCTTATCAGCAACATCCTTTCTCACTTTTGAAATGTTCTTATAATCTTTGTCCATGAAGAATGTTATTTTTCAAGAGTATTATATCAAAAGAAAAGTTATCGCTCAATTTGTATTTTATTGCGTTTAATTAATGATCTTATTATGAGAAAATATTAAATATGAATAATTTCAAACTTTACGAATCACAATATCACATTATTTATCTAAATGAGGAAGGTCAATTATACTTAGGTAGAAGTATCGTTGTTTTGAAAACAAAAAAACAATCATTGGCACAGATGAATTCTGAAGAATGGATAGACTTTGGAAAAATTGCAAATACATACGAAACGGCTTTAAGAGAATGTTTTAACGCCACATACTTTAATTGGGGTTGTTTTTTAAATGATGCCTACAAGACTATGCCATTTCTGCCAGAAGTGCATTGGCAAGTCAGACCAAGATATGAAAAACCTGTAATATTTGAAGGACTCGAATTTGCGGATGAAGCTTTTGGATCACAGTTTCTCAGAAAAGACAAAGAAAGAAAAGTAGATAATATTTTATTAGAAAAGATTCACAATAAATTGTTACCACATTTCCATGAATAATGCTTAAATTTCAAAAGTCATAAAACACTTTGTATACAAGTGATGAGAACTATTTCAAGATGAAATAATAAAATAACCAAAGTAATAAACTAGTTATGGCAATTATAACAGTTACTTTCCCTAATTTTCCAAATTCATTTCCCTTTAAACAATAAACTGACATTATAAACAAGCTCAATTCAATTGCATAGGTATTAAATTACCCTGATAATTTTTGATTTAAAATCAAAAATAAAGTATAATTAAAGCAAATTGGCATTAGCCACGACTCTTTCCCTTCGGGGAAAGAGGCAAAAACACAAGTTCTCTCAAGTAATTCATCACATTTTCATAATCTTTCGTATCCAGTTCCCCAATTTTATTCCAAATTCTTTTTGAACTGAAAACTCTTAGTTGAGAAATTAATGTTGATACCTTTTTGCCTTGCAAAGTCACAGAATAATAATAGGGGTTTTCCTTTAATTTTGTACTCATTGGTAATCCAAGAAATAATTCGCGGTTGAATTTACGAACGATCAGTACTGGTCTGACATAGTTTCCATTTTTGCCATCTTCTTCGAATCCAACATTAACGCCAACTGATAACCACCAAACATCTCGCTCTTTAAATAATGGTGGTTTTGATTGCTTTGCATCTGTAGCTTTCTTTTTGATATTCCAATCATCAAAGTTTTTAAAGTGTTCTGCCATGATAATTTTGCAATATAATGCACATCATAATACTTTTGTAAAAATATGGAGAATTCAGAAGCTGCTGTTTATGACCCCAAGGCGACACGGAACGAACTTTTTGTCGAAAATGATAATAAATCTTGATGAACTGTCTGAATTTATTTTTCATAAAGTTATAAATTAAAAAGATTGCTATAATGTTTCATGAAATTATATTAATAAAATGCGAAAATTATTACTTTTTGATATTGATAAAACCCTAATTACATCTAAAACCAAGACTAAATCAAGATTTACAGAAGCAATTAAAAGCACTTATGGTATTGAAGGATCAACTCAGCAAATTCAAAATCAAGGACATGGTATGACTGACCAGGAAATTGTAATAGAAATATTACATGCTAATAAAGTTCCAGATAAAATAATTCACACAAAATTAGACTTGTGTTTAAGATGGATGATAGATAATTACCGAATTCTGTCAAAAGATGAATTTATAGAACCATTAATTGGTGTTAGTGATTCATTAGAGTACTTTACCCAAAATAAATGCCTATTAGGACTTGTTACAGGTAATTTAGAACCTATTGCACACTATAAACTTAAAAAAGCAGGAATTGATCGTTTTTTTCAATTAGGTGGTTATGGGAACGAAGCTTTACTCAGAAAAGATCTCGTAAAAATTGCACTTCAAAAAGCCAAAGATCAATTTCATTATTCTGAAATCTCTAATACTATTCTAATTGGTGACGCTCCTCAAGACATGATTGCAGCTAAAGTTAATAGAATTATTCCTGTTGGTGTCTTGACTGGAGTATATAACAGAGAAGAATTATTATCAACAGGTGCAAAATTAGTTATAAATGATTTAACAAATTTTCAGCAAATCCTTGAACTTACTACAACCTAAAAGAGTTCGATAATATCTATTCAAAGTAATCCCAAATATACAAAAACGAACTCTATGAGATCTTCTGAAAGTTAAGGCTTTTGAAGGAATTGATTGGTAAATTTTTGACCCTGCGGAGAATCGAACTCCGATTACAAAATTGAGAATCTTGTGTCCTAACCGTTAGACGACAGGGCCAAATTTTTTTGATATGAATAAATAATGCTAGTTATTTTTTGGCAATTTGCAAATTGCAATTTGCAAATTGCGCTTTCTTTATTGCCTCCTGGCTCAACTTGATCCTGACTGGCTTATTCTTGGGACGAAACTCTTTTTCAGCTATGGCAGCACTAAATTCTGTCTTTAACTGTTCCTGTTCTTCAGTTGTTAAACGTTTCTCGAGTTTCAAGGCACGTTCTAATGCCCGCTTCTTAAAAGCAATTTCCAGAGAGTCTATACTGGGAGTGATATTAGCACCACGGCCTTTCATTTTACCCTTGAGATCCACATGCAAAGTTTTGGATAAAGAATCAAAAACCAAACGAATCAAGTCGTTTTTGGCCATTTTTTGATGAGTCGCAATACAGGTACGTAAGGCCACATGTTTTAATGGTGCCATTTTAGCTTTTTTCATTACCAGTTAAATGAATTTATTTAGTTTTTTTGGTTTTAACTGCTTCTTTCTTAACTTTTTTAGTCGTTTTCTTGGCAGCTGGTTTTTTAACTGTAGCTACCTTTTTCACGGTTTTAACAGCCTTTTTTGGTGCTGCTTTAGTTTTAGTCACTTTCATTTCTTTCTTTACCTTTGTTTTAGTAGCCTTAGCAGGCTTTTTCTCTTTTTTAGTAGTAGTTTTCTTGGTACTTGCTTTTTTAGTCTTTTTCTCCACTTTTTCTTTGACAACTTCAACTACTGCCTCATTTTCTTCGGTAACTTCTTTTTTCACTGCTAATTTATCTTTACTTTCCACTTTTATCGTCTCACCTTGAATATCAATATTCCAACCAGTGAGTTTAGCAGCTAAACGAACATTTTGCCCTTCTTTACCAATCGCTAGAGACAGCTGATCATCAGGTACGATCACAGTAATCTGTTTATTTTGCAAATCAGTTACCTTTACTTTTTTTACCTGAGCAGGACTTAAAGCATTGGCGACAAAGTCATTTTCAGATTCGGCCCAGGAGATAATATCGATTTTTTCTTCATGATTACCAAATTTCAATTCATTCATAATAGCGTTGATCCGGACTCCTCTTTGACCCACACAAGAACCAATCGGATCTACACCTTCTACTGTCGAGAAAACAGCGATCTTAGACCTGGATCCTGCTTCACGGGCAATAGATTTAATTTCTACAGAACCGGAAATGATCTCAGGTACTTCCAGCTTAAATAATGCGACTAAAAAGTCAGGAGCTGCTCTAGATACAATTAATTGTTTACCCCGAGGAGTCATCCGAATTTCTTTTAATAGAATTTTCATACGATTACCACTCTTATAAAATTCAGTAGGAATTCTATCTTCAACTGGCATTACAGCTGTAGCTCTTCGGATTTCCATAAGGACACTATCACCATCCATTCTTTGCACTACACCATAATCAATTTCTCCAATTGTATCTTTAAATTCTTCCATTATCGATTCTTTCTCTGATTCACGAATTTTTTGAAGAATAACCTGTCTGGCAGCCTGTGCAGCTACTCTACCAAAATCGCCAGTAGGAGTAATATCAACTAAAACATGATCATTTTCCCGAAGATTTTTTTCTAATAATTTTGCTTCTTTTAAATCAATCTGAGTAACTGGACTGGTCACTTCTTTTACAACCTTTTTATCAGCATATACACTGATTGAGCCGACCATTGGATCAATTTCCACTTCAATAAGAGCGCCTTCTTCTTCAGGATAATCCTGTCGAAAACCTGTAATTATTGCTGATTTAATTGCTTCCAGAACTGAATCCGGATCAATATTTCTTTCTGCAGCAATTTGATTCACAGCTGAAATAAAATCTGATTGTGCCATAGTTTTAAAAGTTAAAAGATAAAAGATCCAGCCATAGGCTGGTAAGCCTTTGGCTTAAAAAGATAATAGAAGACTGAAATCTAGAAATCTAAGAATCTGAGAAATCGAAGTTCAAACCTCGAATCTCCTTATCTACTAGATACCAGATACTAAATACTTGATACTTGATACTTGATACTTGATACTTGATACTTGATACTTGATACTTG
>JBAXHO010000088.1:0-5902 GCA_037138855.1 bacterium
TCCTTGCAGATTATAGAGGAAACTCCCGAAAAATTATCAGCTTTAAAGGGCATTTCCCTTCAAAAAGCTAAAAAAATTGGCGAGATATACAAAGAGCAGTTTGGCGTTCGTTCCCTCTTAATTTTCTTTTCCCAGTATGGTATTACTCCATCCTTAGCACTTCGTATTTTTAAGAGATGGGGTGCTAAAGCAGTTGACATAATTAAAGATAACCCTTATTTATTGTGCGATGAAATATATGGTATAGGCTTCACAAAAAGCGATGAAATGGCTGTTAAAATGGGCATGCCTATGGATAGTAATTTTAGGCTTTCTTCTGGCATTAAATATGTTCTAAGACACAATCTTTCAAATGGGCATACCTTTTTGCCACGACACAAGCTCTTAGATGCAGCTATTAGTGTTCTAAACTGCACCACAGAAAATGTCGAGAGTGTTTTAGAAGAATTAATTAGTACTGGCGAGCTTTTCAACGTTAAAAATGAAGAAGGCTTGGATTCAATATATTTAACCTATTATTTTAGAGCTGAAAACTATGTTTCTATTAGACTAAATACAATGAATAAACTAAAAGAAGACGAAACGCATGATATAAAAATCCTCATAGATGAAATAGAGAAATCAAACGGCATACAATATGCAAAAAAGCAAAGAGAAGCTATTAGCGAATGTATAAATAACAAACTCCTTATTTTAACAGGAGGTCCTGGTACAGGAAAGACAACTACTCTTAGAGGTATGATAGCCCTATATGAAAAATTGGAATTAAAAGTAGCTTTAGCCGCTCCTACTGGTAGAGCTGCAAAGCGAATGGAAGAGCTAACTGGCAAAGAAGCTAAGACTATACATAGGCTTTTAGAAATGGAATATACAAGTGAGCATTTGCCGAAATTTGCAAAAAACGAATCCAACCCCCTTGATTTTGATGTTATAATATTGGACGAGGTTTCAATGGTGGATATTATGCTTATGGAAGCACTTTTACGAGCTACGCCTTTAACTTGCAGTGTTATGATGGTGGGGGACGCCGACCAGTTGCCCCCTGTTGGTGCCGGAAATGTTCTAAAAGATATTGTGAAAAGCGAAATTTTGCCTACAGTTCGATTAGATGAGATATTTAGGCAAGCTTCACAAAGCTTAATTATTGTAAATGCACATAAAATAATAAAAGGCGAACAGCCTGATTTATCCGTAAAAAACAGCGATTTTTTCTTTATTAGAAAGGATAATAGCGAGGATGTTTTGGAAACAGTTATACAGCTTTGTTCAAAACGTTTGCCACAAACCTACAATTATTCGCCTTTATCTGATATACAAGTGCTTTCCCCCTCCAGAAAATCCTCCACAGGAACCGCTGTTTTAAATGAACGCTTACGTGAAGCCATCAACCCTTTTTCCAATAAAAAGAAGGAGAAAAAAGTGCGGGACGTTATACTTCGTGAAGGTGACAAGGTGATGCAAACACGAAATAATTATGATATTGTATGGTCAAGAGAAAATAACGAAACAGGAACAGGCATCTTCAATGGTGACATTGGAATAATTGATGAAATTGATTTTGAATTTGAAACAGTAGCAATACGTTTTGAAGACCGAACTGCAACCTATGATTTTGAAATCTTAGAAGAATTAGAGCCTGCATATGCAATTACTGTTCATAAAAGTCAAGGTAGTGAATTTAATGTTGTGGTTTTGCCGATATTTGACGGACCACAAATATTATTTTATAGGAGTCTTTTATATACAGCAGTAACAAGGGCAAAACAAATGGTTATTGTTGTAGGGAGTGAGCAGAAAGTTCGTCATATGGTTGAAAACAATAGGTCGTCTGGCAGATATTCTGGGCTTAAATATTTTCTTTTAAAAGGAAGTGAGATATAAGCTGTGGGAATATTATATTATTTAATTGGTTTTATATTTCCTCCAAAATGCTGCCTTTGCGGAAAAATAATGTTTGATAGAGAAAATAAAATATGCTCCACCTGCTTAAGTGATTTACCCTATACCTACACAAAGCCGATTTTCCCTGTTGGCGAAAAAAGAAATGGGCGTTCTAAAGGCTATTTTTACTGTGTTTTAGCACCTTTTTTCTATGTAAAAAGTGTTAGGAGTGGCATTTTGGCACTTAAATTTTATGGTAGGAAAAAAACCTGTGAATTTTTTGGTGGCTATATGGCAGATGCAGTTCAAAATTGCCCATTTTATAGTGATATTGAAGTGGTTCTCCCAGTTCCTGCAAGTAAAAAAAGAACAAACCTTCGTGGCTACAATCAATCCCAGCTCTTAGCACAAGAGACAGTAAAGATTATAGATAAACCCCTTTTAAACAATGTTTTAATAAGACAAACAGATTCTGCATCACAATCCTTAGCGAAAAATAAAACGCAAAGAGTTAAAAATGTTAAAAATGCTTTCAAGGTTATAAACAATGAGTATATTGTAGACAAAACAATACTACTTGTAGATGATGTTGTTACTACTGGTGCTACTTTAAATGAATGTTCAAGGGTGCTAATTGAAAATGGAGCAAAAAAAATACTCTGCATTACAGCCGCAAGAGCAAATAAATAAAACAAAAGGAAGTAAAATTTATGCTAAACGTACCTACAAAAGAAGAATTAGAAGGAAGATTAAAAAAATTAGAAAATAAGCTAAATGAAAATGTTAGCAATTGGGATACTGCAATAATTATAAGCAAGGTCAACCAGTATTATTTTACTGGCACCATGCAGGACGGACTGTTAATTCTCAAAAAAGAGGGTGATTATTCTTATTTTGTAAGACGTAGTTACTCTCGAGCTATTGACGAATCCCCTCTTGAGTATATTTATCCAATGGATGGCTATAAAGATATTTTAGAGAAAATAAGCGAAAATCTCGGAGTTTGTTTAATAGAAACAGAAACATTCACCTATGGCATTTTAGAAAGGCTTAAAAAGTATTTTAAAATAAGCGAAATAAAACCCATTGAACGTTTTATTTCAAATATTAGAGCTATAAAAAGCCCTTATGAACTTTCTATTATTCGTGAATCCGGTTTCCAGCACGATTATTTGCTAAAGGAAATAGTCCCAACTCTTTTAAGAGAGGGAATGAGCGAAGCGGATTTAGCGGCTGAGATTTACGAAAAATCAATAAAACTTGGTTATCATGGTGTTTCAAGGTTTTCAATGTTCCAAATGGATTTGGGAATGGGGCAAATTGGGTTTGGCGAAAACTCACTTTATCCAACGAGCTTTGACGGACCAGGAGGAAATGTTGGAATGAGTCCCGCCGTGCCTTTTGTGGGTAGCAGAGAAAGAAAACTCAAAAAAGGAGATTTGGTTTTTGCTGATATTGGCTATGGAATTAATGGTTATCATACAGACAAAACTACAGTTTACCTTTTTGGCGGAAAAGTGAATGAAGATATTAAACACATACAAAAACGTTTAATTGAAATAGAAAAACTTACTGCATCGCTACTTAAAGTTGGAAATATTCCTTCCGATATTTATAATAGTGTTATGAGCGAAATTGACGAAAGTTTTTTAGAGAATTTTATGGGCTTTGGAAGTCGCAAGGTTAAATTTTTAGGTCATGGAGTTGGACTTCATATAGACGAAATGCCAGTTATAGCAAATTGCTTTAAAGAACCTCTTCAAGAGAATATGGTCATTGCCTTAGAGCCTAAAAAAGGAATAAAAGGCTTTGGAATGATAGGTGTTGAGGACACTTATTTGGTAACAAATGAGGGTGGACTTTGCCTTACTGGAGAGGGAAGAGAAATTATAGAATTATAATTATTTTAAACAAAAACCAATAAAATCTATTAACCAGTAGGGGCGACCTCAATGTCAGCAACTTAAAATGTAAAATATTTGAAGCTGTAAATTTGCACAAAAAAGCAACTAATTTTTGTATAAATTGCAAATTGACAAATATTAAGTCCCCCCATAATTAAAATGGATACCATTATTTGGTATATCATTAATGTTATGGATGTGTTGATATGACAAATACCCAGCTTTTTGAAGAACTATTGTTGCTTTTATCATCGAAAACTAATGACTATTACTTTCTCTTAGACCACAGAAGTTCACCCACTTTCTTTACCAGAAAAGGAAAATTTGATTTTAGAAAGGTTTTGCTTATGTTACTCAACTTTTTTAAGAAAAGTTCTTCAGTAGAAATTCATAATTTTATTACAGGTGTGCTTAAAGATGATGATGTCGGTAGCAGACAGGCATTTGAGAAAGCAAGAAGTAAGATAATGT
Source organism: bacterium (assembly GCA_037138855.1). GTDB lineage: Bacteria > Patescibacteriota > Dojkabacteria > B142 > OLB20 > JBAXHO01. Next base: position 4,257 of record JBAXHO010000088.1, read on the forward strand.
TTACCGCTTTTATGGAATTATTCAATGACTCTTCAAAGATAGGTCTTTCAAGCAAAAACCCCGAATTGCTTTTTGGGTATAGGTTATTTGCAATAGATGGTTCTACAGCAATGCTTGAAAAAAGCAATGAATTATCTAAGCATTTTGGACCAACAACCCCCAGTGCAGGAGATGTTGTTGCGAGAGTTTTTATGTGCATTGATGTTTTGAATGGGTATGTTGTTGATGCTGAAATAGGGAATTATGGCATAGGGGAACGCAAAATGGCACTTTCTCATATAAAGAAAGACATTTGTCCAAATGCACTTTACTTATATGATAGAGGGTATTGGTCACCAGAGTTAGTATCTGAAATGTGTACGAATAATCAAAAGTTTTTGATGAGAGTTCCAAAAAACTTTTCAAAATCTGTTCAAGAAGCAAAAGAAACAAGTGGCTTTTTTGAAATTAAATATGGTAAAAATACTTTCAAATTGCGTTTTCATAAATTTATATTAAAAAGTGGTGAAGAAGAGTGTTTGGTTACAAATTTAGACAATGATATTGTGGCAGATAAAGAGTTAGGTAAGATTTATTGGTTAAGATGGGGAATTGAAACTAAATATAGACAGCTAAAATCACAGTTACAATTAGAAAACTTTACAGGCAAAAGCGTTTTATTTGTATTGCAAGATTTTTATGCGATGCTTTTTTTGATGAATATGATTGCATTTGCAAAATTATCATCTGATAAAATAATTGACGAAAGAACCAAGGACAAAAACCTAAAAAACGAGTGTATGACTAATCAGAATATAGCTATTGGGATTTTAAAAGATAGATTTATACTTGCGGTTTTAGAGGATAATCCAGTAAAGAAAAAATTGATGTTTGATAAAATTATTACAGATATTAGCGGACACGTTACGATTATTAGACCTAATAGGCACCCACCACGCAAGAAATCCTCTATTAAATACAAAAGGCGGACAGTTAAAAAAACCGCTTTGTAATATTTTGACATTTTAAGTTGCTGACATTGGGGGCGACCTTTGGTCGTCCGTTTAAACTATTGATTTTAACTTATTGTAATTTCCTTTTCAGCAATGGAATCATAATAACCGAAGTTGAAAGCATCCTTTGCTAAAACTCTAATTGTATATGTCCCTGCTTTTCTTGGAATAAATGTAGCTGTATTATCCATTGAATATCCTTGAATTGTACTTACTCCCATTAGTTCGTCTTTAACCTCAAAACGATACATTATGTTATCGCTGTTTATTGCAGTAGCAGATGCACTAATTTCAATTGGTGTTCTTTTTGTTCCTGTTAATGGGGAAGTTATTATAACATTTAAAACAGCTTGTTGTGTGCCACCTATTTGGAATTTAAGGCTTTCTACAGCCTCATAAGATGCTGTTGTGCCTGCAAAGTCTTTATCCCTTGCTCTAATTTGAATAGTGTAGTCTCCTGCTTGCATTGGCTTCCAATCTAAAACGTTAGAGGTAGACCAACTTTTAACCTCACGATAACCATTTGCATCAAGTCGCCAAAAGGAATATTCTGCATTTGCGTTAATTGGTGCAGTTATTTTAACATTTTCTGTTTTGTTAACTGCATTTAATGATGTTGTAACATAATCTAAACCCACTTGTTTTTCTACTGTT
>JBAXHO010000089.1:0-5859 GCA_037138855.1 bacterium
CATTGACTTATCTAACGGAGGTCATTTCGGTAACAGTTTCATTTATCTAACGCATATGCACATATTAGCTATTTTTTTTCCCATGAGGAGTTTATAATAATATGATTAGTTATTAACTATTGTTTTTAATGACAATAAAAAATACCATAGACCCACATCAAAAAGAAACGATAAGTCCAGCACAGACAAAAGATATTGAAGTTCCGAATCAAGCACAAAATATATCAACCACAATACGAACCGTAATCGTCCCCATAATAGTTATAATTTTTTTTATTTTTGTTTTTTTCGCTACTTGGTATGTATTGACATGGTTAAATGCTCCAAAAAATTAAAAATATATTTATTAAAAAACAAAAATGGAAAATTCAAAGCCTGAAAATCCAGCATTAACTGAAGACCAAGTATTTTGGCTATCTGCAAATATGGACGGTAAATGGCCAATTATTAAAGATAGTCTAAGATTTGATAAAGAAAGTAAAAAGCTATATTGCAAATATCAATTAGGTTTTTTTGATACTTTAAAAATGAAACAACCCCAAGAAGAATTAGTTAAAGATGAACATTTGGCCAAAGCTAAGGCAGAATTAGCGAAAGTATCAAAAGAACAGCTGGAGGCAGCAATTGCCAATGCTAAATACGGCAAGGCCGTGGCACATTTTATTCCCAATGCCAGTTTCGATGAGAAAGGAATTTTTGTTCAACCTTCATCTTTTGGATATAAAAAATACCTTACTCAGGGAGAATTGGATATCTTTAAAAAGAGATACGAGGAAGTGATGAATATAAGATAATTAATTACCCATACTCACATATTTTAAAAGCTTAATACTTTTTGCAATAAATTCAATATAAACATATTATGTAATTATTGTTATTAATTATAAATGGGGGGAAAGAAAACTAATATTGGTCTCAAAATACAAAATGCTGAAAATGCATCAACCGAAAGAACCTTAAATGTAGATAATACTCCCCACGATACAAAAATTCCACAAAATATTAAGCAAGTACCAAAAAAATTAATTATTCCTATAGCTTTTTCCATCGTTGCTCTAATCGCGGTTGGTATAGGAATTTTTATTTATGTAAATAATAAAACGCCAGGCAATACAGACAAGTCATTGCAGCCAGATCAAGCAGCCACGTCTGCCATTACAAATACACCAGTTCAGGAAGTTAAATTTGCAGGAAGGTATATTGATATTCATGCGCATATTAATACAAGTGGCATGTCAATTTCAGAAATTATCAAAAATATGGACACCGAAGGCATTGATAAAATGGTAATCATGAAGCCTCCCGCTTCTGTACCAGTCGATACTCCGCAGTCTGATTTTGCCATACCTGACGCTGCCTCTCAATACCCTAACAGGTTCGCTGTATTATATGGTGGTGAGGCGATCGCGATGCTTGAAAGGGCTGCAACTTCAGGAAAATATTCACAAGCCGAAGAAGATCAATTCATCAGTTTGCTTGAAAAGGAGATGAAATCCGGTACATATTGTGGTATTGGAGAAATTGGGCTGAGACATTATGTCCCAACCAGCGGAAAAAGTAATGTGGCCTACGATTTGACTATCCCTGGAAATCATCCGTGGATGTTTATTATGAGCGATATTGCCGCCAAATATAACATGCCTATTGATGTGCATATGGAAGCTACAGCCGAAACTATTAAAGGACTCGAAAAGTTGCTTGACCACAACGTAAATACAAAAATTATTTGGGACCATACTGGCTGGTCGCATACTGTAAACAAAACTGCATATTATTCTGAAATGGCTACTGCCGAGTTAATGGGACAACTAATGGAAAAACATCCAAATTTGTATTCAAGCATTAAAATGAGGAAAGAAAATCAAAACTCTCCGATTTACATCTTCAACAGTAATTCCGAGATCAAACCGGAATGGCTGGCAATATTCACAAAGTATCCAGATAGATTCATGATGGGCAGTGATATTAAACCCGGTATCGATCAGGAGCAATTCCCCATAATTAAAGATCATAGAAAGTTTTTGAGCCAATTACCTTCTGAAATTCTAAAAAAGATCGAAAGAGAAAATGCAGAGAAAATATTTAAACTGTAAATCATACAAAACATTTAGATTTATTTCAGTTTTGATTTTCTGCCAATCCAAAACTCTAAACTTGTCCACGAAGCGACTCCATTCATATTCCCCCAACACTTTTCAAACAATATTCTTTCGTAAATCCAAATAATTGTGTTAATTTATCCCTTTGAGAATATGGAACAAATGGGCGAAGGTCGGTAATAAAATCTTCCAATTTAAAGGATGCTAATCGCTTGATAAAAGCATCTTTGTTGAAAGTTTCATTGTAATATTTTAATTTTTTGTTGATTAATGACAAATCAATTGTCGCTCCTAGCTCTTGCAAAATCCATAGATCATACAAATCCCGCAATTTCTCCCTTGTCATAATCGCTCGAATTTTTTCGGCAAGAATTTCATTCTTACTCAATGCAAAGATATAATTTGATGTTATTATCGGATAATCCGACATCATAATATTTTTAGTCGGCTCGAGCACATCTTCCCGAAAAGAGAAATCCAGTTTTACAAATAATTTCGTATCAAAATTTGTAATTTCTGCAGTCAAAAGAAATGTCCTACCGATTATGCTATCCTTTTCTTTTACTGTAATTGGAAAGGTATTTGCCAGATGAGTAAAAAATATTTTCATTTTATCCGAAAAAATATTTTCACTCATATTTACTGTAAAATCCAAATCCTCGGAGAACCTTTCTCCTCCATAGATAAGCCGAATGCATGTTCCGCCCTTAAAAACAATATCCTTGGCAAATGACTTTGAATATAATTCATTCAAAAACAATATTTGAAAATATTCTCTCGCTACTATTGATTCGGCAATTTTGTATTTATTGGATAATTCTTTGATTTGATCTAGTGAAATCATAAGTACATATTAATATAATCAAATATTTTATTACTATTTTTTGTTGTTTCCGGATTTAAATATGCAAGTGTTTTGTTTTTATTTACAATACTAAAATTCATTTCGCCCAAATATGTGTCAGTTTTAACCGCTTTGGAAATCAGATAAAAATAATCAAATAATGCTTTTTCTGGTAAAGCGATCAGATAATTGTCTTTTTTAATATACCCGGTAAAAAGAGACTTCTTTATTTGAGAATAAGTAAAAGTCTTGCCAATTATCTCTTTTGTTGTCGTTTTTTTGAGAGAAATGGAAGTAATTTCAAAAGGAAACTGACTTAAAATCCCATACACATTTAAGGCTGATTCAAGTGAAATATATGATGGTGAATATACAAATTGAGCAATTTCAAATTCACTTGGTTTTTTGCTCGTAACGAAGTATTTACCCTTTTCCAATTGGGTTAGTATCTTTGAGCTAATTAAATTGACAATAATATTTTCCAGTGTCCTGGGAAAATCTATCTCAAAAATACTCGCTAACTCCTTTGTGGTGAAGAATATTTTATCGCTCGTTGTAATTTTTTCTAGCCGGTTATACGTTTCCATATACCACCTATATTAGGTGGTTTGCAGGAACGTGTCAAGACTAACATTTTAAAAAAATTGGATATTACTGAATAATAATCACTTCTCCATCCCTAAGGGCTTTATATTTTATTTGGTGAGTTTGGTAATATTCTACTTCTGCTGCATTGCTCTTATTTTCTTATTTATCAAATTTTTTGTTGTTTTTGAAATTCCAAGAAGTATCAAGAGACTAACTGCAATCAGATATATTCCTTGAATATTAGCGCCTGTATTTGTCAAGCCAATTGCTGTCACCTGAGCGACATATGTTGCCGCAGCGCTACTGTCATCATCCACCATGCTGAGATTGATAGTATAGTTACCAGTGGTTGCATAGGTATGACCAATACTGAAAGTATTACCTGATACAGTGATATTTTGAATCGTGCCATCGCCCCAGTTAATTGTAAAATCAAAGGTATCTCCTGCGCCAGGATCAACTATATTACCAGCGAGTGTTGTTGTCTTGCCATTTGTTGTAGCAGTCACTGAGTTAATAGCTGGATCGACATTATTCACTAAAATGTCCCAGGTTTCAGTTTCGTTGCCACCCTTACCATCATCAACTGTAATTGTAATTGTTTCAACATCAAATGGAGTAATAGTAGGATTATCATCGACATAGGTATGAGAAATTGTTTGAATACTATCAGCTTGATTGAGTAAAGTAGTAGTTGTCCCATCACCCCATGCAATTGTGATAGTCATTAAATCTCCATCAGCATCAATAACCATTACATCGATTGTGATTGTATCTCCTTCATTAATCTCTGAAGCAGAAAGATTACCTGTTTCTAGACCAGGGATAAAATTCAAAACTTCAAGAGTAATATCATTTCCAGAGCCACCGACATAGGAAATTCGGTATTGTACACTATCAACGATAAAAGTGGCACCTTCAGCTAAGCCATTGAATGTGCCAGTAATAGGGTTAGCGCTAGTGTTTACAACGATCATGTAGGTTGTACTACTGCTTGGTGTGGCGGTAGGCGAGATTTCTAAAACAGCATTTGTAAGTGTCAGGCCGTTAGTAAGTAATTGGTCAGTACTTGCCCCGGAAATATTTATACCAAACAAAGTATCAGTGAGACTTGATAAACCATTTGAGGTAAGCATACCGATTGTTGTATCAGTACCAGGATAAAGAAAAGCAGCCTCACTAATGTTATCAGTGATGATATTTTGTAAAGTACCAGTACCCATAGCCGAACCTCCTGCCAGGCTTAGCGTTGCACTAGAGTTATTTGCAGTAATAAAAATTTTATTATTTCGAACGTAATACGTACCATCAAAAGTGTTGGCAGCATTAGAAAAAGTAGTGTCGCTTTGTAAATCTAAGGTGATTCCGGCATTTCCAGAGACTACACCCGATATTTCGAAGGGATAGCCGACGGTATTAATAAAAGAATTGTCAGCAATATTGAGAGTACCCAATATTTTGTTATTAGCACCAGAAATTATTGCACCATTGCCAGAGTCTCCAGAACCATTGATAATTATATTTTCCGAGAAATCGATTCCAGTACAATTGAGAACTAGCGACCCGCCATTATTTACTGTGGTATTGCCAGCGTTAGTACCTAAACCACTAGAAAGAGTGACATTATGTCTGCCAGCATTGATTACAGTTGGTCCTGAATAATTATTAGAGCCACTTATTAATGTTTCAGCAACGCCATCTTTTGTGACGCCACCAGCTCCAGTAATTGTATTGGTAACCAAGATATTTCCGCCACTAGCAGATGTATCAAGAGTAAGAATATTGGCATTTAAATTAATAGTTCCGTTTATTGTAATAGTTCCATTATTGTAAGTGGCAAAGGTTAGTGGTGCTACTAAAGTTAAATTATTATTAATTGTTAAGCTACCCGGATTTACAACTATAGCAGCAGTCATTGTAAAATTATTACCATTAATTACGACAGGGCCATTGGAAATAGTTAGACCAGCCAAAACCAAACCAGCAAGATTATTATTATATGTTCCGGCGGTTCCAATCTCTAACATATCTCCATTCTGAGGCACTCCACCATTATCGCAAGGTACGCCACCACCCCAATTTGAGCCATCATTCCAACTTACACTATCTCCACCACCATTCCAAGTACACGTATCTTGTGCAGCATATGCTTTCTGGTTAAAAGAAATCAGACCAAAAACTAATGAGAAAAACACTACTAAAACAGGATAAAAACGTTTCATATTGCAAATATAATAATATTAGATTGGATTTTTGATTATATCAATTAATGCCACTGCTGTCCGCTAAAAGTTTTATAAAAATCCAAATAGGAAATGAAAGAGAGGT
>JBAXHO010000090.1:0-5707 GCA_037138855.1 bacterium
AATCTGGAATCTGGAATCTGGAATCTGGAATCTGGAATCTGGAATCTGGAATCTGGAAGAATTATGCAATTTGAAATTTGGAAAAGAATGAAAAAAGCTAGAAGTTCCAGCTATAGGCTGGTAAGCCTTTGGCTTAAAGAGATAAGAGTTAGAAGATAATAATTAGGGAATCTAAGAAATCAAAGATCAAATTTTCTCTTCTACTAGATACTAGATACCAGCTACCAGATACTAATTTACTGATTTCAGATTCCGGATTCCTAATTCCCGTTTTCATTCCCATTTACAATTTCCAATTCCCACTGTAAGCTCTTTCGTCTATACTAGCATCAAACAAATGGAAGATATTGATATAACAAAATTTATTTCCGGCAATCACAAGACTTATGAAAAGGTCTATCAATTGTTGCGTGATAATATTTTTATCTATTTTGTTACGCGGGTAGATAACCGAGAAACAGCTTTGGATTTAACTGCAGAAGTTTTTTTACGGGTTTATAAATTTAAAAATAACTTTGAGAATAAAAGCTCTTTAAAAACCTGGATTTTCAGCATTGCTCAACACCTACTGATTGATTTTTATCGTAAAAATGCTCGGGAAAAAGAAATCTTTACTACCGTAGAAAGCGAAATTCTCGAAGCTGCTCCGGAAGTACAAAGTTCCCAAAGTCAGGAAGATTTGCTGATTTTGGAACAAGCCAATTCAGCTGAATTGAATCAAATTTTAGCTAATTTAACACCACGTTATAAAAACTTTTTAATTTTAAAATATTTAAATAATCTTAATTTTGAAGAAATCTCTGACTTACTAAACATTAAACTGGAAACCTGTCACGTTCTACATCATCGTGCTTTACAAGCAGCCCGTAAAATTATCAGTCACTAAAAATATGAATAATCTCGAACAACTAAAACAAAATTTAATCTTAACAAAAGCCGAGACCAAACAATTGGATCGGAAATTACAGCTACTTATTAAAAAAGAAACTACTCCACTTTGGATAAACTTTTTCAAATATTTCACAGGCAGTGCTTTTTTCGCAATAATTATCTTTATTGGATTATTTTTTGGCAGAAATCTCGGCGAAAAATCTACTATTACGCCAGTTTCTGCAGCTGAAATTATCAAAAACTCAATTAGTAGCTTACAACAACTCAAAGACAATAAAGGGATTGTGAAAATGACAAGCGATATTAAATATAAAAATGATCCCAATTTTAATTTCCAGGAAATCCAAACTACCGAATGGCTCAATAATTCAGAAAATAAATCTGTCGCGGAAATCAGGATCACCGGAAAAGATGCTGTGATCAATCAACCGGACGGGACAATCGTCACAAGACACAGCAATAATGCAATTATCTTTGATTATTATAATGGTGTTATTCATGATATCGAACAAATTTACTACAATCCTGGTGAAATACTCACAGCTGAATCTTTGGGTAAACTACGGCTTCAAAATACAACTGCTGCTTATACTATAAGTGATTACCCAGATTTACCAAAATATAATAAGCTGGAACAAATCACCAAATTCTACTCCGAGGTAATGCTGCCGAGCAATCAACTGCAATTAGTAAGTTTGGAAAAACAATATCAAATCAGCTTTGAATCAGTTTCCATCGTTCGTGGCATCACGATTAACAAGCAATTTATCCAGGAAATACCGATCACTTACCGTTACGAATTATTAATTGATAAAGCTACGCAATTGCCAATTTCCGAAACAATCAATTCACTCAATGCTGATTATCCTGATCAAATCACAATCAATTACAACTTTGAAACTGTAACTTTAAGTACAACAGAAGCAGCTGCACTTTTTGAACCAGTACTCCGAGAATACCGTGAAAATCTTACCAATCCATTTACGATAACTACAGGTGAAACTAAAATTAGTGGCACATTGAGTATTGAAAATTACGGGGAAACTTACTATAAAGCCTTTATCACGACTACTTCCGGTGAAAAATATGCTTTAATTAGCAATTTATTGACAACTGATTACCTATTCACTGAAATCCCTACGCTGCAAGCCCGATTTTATCAAGGTAAAACTGTTACTGTGTCCGGAAAACTTGGTAAATTACAACGAGCCATTATAGAGCCAGTGATTTTAGTAAACAGTATTTCACTTGATTCAAAGATAAATTGAAGGAAACATAATCAAGGGGAAAGTTTCGTATAAAAGGGTATCTGGTATCATTTAGTAAGAAATGAAATTTTGAATTTGCAAATTGCAATTTGGAAGCGTTAATATTATGTTATTGAGATTCGAGATTCGAGATTCGATTTCAGATTTCAGATTTCAGATTCCAGTTTTCAGTCATTATTCATGAACAACCATCTCAAACTAACCTTGAAATTTATGCTCTATTTTTCAACTATGTTTTTTATTGGTGGTCTCTTCATCTTCTTTATCTTCTTTCATTTTGAAAATTTCACGCGAACAATATTGATAACACTATTTGCTTACGTTTTACCAGCACAAATTTGTATCATTCCCTTATCGTTAGCAGCCAGCTTTTCAATTCTGGGACAACGTAACAAACCACTTTCCAAAACACAATCAAATCAAGCTGAATTATTCGCTCAAGAAGTAATTACAGTAATAAAACATCCAGAAGAAGAAATAACTGATTCTGAAATCACAGAAACTATTCAATTCTATCAAAATGTTGCCAAAGAAATTAAAACCCAAACCAAACCTGTAATTCGCATAACAGCTATCAAGTCGGACAAATTAGACTTATTTAAAAGTAAATTCTTTGGCATTCCATATTTTCCGCAGAATCAGACTTATCCGCTTGATTCTCATGGTAATCCGCTTGCTTTTATCGCTCAGTTAAATCTCCAGGAAATTCCTGAAAACAAATTATTATCCAGAACTGGAATCCTGCAATTTTTTGTAGCAAATACCGTCGATAATGGCTTAAGCGATCCCAAGAAAGGATTTAAAGTAATTTATCATCCCGAAATTATTTCTGATCCAACGCAATTAATGTCCGATTTCTCTTTTGTGACCAAGCATGAAAATTGGCTCCCTGCGCAAGAGCAATTTCAACTTAAATTTAAAGTAGCAAAGGAAATCATGACTTTTCAGGATCATAATTTTCTAAAAATGGTAACGCCAACCAGAATGAAGAAAGTAGCCTACCGTTACGAAGAAATCATAGCTGCACTTGGAATTAAGCCTGCAGAGCCCACTCACAAAATTGGTGGTTTTCCCGATTTTATCCAGTTTGATCCCCGCGAAAAAACAACAGCAGATTATATTCTTCTTTTTCAAATGAACTCTCAAAATAATATCGATACTGAAAATGCAGGAGAAATAATGTGGGGCGACGGCGGTATTGCTAACTTTTTTATTGCCCCAGCTGATCTAAAAAATCTCAACTTCACAAACGTCCTCTACCACTGGGACTGTTATTAAACATTTTCTCTTTCCCAGTATGCCAAATGCGAATTACGATATACATTTTTCCTCCCAATATGCTAAATGCAATCTAGCTTTACTCCTGTACCTTAATGGTACTAGGACGATATGCTCCTCTCTTTCTTTCCGATCACCGGACACCGAACACCGTTCCTACTCTTCTTCCAATAAATGCTCTTCCAGGTGATTAACCATTTTTAAAAACAAATTTTCCATTGTAAAATCACCTAGTTTTTTTGTAAGATTTTGTTGTAAATTCAAAAAAGTAATTCTTTGGAATTCTGCCACCATATCTCGAACTTGAAACTCAGGATACAACGCAAAAATAAGTCCTTCAATCGTTTCAAAAGCTTTAAAATATCGGAGAATTGTCACTGGAATTTTGATACCAGAGTTTTGAATCAACTGCAACGAAGCCAAAATTAATGGCGCTGCCTGTTTCTGCTGATCTAAATATTCTACTGCTGAATATGTTTCACTCAATTTTCCTACTAATTGATCATGTTGCGCTTTGATGCCTGATATATCAAGATTTGCTGGAACAATTGAAAGTGCCAGCAATGATTTAAAAGCGATATCAGCGTCATTAGATAACATTGCTCTCTCATAACGCAATACCAAAGTAGATTCTCTCGAATTAAATCTCCCGATGATTCCAAAATCGATGAGCACACATTTTCCTTCTCTAGTGAACATAATATTGGCAGGATGAGGATCGGCATGGAAAAAGCCCTCTAAATGGGCTGTCTCAAGCATATTTTTAATTATTTTTGTAACAATATCTTTGCGTTCAAATCCCCACTGTTTTACTTTTCGAAGAATTTCTTTATCATCTTCTCGCTGGGCTTTGATTATTTTGGCTAAACTAATTCCATCGAGATATTCCATAACAATAACTTTTGCTGTACATAATTCCGGATAGATCTTTGGACCTTTTATTAGATTAATATTTTTTAACTGGTTAAATTCTAATAACTGATTTACCTCAGTTACATAATCCAATTCCAAATAAGTCCAATCTGCAAATTCTTTCACCAGATCCACAAGTAAATGATTGTGTCTGAATAATGTCTGATCCAGTAACCAGGATAATGAATTTAATATGCGAAAATCAGATTTAATCACTGATTTGATCTGAGGACGTTGGATTTTCACCGCCACAATCTGACCATGATAAATTGCCTGATGAACTTGAGATAAAGAAGCTGATGCCACTGGCTGCCATAAAAATTTTTCAAAAATCTCTTCTGGGCTTTTTTGTAATTCCTGAGTCAAAATTTCCCGAACTACATTTTCTGAAAATGGCGGTACCTGATCCAACAATTTATATAATTCAATACTTAATTCAGGTGAAATTACATCCGGACGCAATGCCAGCATCTGACCAAATTTTACATAAATTGATCCCAGTTCTTCAATAGTTTTACGAATTGTAATAGCTTGCTCAGCCTTTGTTTTATTACGAATTCTGAAACCTAGTTTCACTAATTTACTTAATATTGTGATACTTCTCATTTAATTAACTTAATTTTTGTTGACAGGAAGTACAAAGAATAATCCTGGAATTACCTTTATTTATTGCATTATACGCCGAATCTCCAGCGAGAATATTTGTTTTACAATTACTACAAAGACAATCAGCTCGAAGAGTGAATTCCTGAAATCCAATAATTTCAGAGGCACTAAGCCAGGATTTGATTTTCTCGTCGACTAAATCTGAAGCATCTGTATAAATATCAATACTATCTTCTAAAATATTTCGCAGTAAATTAGCTGTAGTAGTCCGATATTTCTTGGCTTTATCAGAAATTTTTTCATAAAGCTCTTTAGACACACGAGTATTAATCACTTTTTCTTTCATAATTTTATGGAATAATAAATTACTACAATTGTATACAATGTTTACAATAATGTCAAACAACAGTTATCTCTAGAATTATTTTTAATCTTTTTCTCCTTCCCGAAATCCGAACTTCGATCTACGTTTTTCCTCCCGAAATGCCAAATGCAATCTAGCTTTACTCCTGTACCTTAATGGTACTAGGACGAAATGCTCCCTTTCTTCCCGCTCACCGATCACCGGACACCGTTCCCCCTTCCATGCTATAATCTTCTCCATATTAATATTCTTCCATGACTGCAGACGAAAAATCCACCATCGAAAAAAAGATTGCTGACCTTTACCAGGTGCTTGGCAATGACACTAGTGAATCCAGTCTTTTCCAATCCTAATATGATACTGAACGTCAATTTTCAGTGAGCAATTT
>JBAXHO010000091.1:0-5507 GCA_037138855.1 bacterium
AATAAGCTACTGCTTCTTTTATTAAGTTTAGGTACCAACTGCCAAATATCATCTATCAATATTAATACAGGGTATTTAATGCCTTTAATTCTTTCTTTCTTTGTTGTAGCATTTTGTGCATGCTGTTAAATACTTTGTTTTTATTATGAATCGTTCCAGCTGCTGGTTCGTCGTAGATATAAGTATCCACGGTTTCAATATTAATTTCCTTGATTATGTTTTCTTTCTTGCTTATCATAAGGTAATAAGTAAGAAAGGATTTGTTTTCAGTCAACAGCTTTTTAAAAAATGCCCTAATCTGTTTAGTGTTGATATAGGAAATAAATAAATGCGCATTCGAGTCAAATTATTTATGTATTTCTATTCCATCGCTATCAAAACCAATATTAATTATCAAATTATTATTTCCCATCTGTTGACTAGTTAATCCTATTCCTCCGTAATGCTACCATCATTATCAACGCGAAGGGTTAACCATTCATAGTTTTCTTTTTCAACAGCGCTAATAATACTTTTTTGCACTTGTTTCAGTTCGGTGGTTTTCTTTTCAGCATCCAGTAAAATGATATTTTTTAACGCATCTCCATTTGAGCCCGCCTTCATTCCATTGAATACTACAAAATCTACGGGGTGAAAAATCACTTTGGCATCATCGGGATTTAGCTTTTGTGGCATAAAGACCTTGTCCACCTTTTTCACCAAGCGGTTGGCTTGTTTTCTACCTTTCTCTCTTGCCACCTCCTTATAAAATTCTAAATCCTCATTAACCAATTCTTCTAGGGCATTAAGCGACCTAGATTCTCTGCCAAGTTTGTCCAGCCAATCGGTTGATTTTCTTTCATCTTTATAAATTTTACAATCGCTTATACGAAAGAAGTCACCACAGCAGGGGCAAATACCAAATACTTCTCTTTGGTATTGGAAAAAAACCAGTAATTCATCATGTTGCATATACATTAATTTATAAAGTATTCTTATTTATAAAGTTTAAAATCAACTCTTTTTTGTTCAATAGCTTCTTTGATGGCTTTTTGATTTTTCTTCAATTTGGCTGCACCAGACTTGATGTCTACAAAAAATATTTTCTGCACCTTGCCTGTATTATGGAGGCCTTCAAATATTACATAGTCAATAGGATCAAATAGACTCCTGCAGTCATTCCGTTCAAAAGGAAAGCTTTCCAGCACTGGCGCCAGGCGCTCCAAGATAAATCCGATGTTTACGCTCTTGGTAGTAGTTTCTACCTTTTGCTTTGTTTTAAGGGTGCGTTGTTTTAATTCCGCCTTGCGTTCTTTTAACGCTACTTTTAGTTCGGTAAACAATTCTTTCGCTTCTGGGGTAAATTCATCAATTGGAAATAGAGGTGCATCCTTAATAAAAAAAGCCGAACCACATTGCGCGCAATCTGCTTTAAAATTATTTTGCTGTAAAAATTCGATGAGTTCCCGATGTTGCTTGGCCATTTTGTATAGGTTTAACCTAAATATAATTTAAAATACTTGTATTGTTTGGTGAAGTTAATATACTCAAACCTCCGCCTATTGGAGCACTAGAAAAAAATAGCAGATATGCTATAAATCGACAAAAAGGTACAATTATATCTACGGATTAAAAGCTGAATTACGCCTAACTTAGTATAAATAATCCTAGCCATGCCCAAAAACAAAAGCGCCTCAATCAGATATTATGTTATAGATAAATGCCTGAATGATACCCGCCATAAATTTCCTAGTTTGCAACGCTTGGCCGATTGCTGTTCATCGAAACTGGGTAAAACGGTTTCTACTTCCACTATCGAAAAGGATATCATCTCTATGAAGGCTGGGGAAGTAAATGGAATTGAAGCACCCATTGTATATAGCAAAAAGCACAAGGGATATACCTATGGAGAGGTTGGCTTTTCTATTTCATCGCTTAATTTAAAGGAAGAAGAATGGGATGCTCTGCGATATGCCGCCTCTCTATTGTTTCAGTACAAAGACATACCCGTATTTACAAATTTCAAATCAGCCATTGAAAGAATCAATACCTGTTTTGATATTGCACTGGATGCTCAGGATTTGTTTCTTGTTAATCATTTGCAATTCGAAAAGTCGGTAGCTAACACAGGATATAGTTGGATTGCTCCCATTTATAATGCTATTAGAAATCAATTTCAGTTAACGCTTGAATATGAAAATATCTACAAGAAAGAAAAGAAAAAATACAGTGTTCAACCCTATTTATTGAAAGAACACCGCAATCGTTGGTACTTGATAGGGTGGGTAGAGCAACGCCAGGATTATCTAACCTTTGCATTGGATCGTATTCTTAGCTTATCAACTATTGAGAATGTACAAAAGTTTCGAAAAGATTTTGATGCTAATAAATTTTTACAATATTCAATCGGCATTATGGAAGGCGATGGCAAGCCTTCTGAAATAAAGCTTTGTATTAAAGCACCGTTCAATAGATTGGTATTATTAGAACCTATTCACCCATCGCAGCAAGTGATTAAACAAACAGATAAAGAGCTGCATTTAAAATTAAAAGTAAATGTGAATCCAGAATTGTGTCATCATTTATTGTCGTTTGGGGCTTATTGTAAAATTCAAAGTCCTGCTACTTTAAAAGCAAGCATTAAAAAAATGCTTGAAGACGCGATAGCTCATTATTAGTTCTTTAATAATTGAGAGATGGAGTCGTCTGTTACCGCCTTCGTAATTAGCCTGGTAATTTTCATTTTTGAACTTCTAATCAAAATGCCTGGTTCAATATAATAGCCAAATAAGGGGCCCCTGTCTGTAAAGTGCTTTCCGTTACAACTGTACACTAATTTTTCATTAATCAGAAAATGAAAATACTTATCGATTTTAATAATACTTAACCGGATGGGCATTTTGGTATCAATTTTTTGGCGCCAGCTTTGATAGCGATGGAAAATGCTAAGATTATTTCTTTCGAAATTGGTGACTAATAACCGATCACCATCACCTGAAATACAAAAGCGATTCAGCTGTTCTAATTTATCATCAAAGCCCCATACAAGACCAATATGCCCAATATTATCGGGACTCATAATTTCGATATCGGTGTCGATGATAAAATTTTCTCCCCTTTTTAAAGGAGATACATTTTTAAAGTAGTGCCAATTATGGTCGTCTTTATTTTCCATCCAATAATAGCCGTCTTTAATAAAAGACTGTTCTTTAAGATTTTTATTGATTTCCCAATTGGCAATATTATTTTTAAAATTGTCTTCAAACACAATTTCGCTGTGTAAAACATTGTGATTATTTAGTTGTAAGATCATGACTGGTTGATTTTTCATTTATAATAGCAATAAGTACCATGTCTAATACGGTATTACCCGTTATGCCACTCACCATAATTTCATCTGGTTTTTTACCCGGAAAGAAAGGACCATATGTAGTTACATGGGCAATTAAAAATTTACTGAAAACGTTTTGCATTAATCTGCTATGCAATTGCTGATAACGCTTTACTGTTTCAGGCAAGTGTTTAATGCCTGAGTTATTAGCCATATTTAAAACCTTCATAACCATATTCCAATCATCGAGTGCCAGTAATTTTTTTTCAAGCGCAGTATTCATCACGCAGTTATTGATGACATCTTCTTGATGGTGCAGGTACCGAAAATGGTAGCCTTGGCCAGTAGACTCCTTAATGATATTGTACAGTTCAATTATCAGCATATTGTCGTCGGACTCAGACAGGAGGCCTTTTTGGTTTACAATTAATTGCCATTTTTCATTGAGTTCATCGCAGAACTTCTGGTGCAACTCTTTTATTAGACTATTCATTTTGCAAACATACATTTGTTGACCTCCGTCAATTGGAGGAGTAAAATATTTTAAAATAAAATCAGTCCTCCAATTGGAGGAGGTCTTGCTTATTAGTTTTACAAAAAAATTAGAATGGAAGCATTTGCAGTAAGGGTAAAAAATGAGCAAGATGTACAATCAGCGATAACATTGTTTGAACGCAAGGAACTAGCTGAGGGATTAAGAATTGAATGTATTCATGCAACCGATGATTATGATTGTTTATTATCAGCCATATTAGAAAAGGGGTTTCGAGGTTTTATATATGCTGTGTCAAATACAGCAGTTTTGCCATTAAAATGGCTTGATGCGCAGGGGAGGCTCAATTATTTGATGCAGATGATTACAAAGCTAGATATGGATCCCGTTCCCAATACATGGCACCCAGACCCCATTCAATTAGATGCAACACATACTATGAAATTTATAATTCCAGCAAAATCCGAATTATCGATTTATTTTAGTAAAAATGAATTAAAACTATTCTAAACAATGAAATACAATCCGTTACTCCCTGGCATGGGTGGTCAGCATATCAAAAACATTTATTGTATTGATGGTAAGGAATACCTCTTGGATCAATTATCCGAATCTCAATTATTATATATACAGCAGTGCATTAAAAGAAGGGACCCTAAAGATCCTTTTACTAATACCCATTATTTGGCTCGATTTCGGTGGGGCTTAGTAAGATTGTATGGAGCTGATGTAGAGGCCAATCTTCATATTTATTTTCCAGCACATACTTTAGAAGCGTATAGCCCTGATGGAAAATTATTAATGGATGAATCTCATGAATCATTAAAAGAAATACAAATGTTTAATTATAAAAAAGACAGAAATGAATCTAACTCAATTTGACAATCTAGATAAAACAAAATTAATTGTTGAGCTGATGGAAAATCCAGAAGAGGTGGGCCAAACTATTATTCATTGTAGTTATGTATCAAAGCGTGAATATGTGAATGGTGGTTGGGTTAATATTTGGCCTACAACTTATTTAAAGTCGGTGGCTGATGCCGAGCGTTTGCAATTAATACATGCATTAGATATAAGTGTAGCACCTGCCATTGATGTTTTCCATCGGCCAGGGGAGTTAAAGCGTTTTACTTTATTATTTCCGGGGATACCTAATTATTGGGATCAATTTGATTTTATTGAGGAAACAGCTCAATCGATTCTGGGATTTTCGGTAAAAAATATGAAACGGAATAATAGTGGGGTGTATTATATAGAGCTTTTGTAAGAAAAATTTTTAACCAATAAAACATCATATTATGGCATCATTTACAGCGGCAATTTTTGCCACAAAGCAACGGCCTGACGATACCGAACATTCATTATTTGGCTATGCTTTATTATTTGAAGGCAGCCGGCCCTACTGGGAACTGCACATTGATTCTCATTTAATCAGTTTTGTAGCCAATCCAAAACATATTCTAGAAGATGGGTTATGGCAATTGACTGAGCATTGTAGTAAGACGGTACTTGACAATAAAGGAATTGAGAGTGGTTCGAAGATAAAAACCATCGAGGAGATTCATGGAGAAACTGCTTGCACTCAGGCCAGAAAAGAACTGCCTCAATTATTACAAAAGACCAATTTTAGTTATAAATTAATATCCTGGCCTGGGGCATGGTTGGTAAACAAAGAGGCTGTGCTTGCTGAATTGCGTAAAAGTG
>JBAXHO010000092.1:0-5467 GCA_037138855.1 bacterium
GTCATGGTTGAGAGTTTTTGGTTAATAAATTGATTATGTTACTATTAAATACTGTTAGATGTCTTCAAAGTACGGTCAGATTCAATCTAGACTCGGTCAGATTCAATCTAGGCTCAGTCAGATTCAATCTAGGCTCTGTCAGATTCAATCTAGGCTCTGTCAGATTCAATCTAGACTCTGTCAGATTCAATCTAGACTCTGTCAGATTCAATCTAGCTCTGTCAGATTCAATCCAGACTCTGTCAGATGCTATCCAGGCTCGGTCAGATACTATCTAGGCTCGGTCAGATGCTATCCAGGCTCGGTCAGATGCTATCTAGGCTCGGTCAGATACTATCCAGGCATTTTTGGTGATTTTTCAAGAATGTTGATTTTGAATCTGAGGTTAAGAACGAGTAATTTTTTAAAAAATTGCACAAATATATTTATTGTTTTAGACATGGCAATGATTTTTTTTAATATTTTTTTTATGGATTGTTTTTTTTGATGAAATTTGAATGAAAAAATAAAAATGAAAAATGAAAAATTTTGGAAATCTTGCAGATTCATGAGATTTAGGCGGGAGCCTAAAAGGATAGAGGCGACAGAGGTTGAACCTCTGCCGAACGGGGAATAATAAATGTGTGAATTGTGTAAGTTTTTTTCAGAATTGTGTAACATCAACATACCAAAAGGCGAGTATTTTTGCATTATTAAAAATATAATGAAGAAATAAATGACATGTGTTGATATTTAGAGTACATTTACACGATTTTATTTTTGTAGGAAATTCTTTTTAAGATTTTGAAAATGAATGGTTTTTTGATGGTGTTGTTTTTGTTTGTTTGTTTTTTGTGCGGGGGCTTGCTATGCGGGGTTTTGAGAGCGATTACATATATGAAAATAACAATAGATTTTACACTACAACTTTATTATAGAGAGACGGAAAACGAATTTACTAACTTCCGACTTTGCCGGAACGCAAATACTATAACCCTATTGAGCTAAAAAAGCCGGCGAATAAATTTTGCTGTTGCGGCAGGTTGCCGTATAAAATTCTTATTAATTAAAAAAATATTTTATGAAGAAAATGATTTTATTAATAGCATATATATTTATGCTATACAACACAAGTATTAAGGCACAAA
Source organism: bacterium (assembly GCA_037138855.1). GTDB lineage: Bacteria > Patescibacteriota > Dojkabacteria > B142 > OLB20 > JBAXHO01. Next base: position 1,128 of record JBAXHO010000092.1, read on the forward strand.
TTACATTTGAACATAGTTATTCTGTACCTCCGGGTAAGGATTTTTATATCACAGACCTAGGCAATAATAATTATAAGTATTTTTATATTGATTATTATAACGATAAATTTAGTTTGTACAATCTTGACCACAGTCCTTTTATGCTTAATATACCTACTGGTGTTTCAATGGACTCAGGATTATATACAGTGGCATATATTACTACTAATCTCTTTGATTGTGATTCTACAACCATTGAATATGCATTAACTACTTTGTCAGGGGCAAAACCATTTTATATCTTTAGAACTGATGGTACTCAACTATTTCGAAAAGATTCAGCAGCAGGACCTTTTGGATTCGGAGCAAAATATGGTGGTTCAATAATTATTCAGCCAATTTATAATACACCAAGTGGAACAAAATTAATACTTATGAATTGGTCCACAAAAGCATGGACAGTCTATTCACTTTGTGGGATTTTGCCAGAGTCAATTAGTGAAAACGAACTAGGAAATAATTATGTACAAATATATCCAAATCCTTCATCGGGAGAAATGACATTTCAAATAAATGCACCAAGTAATATGGAAGATTATCAATTATATATTTATGATGCTACATTACAAAAAGTGAAGTCTGAAAATTGCAGCGGGAGAAAAACAATAACGATAGACAATTCCATATTAAGCTCGGGCAATTACTTTTATTCATTACAAACAAAAAACAAAATTGTACAAACAGGTAAATTTATTATTACAAAATGAGAAACAAAAAATCCATTATTATATTATTGCTTGTTATGTTATTAGGCACGATTATGCAGGCACAGAATTTAGTGCCTAATCCGAGTTTTGAAGAATATACTCTATGCCCTGTTGGACCGGATGATTTGGATTACACAGTATCATGGTATTCTCCAAATGGATCATCATCTGATTATTTCAATAGTTGCAGCCCAAATCCAAACTTTTCAGTACCAAATAACTGGTGGGGATTCCAGAATGCTAGAACTGGCATTGGTTATTCTGGAATAATTGTTTATCATATTCTTATGAGCAATTATAGAGAATATGCAAGATGTCAATTAAATCAACCACTTATTGCAAGCAAGCATTATTGCGTTGAATTTTATGTAAATCTAGGAGATAGTTCAAAATATACAATATCAAGTATTGGAGCTTATTTTTCTATTGAAAATAATATTTCAACAACAGGTGGTGTATTAAATTATCAGCCACAGGTTGAAAATTTCGATACTTTATTTTTATCTGATAAACAAAATTGGATGAAAATTTCAGGATGTTTTATTGCAATAGGAGGAGAAGAATATTTAACTATTGGCAATTTTAAAAATGATTCTATCATTGACACTTTATCAACAACTTCTTTTGGAAGCTTTGAAGGACAGTATGAAGCCTACTATTATATTGATGATGTCTCTGTAATTGAAGACACAACAATAGGCTTAAATAATTTAAACAAAAATCAAATATTAATTTATCCAAATCCATGTCAAAACAATTTCACCATTAATAATTTAACAGAGTATGAAATTGACACTATTTTCTTATTTGATACAATAGGAAATCTTTTGAAAGAGTACTCATTAAACCATGATGCCAATTCTTATAATGTTGAAAGTTTACAAAATGGATTCTTTATTCTCAAAATAATTTTAAAAAACAAATCAATTATCAATTATCAATTAATTATAAATCATTAAAACAAAAAAAATGAAAACAATATATAAAAGAATGATTATTATTGTAATCATATTTATGATTGCAAATATAGCAAAATTAAATGCACAGGCTACTGATGCTGCACCTGGTACAGGAAATCTTTACGCAGGTTATAAATTTCTTGGATGGGGAACTACTAGTGGCGACCTGCTTTTTCAAACAAACAATTTTCAAAGAATGGTATTGCAGGACAATACAGGATTATTTGGAATTGGATTAAATTTTACGCCAAATAACAAGCTCGATGTTGATTCGGGAGATATTGATGTGAACCAACCAGTGAATTGTTATATGATTGGTGATAGTGCTGTTTTGCATTATCGAGGTGATGCAACTTACACCGTTCCTAAAGTTTCTAATATTTTTGTAGGAGTTGGGGCAGGCAGCATAACACAACTGGAGATTCTAATGTGATGGTTGGATTCCATGCAGGATATAGTAATTCGATAGAATCGCAAGAAACTTTTGTAGGGTTTCAAGCAGGACTGAACACACATTCGGGACGCGGAAACACTTTCGTGGGTTCGTTGGCAGGGCACGATAATGATTTTGGACAAGGGAATGTATTTATGGGAGTTAGAGCTGGATTTGGCACATTTGGCTTTTTAGGCTCGCTCTCTTTCGGATGTTATAATACTTTCGTTGGAAATTATTGTGGGGAAAACAATTTGAAAGGATTGGGAAATTCTTTTTATGGCAAGCATGCAGGTGCTGATAATCAAAATGGCAATTTTAATGTTTCAATAGGGAACCATAGTGGAGAATTTTCTACTTCACAAGTATTGAATACATTTATAGGTTATCATAGCGGGCGTAGTAATAAGGGTGATACGAATGTGATAGCAGGAGCAGGAGCAGGAGAGCATAGTAGCGGTAATAATAATTGTTTTTATGGCGGAGTGGCAGGTGACGGTAATAATGGGAGTTATAACACATATATTGGGCATCGTGCGAATTCCGGGGCATCAAATTTTACTAATTCGACTGCTTTGGGTGCAAATACAATAGTTACGGCAAGTAAAACGATGATTCTTGGAGATAATTCTATTAATGTCGGAATTGGGTTATCAGGAGATCCACTTGCTCCTCAAAGTAAGCTTGAAATTAATTATTCTGTACCAAATGACTTTACAGCACCAAATATTTATGGGGGTACTGGTTTTAGCGGATTGCAATTTCGCGATTTGACTGCCGACTCGCATCCCATACCCTATAATCCGGGGAAAGGTGTACTATCTGTTGATAAATTTGGCGTCGTTATTTATGTGCCTGATTTTAAAGATATAGGCTTTGGGTTACCGTGTCCGGCAGTTGGTACTGATCCCCTTTGGGAAATGCCTTCTGATTGGCGTGTAGGATTAAACGGAAATAAACTTGTTTTTTCTGATGGTCCAAATTATAATAGTAATTCAAATCATATAGGAATTGGATATGATTGCAATGAAGATTTATTGGGCAAACTTAGCGTAAGGGAAAAAGATATTAACACAGCCCTTAATTTAAGTTTAGCAGGATATTTTATTTCTATTGCCGATTCAACTAAAGCCATAGGAGTTTGTGGAATGGCTATTGATAATATAGATGGAATAGTTAGCTATGGTGTAGCAGGTTTTGCAGCAAAAGCAGAGACAAATATAGGAGTTGTAGGGATGGCTTCCGGGGATACGGTTGGTACTTATAATATAGGTGTTGCAGGAATTGCTTTTGGAGATTCGAGTAATAACATTTATAATATAGGAGTTTATGGTCAATCTTTTCCTTTGGATGATGCTACAGCAATTAATAAAAATTGGGCAGGTTATTTTAATGGTGCTTTATATGCAAGTTCATCATGGTTGACATCAGATTCAATATTCAAAACAAATGTTACCCCGATTACTAATAGCTTGGAAAAGATAAAGGAATTGAAGCCTGTAAGTTTTTTGTTTAACAGAGATATGGGAAATGGACTAGGGGTGAGTTTACCTGATAGGGAACAATATGGATTTTTGGCACAAAACGTTTCCACTGTATTTCCAGAATTAGTTGCTGAAGTTACGAAACCTCCACAATATGATGGTTTTGGCATTGAAACCCATCCTGCATTTTCGTTTAAGGCATTAAATTATAATGCTTTTATTGGGATTTTGACACAAGGAGTGAAAGAATTGGATTCAATGAATACTGTTTTGACGCATAAAATGGATTCAACGAATACAGCTTTAACGCATAAATTGGATTCAATAAATACTGTTTTACTGCATAAAAATGATAGTTTACGCAATGTATTAAATTTATTGAACAATAGGCTTGATCAAATTGAAAACCGTTTGGAGGATTGTTGTAAAGCATCGAGTGGCGGCGGACCTGGACATAGTATGATGACTAACCCAAGTGGCGCAAATACCGCAGAGATAGAATTGGAAAATATACAGTCAATCGTTCTTGATCAAAATGTACCAAATCCTTTCGCTGAAAGCACTGTGATTACTTATTTTATACCTGACAACATCAATTATTCACAAATAGTGTTTACGGATAACTACGGCAGAATTATGAAAACTGTTGATATAAAAATATCAGGCAATGGTATGATAAAGGTTTATGCAGCGAATTTGAGTAGCGGCACTTATACAT
>JBAXHO010000093.1:0-5447 GCA_037138855.1 bacterium
CGGTAAGGCTGTCGGAACACTTATTGAAAAGGGGTTTAAAAAGCATCTTGAAGAGAATTACATTATAGATAATGGATCTTCTGCAAAAGGAATTGACTTGCCAGGTGATGACATATTAACAGACATCAAGGTAACATCTATTTCTCAACCTCAATCCTCCTGTCCCTTTAGAGACGCCAAACAAAAAATATTCGGCTTAGGTTATAATCTGCTGGTTTTTGTTTATGACAAAAAAGATGACGCAAATACTCAAACTGCAAATTTAGATTTTGTAAGCTGTTCATACATATCGAAAAACAGGACAGCCGACTACACAACTACAAGCATATTAAATTCGATGAAGAAAGTAGGAGCAAATATTGAGGATATTATGTCATTTCTGATTGGCATTAAAATTCCTGCTGATGAAATAATGATAAAACAGATTGCAGAACAAATATTGGCCACAGAGATTGAAATTGGTTATCTGACTATTTCAAATGCCTTACAATGGAGGTTGCAATATCAAAGAATAGTAAACCTTAATGATGAAATCCAAGGAATTGATAAAATAGTAAATTATAATAAGGCTGTTTGATGAAAATATTTGAAGCAAATATAAGTCATCAGGTTTCGGTTTTCTTAAATGAAAATCTGAAAATGATTACATCTTTTGAAATGGCAAATCAAGAAATGTATAAAGCATCCGGCATCTTGCGTTTTTTTGATAACAACAAGGATTTGGAAACGCTGAAAGTAATTCTTTCTGATGCTCACACTATTGTTGAAGAGCTTGACAGGGCAGAATATGGTGACTTTCAGACAAATTCTGAATTAGCTGATAAAGTAACTTTACATTTAGCTTCAAAAAACATTTCTCCCGAAATTGTGATTGAGCCAACTTGCGGCAAAGGAAATTTTATTATCGCGTCATTGCGCAACTTTGGGAACATCAAATATATTTTCGGTGTTGAAATTTATGAGCCTTACGTTTGGGAAACTAAATTTAGCGTCATAGATTATTTCATTGCTAATCCAAACACTAATAAACCTGACATTTCGATTGCCCACTGCAATGTATTTGACTTTGACTTTAAGCAAATAGCTAAAATATATACTACTAAGGAAATTTTAGTTATTGGAAATCCTCCATGGGTAACGAACTCAAAATTAGGAAGCCTTAATTCGACAAATCTTCCTAAAAAGACAAATTTCAAAAATCATAGTGGTTTAGATGCCATGACAGGAAAAGGGAATTTCGACATTGCTGAATTTATCACCCTTGCAATGATTGAGACCTTTCAAAATATGAATGGACATTTATTGTTCCTGGTTAAAAATTCGGTAATTAAAAACATTGTTTTGGACCAGAATAAAAACAGGTATAAAATTGCAACCTTAGAAAAACAATGCATCGACAGCAAAAAGGAATTTAATGTTTCCGTTGAAGCCGCGCTATTCTATTGTCAGCTAAATTCAACCCCGGCTTTTAACTGTACAGAATTTAATTTTTACGACAACAAATCCTCTTATTTAAAATTTGGTTGGTTAGACGGTAAATTTGTTTCTAACATTGATACTTATATTTATACAAAAGAAATTGATGGAGAATGTCCTTTTGTATGGCGACAAGGATTAAAACACGATTGTTCAACAGTTATGGAGTTGGACAAAGTAAACGGAGCCTATGTGAATGGATTGAACGAAGAAGTTCAACTGGAAGATGGTTTGGTTTTCGGTTTTCTTAAAAGTTCCGATCTTAAAAACACAGTAATCAACCAGACAAGAAAATTTACAATCGTTACGCAAAAAAAGGTTGGACAAGAAACCAAATACATCAGAGCTGATTATCCAAAAACTTATCAATATCTGATAGATCATATAGCCACCTTTGACGCAAGAAAATCAAGTATATACAATAACAAACCATTATTTTCAATATTCGGAATAGGCGACTATTCATTTAAACCTTATAAAGTTGCTATTTCAGGACTTTACAAGACTTTTCATTTTACTCTGGTTCTTCCTCAGGACAATAAACCAGTAATGCTTGACGATACTTGCTATCTGATTGGATTTGACAAAATTGAGTTTGCTGTTTACGCGTTAATACTTTTAAATTCAACTATGGCAGTTCAGTTTTTACAATCAATAACTTTTGCAGATGCCAAAAGGACTTTTACAAAAGACGTTTTAATGCGGATTGACCTTTTAGAATTAGCGAATCACATTAATAGAGATGATCTGCAAGCTGAACTCGAATTGCTAAACATTAAGTATAAATTCAATATGACATTGAATATGTGGGACAGTTTTGTAATCGAAATGACGCCTGTAATTAATGGACAAATGGCTATGTTTGTATAGTCAGCTAAAAGCATTACCGGAAAGGATTTCTAACCAAGGCCTCACCCTGCGCAACCTCTCTCAAAACGGGGTGACTCTCTGTCACCCCGCAAATAAATGATAGCTAATATTTCTCCTTCTGGAATCCCCATTCACGGATCACGTTTTTCCAGGTATCGGGGTAGTTGCCCCTGATGACATTGATGAGGGCATTGTGCGTTTTCACGATGGTTTTGCGCAGGTCGTTCTTGGTGCCTACTTTTTGGGAAACTGTGCCATCGATTGCTGAAGCTGCCGCCAGAAGCGCGGTGTAATTGCCCAGGGTTGTTTGCCAGAAAGCTTTTCCGTACTTCTCGTTATCAAATCCGTGGGCGGATATGGCAGCGTGGGTTAGCCCGAGGGCATCCCGGCGTTTTTGCTGGTCGCCGGGGATAATGTATTTACTTCCCACTTTTTCGATGCCGAACTGGGGATAATAATCGGGGGCATGTGCCTTTTCATATTTATACACCAGGTAGCCTTTAATGGCTACGACGCCCTCGTCAATCTGCACGTTAAGCGCAGCCAGTTTGCCGGTTAATTCCTTGCGGCCGCCGCCCGTGCTTTCGCGCTCGCTAAGTGTTGTGCCGAAGGCGTTAACGTTCGCCCCGTGTTTATTCACATCGGTCCATATCAATCCTATCTGCGCATTTGCTTTCCATGCTGCCACTACACTTTGGCCGAGGCTACTCATGTCAGCATCTTTCCTTGGGATGTTCCCGGTATGCTTTACTGATTTGGTTAATTCTGTGCCCATGATACATGATTTAAGGTGAATACTGCATTTATAAACGATCTGTTGGTTGAACGGAATACTTCAAATTTCTTTCCATCATCCTGTGGTTATTGTTTATGCCGGATCTGTAAGCTATTAGTTTTTGCCCTTGTTTCCTCGCAACAAAGGTTCTGGAGTAAAATAGATATCCTTGTTTTCATAGAACAAGGTTTCAGGAGTAATATAAATGTCCTTGTTTTCACACAACAAGGATTCAGGAGATAAATATATGTCCATGTTCCAGTGCAACAATGGCACAATAGATAAATATGTGCCTGTATTTATGAGTTAGGGGGAGTGGGGCGAGAGGGTAAGCGTGTTATGTATGTTTTATAATATGAATTACAAATTCTACAATGTGCCATTAGCAGTTGCAAACAGCTATATTTTTATTGATAAAGCTGAAGTTGCAAACTTCAGCCAGCGGACTTGTTTTATTTTGGAATCCTACTCAACGAGTTGATCATCCATTTACTTATTTTTTTTCCTGTTTTTTCTAGTTTTACATAGCCATCTTCAAGTGGACCTTCTATGACTTCGTCGATTTGACGATATTCAATAACCGCAATATATTTTCTGCCCTTTAACTCTTTGTCACTCTGTCCAGATTTATAATATATGTCATCAAATTCATTTATTATACCGCCATCTTTCGTTTTTTCATCAGTGTTATCTAGTGTATAGATCATTGCGGTTTTTAAATCCTTTAATTCCAAATAACAAAAGTCCCCACATGAGTAACTTATAAAAGTCAGTGTAATATTCTTCTTGGTTCCTAGTGATTGTGCTACCACAGTATTAGTAGTTGCAATTAGGGATAAAATATAAGCAATTAATAGTTTAAATAAAGTTTTCATTTTTAATTTCCTTTTCTTTGAGTTTTATTTATTTCCTACTCATTTGGCTTTTCGTTTTCGCCCCGTTTTATAAAGTGGTTTCTGGACTCCACTTTCTGTTTTTTATATTCGGTCATGATAGAAATGTAAAACTTGACCGAACTCAGCCCTATTTATCACAGCCTAAGCCGATCGGTTTTTATCACTAATCTATGCTATGATATAAAGTTCAGTATTTTATCTGCACATCAAATAATGAATTTGCCTTAATTACATCATGCCGCTTATTATCCACCTCTACTGTTTGAAGTTTGACACCTTTAACTAAACGTGTATTTGATTTATAACCATCAAATGGCCCATCAACTTTGTTTAAATCCCATCTGCTGACATCAACATTGGCAGGCCAAAGTAATCCTTGAAGGTCTTCTGTCTTAAAACTATATACTGTTCCGTTTAAAAGACTGAATTTTATTGTTGGATTCTCTAATATATAGAGGTTTGGAGTTATCCAATTAGGCACACCGCCACCTGAAATACCTAGTTTTTTTCTTTCTGAACCTGGCGATACTTTAAAATTTACAACTGTTATATTCGAATTATCGATAGCAAAGAATTTTGCGGCATCAACTAAGGAGAAGGGTACGCTAACAGTAGCAACATACAATCCCTCTTTTTGATCATCCAATGATAACTGAAGATTAATTATTTGTGTATCAAAGTTGTAATCACTTTTGCTTGCATAGCATTTTCCTCTGATCTCAAATTTAGTATTAATATATCTTAAATTAGCAATTAAATACTGTTCCCTAAGCTTGACAATCTTATTTATAACACTGTCCCTGGCGGCAGCAATTTGGAAATCGTCTTTAGTTCTAAGATTATCAAACAAGTCAGCTAATTCAAGCATTTGACTGTAAAGCAACCCACTTGTATACGATTCCTTTAGTAGCATTTCATTTTTCCTTATTCCACTGAGAAATACATGTGGTGTGATCGAGTTTATGTCTGTCAAGTCAAGGTGTGTTAGCTTATATGAAGTTAATGGAAAAAATTTTGGCATACCAAATAAAATATTATTTGTATCAGGGTAAAACATTCTTGGTAATAGCCAAAGTTCATCTGTATATCCATCTGCATAATTATATAATCCTCCCAAAGTAGCGATTGAATCTTGATTATCTGAGCGCATCACAATAGAAGCTAAATTATAAGCTAAATTGTTATATGCGTCACTACTGAGTATTTTTATCTGCTCCAAAGCCTTGTCATATTTCTTATTAATAAAATTATATTTAGCATGTTCGTATGCATATTGGTTTGGATCTTGCGCGTTCGCAGAACTCTGAATTATTACAACAAATAGTAGTGTATTGATTGTCAATCTTAGTTTTCTGAACATGATTTTACTTTATTTAGATTTATAGGTTGATTGAATAGCGCAGTACTTTCTTTCAAATACATATACACTC
>JBAXHO010000094.1:0-5415 GCA_037138855.1 bacterium
AAATTTAAGCAGACGTTCTTAGAAAATGATCTTAACAAACGGGGTACTTGACATAGAATGATCATAATCAAAGAGAATATCAATATCACTTTTGTCTGTATTAATATGCTTCGCTGTAGATCCAAATACAGCAGCAAAAGTAACCCCATTAGAGATGAAAATATTTTTTGTTTTATGTTGTATTTCGTTAATTATTTGATCCATATCCAGATTTTAACATATTCTGAAAAGTTGTAGGTTGAAAATAATTTTTGTTTTGCAGTTATTTCAAGTTCGAATCGAAAATTGGAAATTATTTGAAATAAAAGCTCAACATATATTGATAATGATGACAATGTAGTTGAATCATTTTTGTTTCAAATATAAATAATGACCCAAATTAGTTAATCCCATAAAGCAATCAATCAAGCTAGCGCGGTTTTTAAATAGCTTTATCTTTTTCTATCAAAATTACTTTCTCTTCTTTAGCTTTAGAGATCAATTCTTGAGAAAAGCCTCCTTTAGCGACAAGGGCAAAGTGTTCTCTTCTCTTTGGTTTGCCCCATTTTACTTCATTTGATTTTGTTTTAAGGTCATTCAATACATTTATTCCTATTGGTTTTGAATTCCATTTTGTTTCTACAAATAATATTGAATTTTCATCTTCATTGAGACCCACTAAGTCAATTTCTGTTTTCTTATCCCACCAGCGCCCCAATTTGTTAAATGTAGGAAGTTTTTCCAATTTGATTACATTATTTATAAATTCAAAAGTAGCATCCTCATATGATTTTGCAATTAGCTGGACTAATACTTCATTATACTTTTTGAATAAAAGAGTATAATTCTCTGATTCAATAAAGCTTTTATTTGGGTACACAAAAGAGAAATAAAATCTTAAAAAATTGTCATTTAATGAATATGCCCCCTTTTTGCTTTGCTCAGGGATATTATCTGTAACTGGAATTTCTCTTCTAACTAATCGGAGGTCGATAAGGGTTTTGATGTAAATTGAAAGTTTATTGGCTAACATTCCGGTTTCATTCAAAATTTCAGAGTATTTGGTTCTACCAAGTCCAATGGCCTTAAGTATACTTAAATACGTTCTCGGTTCACTAAATTCTTCAGCTAGTAATAGCTCTGGTTCAATTGAAAGAAAGGAACCCTTTTTTAAAAAACTAAAAATAATATTATCTTTAAATGATTTTTTAGAATCCATTTCTTTTAAATAAATTGGAATTCCTCCCACAAGCGAATAGAGAGGAAATACTTTATCAAATTCCGCATCCTGATAAAATAACTTAGATTGTTTAAATGAAAATGGTTCTAATAAATATTGTCCTGTTCTCCTTCCATAGATTGGGGCATTATATTGCAAGGCATGTTTATACATCATGGAAATGCTTGATCCCATTAGGATCAACATCACTTTATGATTTTTTAATTTCTCATCCCATCCGTATTGAAAATATGAAGAAATTGCAGAATCTGATTCCACTAAATATGGAAATTCATCAAATACAATTATTATTGGTTTATCTATATCTTTAGATTTGCTTGCAATGTATTCGAACAGCTGTCTCCAATTTTGAAATGAGTTCTTATTAATTATTAAATCATTAAAACCATTAGCAAACACTTCAGTTGCTGTTTGTAGTTGGTCTAGTGCAGAACCTTTTGATGCAAGAAAGTAAATATGAGATTTATCTTTAAAAAAATATTTTATTAGTTCAGTTTTTCCTACTCTTCTTTTACCATAAATAATAAGGAATTGTGCAGTATTATTTGCTTTTTGATACATTTCATCCAAATATTGCAGTTCAATTTTTCTATTAATAAATTTATTCATTATTGTTACAAAAAACTACTTTAATTATAGCAGAAAAATTATAATAATCTCAATTATGATAATAAGTATTATCTCCCGGAAATATTGCAGATTCTAACAAATTTACTAAAATATTAGGCAAATCTTGAATTCTAATTTTGATTCTACAGCAAATTAAATCTAATTATTTCCCCCACCGCTTTAAAACCATCACGAAAAGCTTTCATGTGTTTACCTTCTGCTACAGTACGGGGCTGATAACTGATTGGTGTAATTGCAAAATGCAGGTGTTTTTCATTTTGCAAGTAGCGTGATAATTTAGCAGTGATTTCAGGCTCAAAGCCAAAATTTGTTTGGGAAACGATTTGTGGCGCCAGAGTTCTAGCAATTTCACCGGAAATTAGTTTATAACAAACTTCCATATCCGGAATATAAATTTTGAGACGAGGGTAGGTAAAAAGATTGGAAAATAAAGAGATCATTTTATTTCCCCAGTAGTTTTTCCAGTAAATAACTGTATTTTTTTTGCCAAAACGGTTGCCATAAACCACATCCAATTGTTGATCAAGGGCAAGTTGTAAGAGCAATGGAATTTCTGAGGGGAAATATTCTAGATCAGCATCCTGAATAATTACAAAATCTCCCTTGGAGTGCATTATGCCATGTTTGACAGTTTGTGATTTTCCCAGATTTGCAGCATTCTTATAAAGACTGATTTCCGGATGAAGTTTGACTAGAGAATTGGCAATTGCTTCTGAATGATCTTTGGAACAATCATCAAGAATGATGATTTCTTTTTGATAATTTGCAGGAAGCTTAAGTATTAAAAGCTTATTGATAATTTCTGATAAAGTTTTGGCTTCGTTATAAACTGGAACAATGATGGAAAGAAGCTTATTTGTCATTTTTGAAAACCCAGGTTTTATAAAGAAAAAAATTCCAGCAGACAATTAGACCAATAATACCTGCTTTAGTAAGCAAGGCATTGAATCCGAGATGGCCGACAAGAATGATAAACAGGATGTTATTGACTAGATAATTAAAGAAAGCCAGGGTGAGATATTTCGAGATTTTATTTAATTTGGCGGCACTACCAGCTTGAAATGTCCAATAATTAGTTAGAGAGAAATTATAAATTAATGTAATAAGTTCAGAAATTATATTAGCAGTAATTTTACTCTCGGAAAGATAAGTGATACAGAGTTGGTACAGTGCAAAATCAATAAAGGCAGATGAAAAACCGATGATTAAATAACGAATGAATTTATATTGAAAGACTGACAAAGGATGTTTGAGAGAATCAGTAAAGAATTTGATTGTGAAGATTTTTTTAATTTCATCCATTGATTGTTTGTAATAATTTTAAGGCTGATTTTTCCCAGGAGAAGCGTGCTTTCATGGTAGTGGCAGCAGAAACTTTTTTGTCTTGACTAAGTTTAATTTTTTCAGCGACAAGTTCTATCTTATCAGGATTAACAAATTCTGCAAAGCCTTTAAAACACTCCTGATAAATTGGAATATCAGAAATAATCACTGGTTTATTAAAACAAAGCGCTTCGAGAATCGGCATACCAAAACCTTCATAATAACTTAGATTGATATAGAGCGTAGCTGCTTGATAAATTGCTGATAATTCTTGATTAGGAACGTAACCTAGCAGTTTAATTTGATTAGAATTGATCTGTTCCTTGAGTAATTGCATAATACCTTGATTCTTCCAGCCTTTTTTGCCGACAATTATCAGCTCCAAATCATCGTGATATTTTTCCTGATAAAGTTTAAAGCTTTTTATGATGCTTTCAAAATTTTTTCGGGGTTCTAAAGTAGATAATGCCAAGAGATAGCGTGGTGGTAAATTATATTTTTCTTTGACTACATCAAGATTTTTGGGCTTGTCATGATACCACTTATTGAGGGCGGGAAAGATGACAGTAATATCTTGACGTTTTTGTTTGGAAAATTCAATCAGTTCTTGTTTCACAGTTTCGGAGACAGTAGCCACTTTCCAGGCTTTCGCTAGGACAAATTTAGTAGTAAATTTGTAAATCAAGGCAAATTTTTTTGAAAAAAATTGAGGATATTTGATTGGTGCTAAATCATGAATAAATTGGATAGTTTGAGGAAAAAATAGACTGAATAAATGATTAGAGGTAGATATCAGTACATCGATTTTGTGTTTTTTAGCATGTTCACCGACTTGATACATCCAGATAACTCCTTTACCCGGCAAATTTCTAGATTTAATAACGATATTTGTGGTTTTATGCAGGAGATAGGGTTTAGTGGAATAAATAAAAAACTGATGCAGTGGCGCTAATTCAGTCAGTTTAGAAATTAAGTTTATCGTATATTGTCCAATCCCGGCAGGAGCAGTTTCTACTGGGGTAAAGTCAATTCCAATGCGCATTAAATATATTAGTAAAAAGTAGGAGGGGTTGCAGATCTGCAGCCCGTACTGCAACAAGTATCAACTACTGATAATCAGCTTCCGGTCTTATTTGTTCATATTCCCAAGCACTTCTGATAATTTCTTCAAGAGCAAATTTAGCTTGCCAGCCAAGTTCTTCCTGGATTTTCGCCGGATCCGCAACCAAGATATCGGCATCACCACTACGACGGGCTACAATATTATAATTGATCTTTTGTCCGGTTACTTTTTCTGCGGTAGTAATAACTTGCTTTACACTCGTACCTATTCCTGTTCCGACATTATAAATTGCGAAATCTTTTTCCATTTTTAAGGCCGCTAGATGGGCATCTACCAGATCTTCAATATGCAGGAAATCTCTGAGACATGTTCCGTCAGTTGTGGCGTAGTCGTTACCGTAGACTGTAAATTTAAATTCAGGTGAAAGTAGAGAACGGAGTAATCTTGGAATAAGGTGCGTTTCTGGTAAATGTTTTTCACCGACTAACCCGGCAATTGCACCGGCTGGGTTGAAATAGCGTAAGATTATTACTTGCAAACCGCGGAATTTGCTAAGACTTTCCAGGATTCGTTCTGTCAGTAGTTTTGATTCACCATAAGGACTTTCTGGTTTTAATTCGTCACTTTCTTTGAGTAATTCATTTTTTGGTTTATATACTGCAGCGGTAGATGAAAATACGATTTTAGCAATATTTTTTTCTAATAATACTTTAAAAAGATTAAGACTTCCCATTGTATTATTCTCAAAAAATTGTTCCGGTTCAGATGCCGATCTGCCAACTTCGATATAGGCTGCAAAGTGAATTACTGTATCAAATGTCAATGCTGCCAATTTTTGAGATAATTCTGTAAAATTGCGTAGGTCAGCTTGAATAAAGGTAAATTCACCAGCGACAGTTCTTAAAGTATCTAATGTTGCTTGTTGACCTTTTTCCAGATTATCCAGAATCGTTACTGTATGACCAGCTTTGATTAATTTATAAGCAGTATGTGAGCCGATATATCCCGCTCCACCAGTGATGAGAATTTTCATATCAAAAATATTAAACGATACTTAATATCTTAAGCTGAATCGGGAAGTAATGGCAAGGGGAACTCTTCTCCAATGGCAAATGATACTATCCGAAAGTTGAATTAATATGGCTTTTGATACTATAAATTTTCGGTGAGCTGGTACATA
>JBAXHO010000095.1:0-5413 GCA_037138855.1 bacterium
CTCTAATTTTTCAATTGAAAAAAAATTGGGAAAAATGGGTATAGGAACTTATCGATTTATTTCATTATCAGGGATTATTTTTGATGGAGCCTTTGGAAAGGAATCACATCTTAACTATTTTACAAAAGCCGGGAGTCCATTTATAAAATATCATATTGGTGGTCATGGCACAGAAAGTGTGGGCAAGACACATGAATTAATTAAAAAAGGTTTTGATGGTGTGATTCATCTCAAACCTTTTGGTTGTATACCAGAGGTAAACGCGATGCCCATTTTACAGGAAATGTCGAGAAAATATAAATTTCCGATTTTGTATTTTAGCCTGGACTCTCTTACTTCGGAAGTAGGTATTCAAACGAGATTGGAAGCATTTTATGATATGTTGATTATGAAAAAAAAGAAATCTAAATTAAATTCAAATAATTAATAATGAAAAAAGCATATTTAGGTGTAGATATTGGTTCAATTTCTACAAAAGCAGTTATTCTTGACGAAAAAAATAAAGTTTTGGCTAAATGCTATATTTGGACTGAGGGTAATCCAATTAAAGCAGTGAAAAAGCTTCTTCATGAACTTAAGTCACAGTTGGACATTACTCAATATCGGATCGTTGGCGTAGGCACTACCGGTTCAGCAAGAGAATTGATTGGATCCATTTTGGGTGCAACATTAGTAAAAAATGAAATAACAGCTCATGCTATAGGCACAACGACATTTTATCCAGAAGTAAGGACGATACTTGAGATCGGAGGACAGGACAGTAAAATAATAATATTAGAAAACGGGATTGTAGTTGATTATGCCATGAATACAATTTGTGCAGCCGGTACTGGTTCTTTTTTGTCTTCTCAAGCCCGAAGGATGAATATCCCTGTGGAAGAATTTGGTAAAATTGCTTTGAAATCAAATAGTCCTACTAAAATTGCAGGAAGGTGTACAGTTTTTGCAGAATCAGATTTGGTTCATAAAGCACAAATGGGATATTCTGAGGAGGATATAATTGCTGGATTATGTAATGCCATTGTTAATAATTATTTAAATAATGTTGGTAAAGGGAAAAATATTTTGTCGCCGATTGTATTTCAAGGTGGGGTTAGTAAAAATGTCGGTGTAGTAAAATCTTTTGGAAATATTTTGGGACAAGAGATTATTGTAGACGAATTGGGCCATCTGATGGGTTGTATGGGTATGGCGATCATGGCGCGCGAATCAGAAATAGAATGTGAGTTCTCGTTTGATATTTCTGATACAGAATTTATTACCAAGGGTTATGAGTGTAGTAATTGTCCAAATAACTGTGAGATTATTTGCGTATTAAAAGAGGGCAAATTTTTTGATGGCTGGGGAAATCGCTGTCAAATTGGATTAAATAATGCAAAAAAATATTTTGAAAATGACTTTACAGAAATCAAGAAAAGTTAATGCGAAAATAATTTTTGATAATACTTTTATTTAAAAAAACTGACTATTAATTATTCTTCTTTATAAAAATTTTTGATTTTATCAAACTTTGCATTTTGTTTCTTTGCTATACTAAATCTAATTAATTTTTGAATATTTTTTCATGCAAAAAAAAATTCTCTATGCGGTAATTGCCTTTGCTATTTTAATAATTATCGCTTTAATTGGAATTATTATATTAATTATTTTAAGGCCAAATTCGACATATCCCTACCCAGATCCTATTGATAGATTTTATTCTGAAAAAAATTGTAATTATTCTAGAGATGGATATCATCAGGCTTATCAGATAGCTGAGAATTATTTAACCACTCAGCAGAAATATCAGGAATTATATGGGACTAACCTTCGCCTTACAGCAGTTGGAAGCAATAACGGGAATCGATTAAAATGTCCAGCTTGCGAAAGCTTTACAATTACATTCAGTACTTCTACTGGAAAGTATTCAGCATTTATTGATGTGGACAAAATTGGAAGCGAGTTTAACATTACTAATGCGACAATTACAAATAGCGAAGGAGAAATGTTCAATTTAATTAGCCAGGATTCAAATAATTCTGAGGTTGTCAGTACAACTAATTCTGGAATAAGTCAGGCATTTTATCAAGTTATCAAGAATGCTGATGGTACATACACCTATGATTTTGTAAATTTACTTGGTTTTAAAATTACTTTACCGGTAAAATACGAAATTGATGTTACTACAGGTGAGCGGACAGCACTTACTTTGACTTCCAGTGATGACGTTTTGGTAATCAATTTAGTTAAAAGCGTATTAGAAACTACAGGAAATACTCCTGCATCCGGAGAAACTGAAATGCAGGCAATTATGAAGTATTATTCTGCAGTCCAGAGCAATCCTGAATTGACATTTAGTGAAGTGGAAACAGCTTTGGGGCGTATTTTTTACAAGGGTGCTGATGTCACTAAAGATTTTTATATTTATGGTGCTGAGTCAAACGTAGCTGATTATCGTTATTTTACGATTATCGGCAAAAAATCAACAGTTGAAGGACTCTGGTTTCAAAATATGTAGATTTTTTTTCTGGGAGTTAGTATAAGCGGGTTGTAGCCCGCTTTTGTTATTGCAAACTCAATTTTTATTTTTCAGCATTTTTACTTAACTTTCGATAAAAAATTTGTTTAGCAATTTCTAGAACGATAAAGAAAAGTGTAACAATTGCTACCATCCATATTAAATTTCTTAAGTCAATAGCCACGAATTCAAAATATTTTTGCCCAAATTTTGTAAATGGTAAAATAATTGTGATGAATAAAGCCAATAAAGATGAGCAAATCAAGGCAATACCGGGCTTGCTTCTAAAGAATACTTTCTGAGTACGAATCGCAAAAATAGCCACTAGTTCAGTTAAAACAGTTTCCACAAATAGTACAGTGCGAAATTCTGCAGCAGAACTACTAAATGATAAGATCAATCCTATTAATAAAAAGTCAAAAATTGAACCAATCACACCAAAAAATAACATAAAACGTTGTAGTAGTTTCATATCCCATTTGCGTGGCTTGTGAAGCAATTCTTCATCCACATTATCTGTTGAGATTGTCAGATAATGAATATCGTTGACAGAATCTGCCAGAATTAATTGTGAAGGAAGTAAAGGAATAAATTTAAGAAAAAAAGAAGAAATTGATAATGTAATTACATTCCCATAACTGGCACTCATCACATTTAAAATAAACTTAATTGTGTTGCTGAAAGTTTTGCGTCCTTCGATGATACCGTCAATCAGGACTGACAGATCTTTTTTGAGTAGGACAATATCAGCACAATCTTTGGTGACATCTGTGCCACTGTCTACGCTAATTCCGACATCTGCTTTTTCCAAAGCGCTAACATCGTTGATACCATCACCAATATAGCCGACTACATGAGAATTTTGTTGTAATGCTTGAATAATTTTAAATTTTTGATCTGGTGTGACCCGGGCAAATACATTATATTGATTGACAATTTTATTAAATTTGCTTGTTGTTGCTTGTTCTAGCTCTTCACCGCTAATTATTTTATCAGCAATAATTTCAAGACCAGCTTCATTACAAATTTCTTTTGTAATAATCGGACTATCACCAGTGATGATTTTTAATTGCACTTCTAATTTTTTAAGTTGTTCCAAAGTACTGGTTAAAGATTTACGTGGTGGATCAAGAAAGAGCAAGAAGCCAAGAAAGATAAAATCTGTTTGCTCTTCATTTTTTATTAGTATTTCCTTAGATTCTTTATATGCCAAGGTAATAGCACGATATCCTTTGTCTTCATAGAACTGGATTTTTTCATGGATATGATCAATATGCTTTGATGTCATTTTAGAAATTTTTCCCTGGATATTAATGTGGTCTGATCGTTCGATAATCACTTCCATAGCGCCTTTGGTGATGAGCAAGTTACTATTTGGTTGATCGCTGACCAGAATACTCATTTCTTTTTGTTCAAAATCAAAATCTGCCACATCAATCACATGATAAGCTTCAGCTTTTGTGATAAGTTTAATCGCTTTGGGATCTTCAAAAATTGCCAGGTCAATTGGATTGTCAAATAGCATATGTTTTACATTGGCATTATTTGCATTGCAGATAAGTGCCATTTCCAAAAGCAGATTATTATTTTGATCAGATAAATCAATAAATTGTGTGAGTTTCAGTTTGCCTTCTGTAATAGTGCCTGTCTTATCACTACAGAGGACATCGATATTTCCAATATCTTCAAGTGCAGAAAGTCTTTTCACGATTACATTTTTCTTGGATAATCTATAAGAGGCATTAGAGATGGCCATGGTGACAATGATCGGTAGTACTTCAGGAGTAATTCCGAGTGCCAGAGTCACTGCGAAGAAAAATGAAGTAAGCCAGCCTCTACCTAGTATAGCGTTTATCAGAAAAATTCCTATTGTAAAGACAAAAACTGCTTTGAGTAAAATCGCCGTAAAATTCTTTAAATTTTTTTGAAAATATGTTTCAGTTCCGATTTCCTGGCTTGATTGAATTGTTTCTCCAAAAAATGTTTTTGCTCCAGTATAGATCACAATTCCTTTTCCTGAGCCTGAAATTGTTGAAGTGCCCATAAAAACGCCATTTTTAATATTTTGTGGTATTAATGAATCACTAATCACTGCAGTAGAGTTTTTTACGATTGGTAGCGATTCACCAGTGAGGGTAGCTTCATTTAACGATAAGTTATTAGTTGTAATTAAACGAATATCTGCAGGAATGAGATCACCGACATTAAAAAAGACAATATCACCTGGAACTAAATCCATCGAGTTGATTTTTTGTACTTTCCCATTTCGAATCACTTTAGTTTTAAAAATGATCAACCTTTTTAGCTTCTCTACTGATTTTTCTGCTTTGAATTCCTGGATAAATCCGACAAAGGCATTGATAAATAGCATTGTCAGAATGATAGCTCCATTGGTGATTTCTCCCACTACAAATGAAAAAAGTGAAATAATAATTAAAATTATTATTAATGGATTTTTAAATTGTCTAGTGAAAACTTGAAGCGCTGAGGGTGGCTTGAGATAAGGAGCTGTATTTTTTCCGAATTGAGCATATTTCTTTTTTAGATCTTTATGAGATAAGCCTTGTAATGAAGATTCCAGGGTAGTAAACAGAACTTCTAAACTATCTGACCACAAATTTTTACTTTGAGTATCATTCATGAAATCTGTAAATTTGAGAAATTAGATTAAATTTATTGTAAACAGAAGATGAGAGTAATTACAAGTTGAGTTTTTTTTTGTGATTAGTGTTACCAATTTTACGTTGTTACGTAATAATAATTAATAAATCTGCTCCAGACAATTGTGATAAACCAAATGAGTTCAAATGCGTTGGACATTATTGAGATTTTTAATCAATATAACGAATCAATTTATCGTTATCACTGCTGTCCGCTAAAAGTTTCACTTTAATCCCGAAATAAATCGAGCTGTAA
>JBAXHO010000096.1:0-5269 GCA_037138855.1 bacterium
ACCACGCTATTTTTACCAACATCAAACCGGCAGACATTGCTGACATGGCTGCTGTAATAGCCGCCTTTGACGCGGTGAAAGGGGATACACAAGATGCTATTGATGACAAAAAAGAAGATGGCACTGCAGCTATTTATAAAGGCTATGTGAAAGGCAATGCCGCTTTGAAAAATATTTACGACTTTTTTTATGGTGAGTATCAAAAGAATGACCCCGTTTTGGTTAAGAAATTAGCCGATTGTATGGCAATAGATCAAACCGGAGTGCATCACACGGGTATCACTGCTTTGATTACTGACCCAAATCCGCTTGTAGGTGCTATCACTAATTTGTTGGAATTTGTTACGATGAAAGTTATTGAATTGAACAAACAAGCCTTGAGCGATATCACCGGAGTGGCTGCACTGATAAAAATTAAACCCGGGACATATCATATCGAGTTCTCAAAAGTTGGTTATGTTACCAAAGTTATGATAGTTAAAATTAAGAGGGGGCAGATTGTTACGTTGGAGGTTACGTTGGCTAGAGTGGCTTAGGGGTTTAGGCTTTAGACTTTTAGACTATTAGGTTTTTTTGGAATGAGAAGATAAAAATGAAAAATGAAAAATTTGTGGCAGTTGTAATAATAATTGTATATTTGTACACGAATTAAAAAAGGAAAAATAAAGAAAAGAAAAGAAAAAGAAAAATAAAAAATAGCGTTTAGCAGAATTCTGTTTCAGAAACCGACCAAAATTTATGAAACTACAGGATAGTAAGCAAGACGCCACGTGAAAGCGTGGTCGTTGCATTACACTTGTAGTTGGGTTCTTGGTCGGGCCTCTGAAACAGCGTAGGCAATTTGGCCACGCTGTTTTTTTTGTACAAAATAATAAATGTTGAGTTGAGAAACCATTTTTTTAAAAAACTTAAAACTAAATATTATGAAAAAGAAAAACTGTAACCGGATTTACCTATTATTTTTAATGGGTATTTTAATGATTTTTGCAGATAGTTGCAAAAAAGATAGTAATAAGTCAACAGGACCTGTGCCTATTATAACAACATCAGCAGTAGGTTGCAACGCTGGTACAAAAGCAACATGCGGAGGTATTATTACCAATGACCAAGGATCGACAGTTAGTGCAAGAGGCGTATGTTGGAGTACAGGACAGACACCAACTATTTCTGATTCAAAAACTATAGATGGTACTGGAGCTGGAACTTTCACAAGTAATGTAGCAGGCTTAAGTCCATATTCTACATATTATATTCGGGCCTACGCAACAAATGGCAATGGTACAGGATATGGTAGTGCTCTTTCATTTACAACAACACATCCTGTAGCAGGAGAATATTATGGAGGTGGATTAGTTGTTTATGATTATGATGTATATTTATTAATTGCTGCTACCTCTGAACAAAGTTCAAATGCAACTTGGGGCTGCTACGGAACTACAATTGGCGGCACCAATAATTATTTGGGAGCAGGCAATGTTAATACTACATATATTTTGAATGGATGCGCCACAAGCGGAACCGCAGCTGACATCTGTTCAAATTTGGTATTTGGTGGATATAGTGATTGGTATTTACCATGCAAAACTGAACTTGAATGTGTTTATAATTATCGTGATGTTCTTGGATGCAATAATAATTCTTATTGGAGTTCTAACGAAGTTGATGCGAATCAAGCAAATGCATACAGTTTTCTTTATAATAGTTGGTTTCAAGCTGATAAGAATGCGCAGTGTGCTGTGCGCGCAGTACGTCTTGAATAAATGTTTTGCCTAAGTAGGATTATTTTAATGAAAGAAGAAAATTAGGCTTATTTTGTGAAGCGTAGTTACCCTTTTTTAATATAACAGATGAAATTTAAATGTATTATATAATTTGAACCATTTAGAACAAGATATTATGAAAAAGAAATACATAGGATTATTATTATTTTTAGCGATTGGACTCTCGTCTTGCGATACTAGCAGATATATTGTGAACACATTTTCCCCTGATTATGGATATGCATCTGCATGTCCGGACCCAATTTATATAGCCACTGTTTCAAAAACTGCAGGTACTCATGATCAAAAATCATTAACTTTGGCAACGTTATTAAATGACGCAAAAGTTAAATATGGTAATGATGTTACTATTCAAAATGTGCGTTGGGATTTATTAACCGATAAAGTTACAAAGGTTTCTGTTGTATATGATGTTATAAAATGCAAATAGGTTTGTTATTTGGCAAGTAAATATTGGTTACTTCTAAACTTCGATAAAAAGATTATGAAAAGAACTTTTGTCTTATTTATATTTATCTTAGAATTTGGCGTTGCATTTTCTCAGGATAGAATTATAAAATCAGATGGAACAGAGATAATTTCGAAGGTTATTGAAATCACTACAGAATTTATAAAATATAAGAATTATAATCAACCTGATGGACCTATTAGAAATGCAGCAATACGTGATGTTATCAAGATAATATATCAGGATGGAACGGTGGAAGAATATAACAAAGAAATTAAATCAAATTATTCAACAGAATCAAATCAAAATAAGAAAACTACCGAAACAAATAGTAAGGACTCCATAACGAATTCCAAGATTATTCAGATGGTGACGTCTGGCACACCAACTTCTTTAATACTGTATAATATTCAAAAAAGTATAAATCATTTTAATTTAAGCTCAGAAAGATTAATTGATATGTGCGATTTTGGTGTACCATCAGAAGTTATTTTAGCAATGAAAAACTCGAAAAATAATATCCCAAACACCGATACTTGGAATAAATTGGTTACAGATAATACAATTACAAATTCTAAAATCGTTAAGTGGTCAAATATTAAAATACCTTCAAATTTTATTATTGAAAAAATTAATAATAGTATTTGGTCAATAAATACAACTGCTGATAGTGTGATGTATTTAGTGTCATTGAATACATCTGTAGATAGTCTATTGTTTTTAGCAGAAAATAAAGTTGCCACAGAAGTTATTAATAAAATCATTGAAATTGATAGCAAAAAACAAGTAAGTGTTATGGCAGAGCCGATTGTGCCTGACGTTTTAACAAATAAGAAAATCATTAAATTATCATCGCTAGGATGTAACCCTGCTTACATCAAAAATAAAATACAAACAAGTAGTAATATGTTCGAAATAAATGTGGCTTCAATTAACGAACTTATGAAGGAAGGTGTAGCACCGGAAGTAATAGACAAAATGATGAGTGTTACAGGTGTTTCACTAGCAGTAGAAAACAAAGATAAGCCCGGCGTTGTTGAAAATAATAATAAACCTGTCACAGTGGTTAATTCTTCAAGTCTTGTTGAAAATAAATCATCTCTAAAAACAGAGCCAATTATAAAACAAAATAATGAATCGAAGGCAACAACTGTTATAGAAAAATCTGATGCTTCTGTAAATATTGATAAACTTACTAACGACGATATTATCAAATTAACGCAAAGTAGAAATCAAGCTTGGTTTATTATAAAAAAAATACAGAATTCCGATTGTGCATTCGATTTGAGTAGTGAAGATATAACCATGCTTGTAAATAGTAATGTTTCAACAACGGTTATTGAAGAAATGAAGCTTAAAGGCAACACAGGTTCGAAAAATACTTCATATAGTTCAAAATTAGCTAAAGAAAGGCTAAACAATGAAAAGATTATAAACCTGACAAAATTTGGAATTGAAGCTTCAATTATTATTTCAAAAATTCAGCAAAGCGAAAATGAATTTGATATTAGCCCTAGTGCTATAATAAATCTAAAGCAAAAGAATGTTTCTGATGAAGTAATAAAAGAAATGATGAGGGTTACGATTAGAAAGTAAATAAACAGTAAATAAATAAAAAAGTGGAGTTCAGAGACCACATAAATAAACGAGTTAAAACTAATATATAAACAATTAAAAAATGAATGATCTGACAATTTCGAATTTAAATGACGATGAAAACTTAACTCCTGTGTCAACAAAGGAAGAGTTTTTACAATATGTTGCCATTAACAGCGGACAAGAAAGAAACAAGTTGCAAAACTTGATTGATAAAGATGATTGGACAATTATGCAGCGCATTTTTGGCCCAAGAGATTTAATTAAAATTGCAAAAGACCAACGTATTACACAAGTTAAAAGTGGCTTTGATTTAATAAACACTTGCGACCAAATCGTTCATGAGGTAGTTGTAGGTGCTATAAGAAATAGAGCAGAAGCCGTTTTAACAAGTGATTGGATAAAGCTTGGAAGTGAAATTAAAGCTGATGTGGTTAATACTCTTGAGAGTTTACTAAAAAACTTAAGTGTATCTAGAGAACGATTTTCTGATTTCATAATCGAAGAAGGAAAAAAAGCTGAAAAATATAAAGATGATATTGAGACTTATGCTGAATTTAAAAAAAGCGTAGCTGATGATCGCCAAGTTTATTTCACTAATAGGTCGAATCAAATTAATAGCTTTCAAGCAAAAATTCAAGCTATTGAAGACAAATTTAAAAAGCTTTGAAAAAAATAATTTCTAATACAAAGTATTTTTTCTATCGTTTATTAGTTTGGTGTGCTGGTGCTAATCCTGATATTCTTGAAAACAAAGCAAAATTTTCAGACCGCTTTGAATGTGGAAGATCAGAACAAATTAAACATGCTTGGACAGGTGCATTAGTTTTAATACCTGCCACATTAGCTTTTTGTGGTATGCTTTATGCTGCAGCAACTTTAAATATTTCTCAAGTTGCAGTAATACTAATTGCCTTAATTTGGGCAAATGTAGTTTTCATTTTAGAAAGATACATTGTTTCTTCATTTAGAAAATCTGATTCTGTTAAAAGAGATTTGCTTTCAGTAACATTTATTGTTAGATTTATTTTTTCAATTGGAGTTGGGTGCACAATTGCAGACCCTCTTATTCATGGCATATTTCAAGAATCAATTGAAAAAAAGCTTTCAGAAATGAATGTGACTGAAATTGATAATATTGGTAGTGAAACAAGGGCGCTAATTGCAATACAGGATACAAATATTGTTGCATTAAATAAGAGAAAGGATTTTATAAGTAAGGTACTTATCGCAAAAGATGATTCAATTGCAACATTCGACAATAAATTAACAAATGAAATAGATGGGCGTGTTGGGTCTGGTAAGGTCGGTGATGGACCTTCAGCAGGTGAAAAAAGAAAGATACGAGATAGAATGATTTCGGAAAGAAACTCAATTTATAAAAATGATAGTATTTCAAAAGCTGCCATTGATATTTCAATTGCAAAAATTGAAAAAATCAAAG
>JBAXHO010000097.1:0-4924 GCA_037138855.1 bacterium
ATGTAATATGGATCTACTTCTTAGAATCTTAACTGATATATCTTATGTTTTACCCTTCACACTATTATGCTTGATTCTCATTAAAGTGAACATGAATAGAATTAATAGAAGTAAGCAATTCATAATGCCGCTGGTTGCTTTAATTTACGGTATTATTATGGTTATTCTAATTGAAAAGATTAATCAATTTTCAAATTATCTAATTGATTCTTTAACAAATACTTTTGAATCACTTAAGGCTCTTAACCTTGAGGTATGGTTAATAAATTTAACAAATGTACTTATACTATTAGGATTTATTTTTATTAAACTGTTTGTAATTTCTATTCTTAACACTACAAAAAGAAATTCGAGGATACATGAAGCAATTGGAGGGATTTACTATAAATTTTCAGAAAAGTATGATGCGTGGTTTATCAAAGAAAAATGGGAAACTATTAAAACATATATAAAAGGATTTTACATTGGCGCAATTATAACTTCAATACTTATATTGATTTTTTCAAGAGAATTTTCAAATCTTCCGATTTTCAAATTTCCAATCTATCCTGTATTCGGAATTCTTTTGTTAGGGGAATTTGTCTTTTTCTTAGGGGGATTTACTTTAACCGAATTTTTAGAAGATATCCTTGGTGAACACGACGAATGTGAGCGTATATCCAATTATAGTTTGCTAAGAAAAATATTTAGAGGAATGTTTCCTGAAAGAATCCTCTTTGATGAAACAATAGATGGAACGTTAATAGCCACAAATGCAACAGATTTTATTGATAAAATGTCAAATTCAGAAAGCAAGAAAATTCGAACTATAGGGAACTATTTCCAACAGTGTCGAGATAGTGGTGAAATAATAGAAGAAAAATTTATCTCGTCGACTATTGACTTGCTATCTGGCAAAAGTGTGATTTTTTACACCCCGTTTTATGCTGATATTTCAAGCTATCTTTTCTTCCCAATTCTTAAACAATTAATGTCTCATAATAAAATTCTTGTCGTTTCGGGGCGGAGCGGTATCGAAAACGACTTAAAAGATTGGATTAACGATGGTTTATTTAAGATATTAAATATTTCTAGTCTCTGGAAAGCAGAAATTATGGATAGTACAAAAAAGGACTATGACATCGCAGTTCTTCCATTTAGTGAACTATTTAATATTGATTTGATTAATCATTGCGAAGATTTTTTGTCTGAAGTTGGGTTCGTAATTATTATTGAACCGTCTAAGATTTTAGCTGCCGGGCAAATTGGTTTGAATTTACTAGTGAATAAATGTGAATTGTATTCAAAAGATAAATCGAAAAAAATTGTTTACTGTGCTTGCGACAGAAATGCAGACGGACTAGTAGATGCACTTTCGCATTCTGTAAAAACAAGTATTGTAGAGGTCTCTGCAGCCTCAGTAGCTAAATGTGAATTTTCCGAAATGCTTTGGAAAGCTGAAGGCCTTGATATGCACCACATAGTTTTACCTAACATTACAAGATACTTGGGTGTTGGTACTGAAATTGCAGTGTCCGCTTTGAAAAATCAAGTTGATAATGTTACTTGGGTGAGTTCTGAAAAATTTCCCGTAATAGATATGCGATGGTTCGTAGGTCAGTACTATAAGACGGTGTGCCGTGCGGCAAATTTGCCTGTAACACAAGAATCTATCGACGAACATTTCGAATTTAAGAACAACATTTGGGGGACAAAAGTAAAACAAAATCATTTCTTAATAGTGGAAGATGAGTTTAGAAATTTGTTCGAAATGGCACGAATTTTTTCTACTCGAGCCATCGAGCAGGGATTTGTAAATGTTATTTCAGAAAATTATTTACTGAGAGACTACATGCAGTACAATTCTGATTTGTTTCTTACAGATCCAAAGGCGATACCTACAATCGTTCCTGACTTTGCTCGTACAGAAAGAAATACAACATTAAAGTTAATTATGTTGATGGCGAATTCTCCCATTTCAGAGGATGAAATTAGAAAGGAACTAATTGTAATAAATAAAAACAATCCGGATACTTTGAATATCTTAAAAGATTTGATTCGCAAACATTGTGGAATATCAAAGTTAAAAATTGAAAATTCAGAAGAACTACAAATTGAAGAAGAGTTTATTAAGATTTCGCATCGAGATACCTTCGATGAAGAAGGTTTGGAGATGACCACAAAGAAATATTTCTCACTTGATAACGAAGCAAAATTTTCTGAATATATTAAGGCGCTCAAAAATGCATACTATATTGCTGAAGATCAAGAGGGCGAACGTCATTACGTAGGGTCGAAACTTTATGGACATGTGTATCAATCATTTTTGCCAGGACAGTTCTTTACTTTTGCCGGGAAGTTTTATGAAATTCTAACAATCACAGAGCATAATGGGGTACTTGTTAGAAGAGCTGCAGATCATATGAATGGACGAAAATATTACCGCCAACTTAGAAATTTAAATGTTTCTAATATGGTGGCCGACACTAATATGGCTTCTTTTAAAACAATTTCAGATATTATAATTGAGCATTATTTTGGAGACATTAATATTCAAACAGACGGTTACATTGAGTTGGACTCTCCAAACAATCATAAAAGTGCGAAGGTTGTTAAATTAAATGCCATTCCAGACAGAAACTACAAGAAAAAAAGCATTCTCAAGATTACATTGCCTGGAACTACCGAAGAAGACCGGTATTTAATCTGTACGATGCTAAACGAGATATTTGAGACAACTTATCCTGATACTTGTGATTATATTTCAGCGTTGTTTGTTCAGACAGATAAAACATCTGAAATGCTTAATGGATTTAATTATAAGATGACTGGACCGGAACCGGACGACTGCATTTATATTGTGGAAGATAGCGAGATTGACCTTGGATTAATTGTTTCTGTTGAAAGAAATATTCAAAGATTTTTTGAAATAATTACTGATTTTTTGGTTTGGCATACAAAAATGTTGGCTGAAGTTCTTGTAGAAAAACCAGATAAAGTTGAAGTAGTTGTTGATTTTATACCACAAGTTGTTCAAAAGAAAAAAGGGATATTAGAATCTGTTAAGCGTATTATATCTAATATTGGAGAGTTTTTCAAAGGTATATTTGGGAAGTTTAAGAAAAAACCAAAGGATATACCTATTGAAGTGGACGATGAACCAAAATCAGCTATTGGCGAAGAGACTGTCGAAGGATCGGAAGTTACTAGTGTAATTGACGAGGCTCAAATACCGGAAGAGCCTGGAGGCCCAGAAGAGTCTGAGGTGCAGGTTGACTCTCAAGAGAATGAGGAGCCTGAGGCGCAAGAAGAGTCTCAAGAGAATGAGGAGCCTGAGGCGCAAGAAGAGTCTCAAGAGAATGAGGAGCCTGAGGCGCAAGAAGAGTCTCAAGAGACTGAAGAAACTGAGGCGCAAGAAGAGCCTGAAGAGCTTGATGTGCCGCAAGAGGCTCAAACTATTGACACAGAAGTAACGGAAGAAGAAACTGTAGAAAATGAAACAGAGCCGATTCCTGAACCAATTATCCAGAAGACCCCGTATCAGACATCTCATTATCTTCAATTCGGCTATGCTGAAGAATCACCAAGTTTCGCGATAGAAAGCGTTATTGAATATTTCAAAAAATTCGAATTTGATTCAAGTTCACTCAGACAAGCACGTGATAATATTGATGTAGCTGGGTTAATTGAAGGGAATTACGAACCAAATAAACCCGGCGCTCATTACTGTGATTTTTGTAGAATTGAGTTAACTAGAGTCGAGTACGATTTGCTTAAAGACGGGCGCGAACGTTGTGCTCAATGTACCAGAACCGTTGTCAAGTCTAACGAAGAATTTAACGCCTTATTTAAATCTACAATTAGAAAATTTGAAGCGTTATATGGAGTTAAATTAAACATAGCAATTAAAGTGAGAATGGTTAATGCAAAAGTAATCGCTAAGCATACAAAGCAAAAATTTGAGGCGACTGAAGGGTTTGACCCTCGCGTTTTGGGATTCGCGAAGAAAGATAAATACGGTTTCTGTATTTTTGTGGAAAATGGTTCTCCTCGAATGTGTGTTATAGCTACATTAGCTCATGAACTAACACACATTTGGCAATTTCTCAACTGGAATGATGCCTCAATTAACAGTATTTACGGTGCTTCAAACAAACTAATTATTTATGAAGGCATGGCAAAATGGGTGGAAGTTCAATACTTAATGCTTATAGGCGAAAAAGCTTATGCAAAACGTGAAGAAATTAGTTTGCGTTCCCGTCAAGATGAATATGGGTACGGCTTCTTAAAATATGTTGAAGCATATCAACTTTCTAAAGGAACGCTAATTGAAAAGACGACACCGTTTGAAAACAAGACTAGGCCGTTGTAGAAAGGAAGAAAAACATGAAGAATTGCAAATGTTTAATAATTTCATTGGTAAGTATTTTATTTTTCTCAGCATGTGCCTCGACACCTTCACCTAGAGAAGTATTTACTAAATATGTCACTGCACTTAATAACGCTGACCAAAATGCATTGAATGAATGCATTGACCCTAAAATGTCGAATTTGGCTGAGGGTATTAATGGCTTTTTAGGAGATTTAACCGGTTTCAATTCTGACAACTTCATTAAGATGGCACCAGGTATTTTAGATATTGCCAGAAAAATGGGTTTTAAATTAAATATTTCAGGGAAAATAATTAATGAAACAATTACTGGAGATACTGCTAACATTGAGGCTGATATGACCGTCGACATGAAAGGTAGTATAGATAGTTATAGAGTAAAATTCCCGTTTGTGAAAATTGACGGTAAATGGTATATGTCACCTTAATACGGGGAAAATTTGAATTAAAATTGAAGGAGGATGAGTTAATGGAAGTAATAGGAGTAATTTTGGTGTTGGGTGTAAGCTTCAAAAAATGCATCTGGACTAAAAAAGCAAGGATTTCGCACTGAAG
>JBAXHO010000098.1:0-4874 GCA_037138855.1 bacterium
GTAAGATAATTGAAGAAATTCTGTCAAACTAGACCCCCGTTTTTGATATTAAGCCGGATTTGTCTTAAACTTTGGATGACCTTCACCATCTGGTTGCTGATGGTGATGAACCATCACCTGATACATAATTGGATCTTCTTCAATATGATTTTTATTGGCAAATTCAATTGTATATTTGATATGCTCAGCTTTAAAAGCATCTAACTTGACCCCTCCAAAGTCAACTGCACCAGAATTGACAAATTCAGGGCATTGCGTCTTGCCAATATCATGTAATAACATTCCTGCCCGAATCGAATCAATATCCTCTGAAGTAAAGCTTGGTATACCATCTGGTTTAATGGTTGCTTTTGCCAATTCTCCAGCAATATGAGCTGATACCAGACTATGTATAAATGCTTCACTTCCAGGTTTATCGTATGAA
The DNA here is from genome assembly GCA_037138855.1 of bacterium. Classification (GTDB taxonomy): domain Bacteria; phylum Patescibacteriota; class Dojkabacteria; order B142; family OLB20; genus JBAXHO01. The sequence goes on from JBAXHO010000098.1 coordinate 425, forward strand.
TCAAAACTATAAAGCCAATTATTCACTGCAAGATGATGAAGCGGATTATGAGACTCCAATAAGCTAGCAATACTACTTGTTGCATCATCTACTAAAGCTTTATAGTTATCAGCCAGTTCTAAGGAATTCTTAATATTTTGGAGATGATACTCAATTTTATTTTTAAAAGGTAAAGGCTCGACACCTGTTAATAAGTATACTTCATATACATTTTCTAGCGGTCCGTAAAAAGCTTCTGGTCCCACGAGTTTTTTAAGTGCAATAAAAAACTAGTGTATCCCATATTTTAAAGGAAATCAAATATAGCTATTCCATATATAAGGATATTTGATATATATACCAGAACGAATCTCGAATTTAAAATTTAAACTACATGATACTTGATACATGATACTTTATCCTTTTTTAGAATTTTTAATAGCAAATTTTCCAACTCAAATAATTTTTAATCCAGGAAGCTCTGGTTCGCAAAGCTCCCTGGATGCTTATAGAATGAAACTTTAGGAAATTACTTTCCAGCGGTCAGCAAACATTACCAAATTTGCTTTAGCTTCTCCTGATTTGGATAGATATGCATCAATATCAGGTCTACCTTGAATATAAAGAAGATTACCCTTTTTTATTGATTCAATGCGCTCCTGACTTTTATTAAAAATCAAGACGTTGTAAAAAGTAGTACGTTCATCTAAATCTTTACCGCGATATTCATTGATCGCCAGACCAAATTTAGCAAACTTTTTACCTTCTTTACTTTCGAGCGCTTCTGCGTCTTTGGTAGCTCGACCGACCAGCATAAGTTGTTGGAAGTCCATCATAACGATGTTAAAAAATTAATTTTGTAGAAATTTCCACAAAATTAATATAACAGGCAATTCTTAAAAAATTCTTAAATTTGGAGATTTTGTGGAAAAAGGTGAGCGGTATTTGGGACTAGATGCAATTTGAAATTTGCAAATTGCAGTTTAGAGGGGAGAAAAGCTTTTAATTGGTATTACGTTAAATTCCGGACAGTAAGATTTTCTAAACTACAGTTAAGAAAAACTAACTTCCGAAATGACATAAGCATTAATTGACACTAGTAATATTTCATTTACAATTAATCTACCAGCTACTAGATACCAGATACATTTATTTGCTTTTTCGCTTCTACTAAATCATTTTGCCAATTCTTTTGATCAAACCATTCAATCCCGGAAAACTGCAATTTATACTTATCTGCAGGTCTCGTGAGTGAACCGAGATAAAAATATTGACGTCCTGAGAGCTGCGAAAATTCAAGAGCTTTGAGCATCATGCTCATTCCAAGGTTTTGTGGATATTTTTGAAAAAGATAAAACGGATAAGCGTAATGCAAAATATTTTTATCCTGATAACAAATTACATAACCAATTATTTCCTCTTTGATTTTAAAGCGCATAAGCAAATTAAAATTGGATCTGGAACTATCTGTAACCAATTCCTTAATCTTGGCTGCTGAAAAAAGATGATCGGCAAATTTATTTGTATAAAAATCTTTACCCATTTTATGAATTTGCCAATCATAATCACGTTGTTCTATTGGCAAAGGCATTTCTTCTATTTGTAATTCAGGAATTTTCTTTAATACCCGACGATTCTCACTATTTGGCTGATAATTTTGGAGAACAACACGCAATGATCTAGTCTGATTCATCACTCCTTTACCAATCCTCGTAAAAACATAACCTTGATTGTAAAGCGAATTGATAAAAGAAGCTGAAAACTCATGAATTGTTTTTTGGTCCCAGGAGAAATATAAAGCCATAATAAAAAATTAATAAAAATAACAATACTAAGTGGTACTTATTTATTGCGTTCAACCTCTACCATCGTCACCTCTAGAACGTTTAATCCCCAAAAATATTACCGTCGCAAACATTAATACCAATATTAACGATCCTACTATCACAAGATTGCCGGTTATTGAAGGTATGATGTTTCCTGCACCTACTATAGCTCTCATCTCGAGCTTTCCATCTTTTAACTCGCTTACTTTCACTACCTTTTTTTCACCATCAAACAGGATTTCAGCTTCTTTATCTATCCCATAAATAATAACTTCTCCATTTTTATCCGTAGTATAAATTTTCCCGTTAATCGTGACTTCCGCAAAGCTCAATATAGCGCCTTCACTGTCATAAAATTTGATGATGACCCCCTGCCCTACATCTTCCACTCCAGTCTCAGGCAGTTCTGACTTCTCGCTACCATTGCCTTCCGAAGCTTTTGCCAAATCTTGTGGAAGTGCTTCCACAGATTCGAATGGACAATATTTAGCTTGCAAATTATCTGGGAAATTTTCACAGCCAATGATTAGCGAAAATGCTTTTTTCGGAGAAATATTGCCTGCCAAATCTTCAGAAAAATATTGTAGAGGATTGTCGCCATTAGTAAGATCAGGATATTTGATGGTTAGCTGGAAACTTCCCAAAGTGTCTGCAATGGTGGTTAGGGTTTTTCCGTCTACTAGAAATGTTACGGTATCCCCAGGATCAGCTGTGCCACGGATCGTAGCTGTGGTAGTCGTGAAATAATAATAAAAATCTGGTTTATCTGGAATGTTTGTGATTTCTCCAATTTGGGAAATGATTGGTGGGTTAATTGTCATATCCAAAATAATATCATCCTCATAAACATCTGATTCATTTCCAGCAGCATCTTTTAATTTCAAATAAACTGTTTTCGTTCCATCAACAGTTGTTAACGTCCACGCTTTCATGTTTGAGTAAGCTTCGTAGCTACAACCGGTGAATGTCTCATCATTGCAAATCATCATCTGTGTTGTACCGGAGAGATTATCAGCTTCGGTCAGCATTAAGGTAACATCTTTTGAATTCGTATAAGTTGAATTAGAATTTATGCTAATTGTCCCGATTGGTTTAGTAGTATCAACCATAAATGTATCCGAGCTGTAGCTTCCGACTGAGGTTAGATTATCATTGATATCTTCACTTCGAAAATATATTGTATGTGAAGCGTCACTTAGATTTGTAACGACTTGACAGTTAAAGTTTTCCGTTTCAGTATTAAATGCCCCATCAGCAGAAGTGCAGGCTATCCAGCTTCCCACCGTGGAATCGACCTGAAATTCTACCTTTCGGATATTATCCTGAGCATCAGCTGCTTGACCGGTCAGAAGTGGTGTATTATCACTTGTCGGGTCGGGAATAAACGGATTTATCGAAAGTACTGGAAAAAGTATATCAGCATGGTTGTACACAAGAGAAATATTGCTAACTTCTGGCGTCGCCGTAGTATCTGCAGTCTGGAGGTAAAGCCTGATTCTGGCGTACCTCTTGGAATTTGTAGAATTTGGATTGAACAGACTATTGCAACTTGCAGTTAGATTTACCTGGAAAGGGTTACTCAAATCTGTGAAATATGTACCACTGGTGCAATCACTGCCGACGAAATCACTATCTGCCCAAGCGCTGTCAGTACTTTTAACTGCCACCTGAAATCTAATTGGACTTGCCCCCTCACTGCCGGGTAAAGTCTGATCCCACGACAGGCCAAGCCAGTTGGACGGCGAAGTGCCATCGATAGTAGCTGTCTCCACCATTCGGGTGGTCTGGTATCTGGTTTCAACTGTTCCGAAGCTATGGGAGACGAAGCCAGAGTTATAGAGATCATTAATTTCATTTGTCGAAAGACTGCTATCAAATACCCGAATACCTGAAATATACGCATCAGCGAAACTCGCATTCGTCTTATCCTGCCCAAGATACAAATTCGTTGTTAAAGTCGGTGGTGAGAATATCCCGCTGGCAGTCCCAGCTACAGCGTTCACATAAACATTCATATCCCCAGCTCCCCAAGTGGCAGTAATATATTGCCAGCTATTCGCACTCCACGATACTGCTTTGGAAGCTGTATTCGTGCCGTCTGTCAGAACTAGGTTGTTGCTGGAGTTTTTTGTGAGTTTAAGTGTCCCACTGGAAGTATCTGTATCAAAAAGTACATGATTTAAAGAATCGTTACCTGCCCAAGGTATTTTGAGCCAGAACGATACTGTACCGGCTGAGGACTGGATATTATCTGTAACTGCATATTGCAAATTTGTATTTTCACGAATCGACGCTGATGCATGAGCTACTCCACTCCACGCGTAACCACTTCCCAGTGTGCCGTCTGTATATGTGGTAGCTACAGGTTTTTGTTCGAGTTGCACGCTGTCCAGATAAATCGTCTTGCCTGATTGTACTTCTACTCCATAGTTCCCATTTGCGGTAGCCACTGCGCCTGAGTACGTCAGTCTCCACCAGCCTCCTCCCATGTCGGTATAACTGGATGGTGTAACTGTTGCACCATTGAAAACAAGTTTGGCAACCGATGATGATACTGTTCCGCCTACATTTCCAACAGTTCCGTCATAGACATACCATTAGATAAGTCATAAGTGTTACCGAAACGGTTACCGTTAGATAAATGA
>JBAXHO010000099.1:0-4597 GCA_037138855.1 bacterium
CCCAGCCATAGTATGTGTTTGGTCCCACAATAAGTTTTAGTGCTAAATATTTGTCTGTTGCCCCCGGCCAGTAACCTATGCTTGCTCCTAAACCCATTGTACCAATGTTACTAGAATCATACCATGTTGCTAATGAGTCGCAAATAGTATTAGATGTTGATAATGCCCATGGTAAATGTTCACCACTCACAAAATCCCCCGAATATGCATTGTTATTTTGAGGGTAGCACATAACCCCAACTGTACCAGCACTTCCTCCAAATTGAATCATGAAATCAACAATACTGTCATTATTTAAATCTAAAGGATAAGTTGCATTGGGAGTAGCGTCAGGTATGTCAGTATATATTATTTGTGAGTATAATCTACTGTTGAAAAAAAACAATATCAATAAGCAACATAAAGATGTCACTTTTTTCAGAAATATAATTTTTGTTTTCATTTTTTGTTGGTAGTAATTTTTGTGCTACCTCCACAATTATAATTGTTTAGCTAATACTGTTGTGTTGGCTTTTCAGCATTGGGCATAACGGTTTAAACTACGAATCGACGACCATTTACATGCAGGCATAGTCAATCCGCTAAAATGTATGAATATTGTTATTAGTGTCAAGACGCACATTACTATTCGTTGTTCTTCGTAGTTGGAGTTAGTTGCAGCCTTTCTTTTATTGTAATCCATACAAATTGTTCACAGGATGAATTTATCATTTATTATTATTTGCCTTTCAATCTCTTTATTTAATTGCAAATCTGTCATCTTAATCCATAAGTTAATTTCTATTTGCCAAGTTTTGTCAGGTAATAGCATTCCCTTTACTTTTCCTTTATGTGGACTCTCCCCATTTTCCCAATAAAGTCCTCCATTTATTTGATAATTGAAATTTAATGTTTTCAACATTTCGTTTTCGATCAAAAAAGTATCAGGTGGATTCATAATAGTAAAAGATAATTCATTTCCACCGCTACTACAGCCAAATCTGCGGTCTTCATCTTGTTTGACTACCCTTTTAAAATGGTAGTTATTGCCATCTATTATAAATACACTTCTAACAAATCCTGTAATGATATTGTTTTGCTCTTCTCGTTGAACACCTTCAGCCAAGAAATCCACTTCTTCAGATTTCTTATCTCTTTTTTTCTTTGTTTGTTCACTAACCGAAAACACAGTAGAACTATTGTTTTTAGTTGAATCAGGATCTGTAATTGTTTCATTTGTTAATACTTCATTCTTCTCATTTTGAGTCGGAATAATATTTTTATTGAGAATCAATTTTCCTGAATCCGTCTCTATATTATTGCAAGCAATTAGTCCGCTAAAAAATAATATGGTTAGTAATTGTATTTTTTTCATAATTTTGCCGCTAACACTCTGGCTGCTTCCTTTCAGTGCCAATTTACTCACTGCCGTTTATATTATTACTTCAAGCCTGCCACCTGCCGGCGAATCTCACGAGCCACTACCCCACCATCCTGAACCGCAAATCTTTGGCTGTTGGGATGAAAGCATAAGTCTGTTACCAACCCTTATTTATTTTTTAAATTCATGAAGTTCTGATAAAGCACCAGGAACACCTTTCCAATTTAATGTCGTACACATTTCCTTCTTTCCTAAGTATTTCCCAGTCCAAGGATTAAAAATCCAAACATAATAAAAATCATCTTTTTTAACATAATTAGGTATAGTGTCAATATTCTCTGAATATTTTTGAATCACTATTGTCCGATAAAAATACAAAATAAATTTCAATTGATGTAAACGACTGTAAACCAATTTGTGTTTTTTATTTCTTTGTCATTTTAAAAAGTAAGTCCCCCTAGAAAAGGCAAAATTGTTCTCGATTATTAAGTGTTTTTTGCCAATCTTTATCAGGATGTTCAAGAAAATTGAGTAAGTGAATGTAATTGAAAAGGTGTATTTTGCAAAAACTTACAAGATTTGAAAATGCCCAGCTTCTCTTTAAGTTTTTTTGTATGACTGTCATAAGTAAATTGGCAATCAAAGCACAATATATTTGTATTTTTATTGCGTTTTCATTGTCACCCAGAAAATATTTTAACGGAAAATTTTGTTTCAATTGCTTAAACAATAATTCTATTTGCCAACGCAGTTTATATATTGCTGCAACTAAATCCGCACGCATTTCAAATAGATTTGTCAAAAATTCAAATTCTCTTTTAAGTTCCCTATCGTAAAATCGAACTTTTCTCAACTTTAGTTTGCTCTTGATTTCGCCATCTTTTACAGTAATTTCAATTATCTCATCTTCCAAAACACCTGAATGAATATGACCTGCTACTTCATTTTGACATACTGATTCAAAAGCCGCATTATCCTTAATTCGTGTAACAAACCCAGTATTATTATTGCAGAACTTTTGAAAAGCTTTATAATCATTGTATCCTTTGTCAAATACGTAAATGGTATTGGAATCCATTTTTAACTTATTGAGCAAAACATGGTCATTAGTTGCAGAATGTGTAAACCATATTAATTTAGGAACGGTTTCATCAACATTAATTACTGTATGCACCTTAATTCCTCCTTTGCGTTTTCCATTTTTAGGTTTTCTTCCAACACATTTTAGAATATCCTTGAAAAGACTAATACTTGTGCTATCAAATATTTCAATCTGTTTATTTATAACATCTTTAATTCGGCTGTCCGAGATAACATGACCATATTTTAAAAACAATTTATTGTAAATGATTCCAAAAACTTCTGAATCTCTTCTTTGATTAGCATCACCAAGTGTACTCTTCTTTGGGATATGATTTAATTGAAAATGTTTTGTTTTGCCTGACAATCCAAGCATTGCTCCTGAAACTTCACGTAATGATGTGCATTTTGCAAAAGCACTAAACAGCATACTTATTAGGTGGTCTTTAGTTTTAAATTTCTTAACGTATCTGTCGGACTGACAAGTTTCTGTCGCTTTTGAAATGATGGATGGCTCAATTAAAGAAATTAGCTGTCCGAAAACGGATTGTCCAAAAAAATGTGTAGTTTTGTTCACTGTAGTTGGTTTTTAGCGAAACAAAACTACTAAAAAAAGAGAAAGGAAGCTTTTGGGCTTCCTTCTCTCTGATTTATTTTATATCGGACAACAGTGTTTTAAAATAAAAAATCATTCTTTAATTTTGTACTAAAATAAACTCAAAAAATACTTTTATGAAGCGAATTTCATTGATAATATTATTGATTGGCATTTTCTTTTCTGTTTCCGCTCAAATAAAAATTTACAATGCAACCACTGAAGAAACGAAAGGGGATCAATTAGGCGTATTGATTGGAAAAGAGATTTTCCTGACAGATAAAAATGGAGTAAAAGGAGAAAAGGTTGGCGAATATAAAGATGATGGAAATTTATATTATGTAACTAATAACGTTTCTTCAATTAGCGATTTTGCAGTTTCCTCAGACGAAGTGATTGATATTAATACAGCTGAGTCTTTTGAAATTTTAGCAGATGGTGTAATTAAAAGTATAAACAATTATATTGTTGTTGGCTTTTCGAATAAATTCGATATTAAAGCAGTTGGTGCATTATTATTATTGCAGACAAAGTATGGTCTTCGCGAATAATTTTATTAATCCAAATAAATAGCTGCTAGTTTTTTTAAATTTCGATATCACAAACAAAGGAAATGCTCTCAAATCAAGAAACTTTTTTCAAACTCGCAAACTATAAAATGCCTTATGGTAAATACAAGGGAAGGTTATTGAATGATATTCCTGAGCCATATTTGGTTTGGTATTCGCAAAAGGGCTTTCCTGCGGGAGAATTGGGAGATTTTCTAAAAATTATTTTGGAAATAAAAGTTAATGGTTTAGAATATTTATTGAAACCATTGGAAAAACGATAAATCCGATTAACAATTTTTATTTATTTTTCTTTTGTTATTATCCATCATTTAACCTAATTTTATAGGTTAGAACTGAGAAAAGATTGTTTTACAGAATCCAATAATGGCGGACAATTATAGCATATTAATTCAGAAACTTGACGAATTTATTCGCAAATTTTATAAAAACCAACTTATAAAAGGTGGTCTTTATACTTTTGCGGTGATGCTTGCATTTTTTCTGACCATTATTATTTTAGAAAATTTCGCTCATTTCGGCATTGTTATTAGATCTATTTTATTTTGAACAATAATTATTTTATTTATGTTTTTTGCCTGAAGTGCAACCAAATGTTCTTTTGTTTGAGGTTGTACTCCATTTACTACATCGACAACAAGGAATGCTGAATCAGCCTGAGAAGCACCTGTAATCATGTTTTTGACGAAGTCTTTGTGACCTGGAGCATCAATAACAGTGGTTTCAAAGTTTTGAGTCATAATCTTCTTGTAAGACAAGTCGATAGTAACTCCTCTTTCTCTTTCTTCCTTAATATTGTCCATGACGTAAGCAAATTCAAAACCAGCTTTTCCGTGTTTAGCTGCTTCTTCCTTTAATTTGTCCATCTCTTGTTGAGACACTCCGCCTGTTTCCCAGAACAATCTTCCGATAGTTGTGGATTTACCAGCGTCTACGTGTCCAACAAAGACAACATTCATAATTGGTTTTTGTTTAGCCATTTTTCTTTTATTT
>JBAXHO010000100.1:0-4543 GCA_037138855.1 bacterium
ACGACACGAGCTGACGACAGCCATGCAGCACCTCTATAGCACCCTCGAAGGCGGCTCTACTTTCATAAAGCTTGCAGCTATAGTTCAAGCCTTGGTAAGGTTCTTCGCTTAGCATCGAATTAAACCAAACGCTCCACTGCTTGTGCGGGTCCCCGTCAATTCCTTTGAGTTTTAGCCTTGCGGCCGTACTCCCCAGGCGCTCTGCTTAACGCGTTAGCTGCGTCACCGAAGTCGCTCTATCCTTTCCGAAGAAAAAACAAAGCCAACCCCGACAACTAGCAGAGATTGTTTAGGGCGTGGACTACACGGGTATCTAATCCGTTTTGCTCCCCACGCTTTCGAGCCTTAGCGTCAGTCAAGACCCAGTAAGCTGCCTTCGCCATTGGTGTTCCTCCAGATATCAACGTATTTCACCACTACACCTGGAATTCCGCTTACCCCTATCTGACTCAATTTTGATAGTTTCTAACGCGAAACCGGAGTTAAGCTCCGGGCTTTAACATTAGACTTATCAAAACGCCTACGCATCTCTTTACGCCCAGTAATTCCGGATAACGTTTGGCCCCTACGCATCACCGACCCTTCTGGCACGTAGTTAGGGGGGCCTTATTCACCAGGTACACTCAGAACTTGTTCCCTGGTAAAAGGAGTTTACAACCCTAAAGCCTTCATCCTCCACGCGGCGTCGCTGCGTCAGACTTTCGTCCATTGCGCAAAATTCCTAATTGCTGCCTCCCGTAGGAGTATGGGCCGTGTCTCAGTCCCATTCTGGCTGACCATCCTCTCAGACCAGCTACCCGTCATAGGCTTGGTGGGCCATTACCTCACCAACTACCTGATAGGACGCAGGCCTATCCTCAAGCGACCGAAGCCTTTCATTAAATACCGATATGGTACAGAATCACATCCAGGATTAATTACCCTTTCGGGTAGCTATCCTCGACTTGAGGGTAAGTTCCTACGCGTTACTCAGCCGTCCGCCACTACTTTATTCAACTCTTGCGAGTCAAATAAAATCGTTCGACTTGCATACCTTAGGCACGCCGCCAACGTTCATCCTGAGCCAGGATCAAACTCTCCATAAAGTTCAACATCTTGCGAGATTGAACTGAGAGTCAAAGAAAATTTCTTTGACGTTGACTACCTGTACAATTAATGTACAGGATTTGTATCAACTCTAAACCTTGCGGTTTAGAGGAAAAATCAAAATTACTGTTTTACGTTAACTTAATAACATAAAGAGAATTGACGTTGACTAATCTGTGTAATTAAATACACTAGACATGTCATCTTTTAAGTTGTCAAAGAACTTACTGTAATTTTAAAGAGAAAAGGAAAACCGTAAATGTATCCTTATTTACAGGTAGTTAATTCTATCAGAACGTATTCGGGAATGTCAAAATCATTTGCACATTTTTTATCTTTTCTTCTTCTTTTTGGGAAGGTACTTCTGATAAGCATTTTCAGCTTCAGAGGCAGTAATTTTAGGAGTGCGCTTCAATAAAAAATAACGGTAAATAAAATATCCCCAATTACTAATTAAAGTTACAAAAATTATTAACTCCCAAAATCTCCAATTTAAAAAACGGATATTGCCCATTCGCAATAAAACATCCAAAAACAATACTACACCAAGATAAATATCCAGTTTCACTGCTCTTTTCAATTCAAAACGAACAAATTTAGAAAATCGTTCACGCGGTTTAGTAAAGTAACGATATGCTAGATAACTAATCAGAATAAACAAAAAAGAAAGTAACAATAACCAACCCTTCATCTGGAATGCATCGCTATTACCAAACAAAAAGCTTTTAGTAAAAATGTCAGATAAATTTAAAGAAAAAATTCTACCATCAAGTGAGTTTACAAATCTGCGAATGATATCCATAATTAGTTCTGTAATAAATTAAGTGGGAAATGAAATTATTTTGATTATAGCAAAAGGAAAGAGAAAATGAAAATCAGGGACGGTATCCGATGTCCGGTGACCGGAAAACGGATGCTGCTGTTTAATTATAGAACTTCTAAAGCCTTCCCTAATTATTCTTAATCAAATTCCAAATTGCATATTTCAGATTCCTGATTCCGGATTCCAGTTTTCAGTTTTTGTTTAAACAAACCAGTCCATTGATTAAACTTTCCCTGACTACAAGCCCAAACCAATTATTTACAAAAAAAACCTTGAGTTTTTTAGGCTCAAGGTTTTAATTTTAAGATTTTTGCTGAAAAACTTATTTCAACAATTTATCGAAGAATTCGCCAACTACTGGAACCATGTATTCTTCGCCTTTGAAGGCTTTGATAAGCTGCATGACCCAGAAAACGAAATCAACAATCATAACAACTGGCATTAAGCACCAGCCAATAATTGGAATTATGGAAAGGACAATAGCAATCACTGAAGCTGCTAAATGAACATTACTCTGCTTAGCATGGGCTTTGACCAACTTAGATGCAGTTGGCATTGCAAAAAACATGATCAAACCAACTAAAGGTAATGTGGCTACTGCAGCAATCACATTATCATTAGCGGCTGCTGCTTTTGCAGTAACTGGCTTTGATTCAGTACTCATAAAATAAAATTTAACAAATTAATAATTAAGTATATTACGCGCAGTGACTGGTGTCAATAAAACTAATTTTTCTTACGTAATTCGAATAAACGTTGTAGTTCAAGGATATTAGTAATTTGCTCTGGATTTTTATCTCGACCAAAGATTTTTAATCTGGGAAAGCGTAAAGAAAAACCCGGCGTCACCCCTGCTCCATGCATTTTACTTTTCGTTACCTCATCAGCTTCCACTTCAACAACGATTTTAGGTGTAACCAACACATCCGGCAAAAGTGTTTTATCAATTTTTACATTATCCGGCAGAGCACTTGTTTTGTATTGATCCAAAGTTTTCTTAATCTCAATCCATTGTGCTTCAGTCACACCAGTCCCTAATTTAGCAACAGTATAATAAATTTCAGTAGTTGGATCATATGTACCTAAAAGCAAAGCACCAATCCCTAATTTCGTCCGGGAACCCACACCGGCATAATACCCCAAAATAACTGCATCAATTGTATCGGCGAGTTCTTCGTGGCTGGCAGCCTTAAGTTTAATCCATTCAAAATTACGAGTTCCAGGTTCATAAATTGAAAGCGGATTTTTGGCAATTAATCCTTCCAAGCCATGAGCGACATATTGTGCAAAAGTTTTCTCCAATATCTTTAAATCAGTAATACGATTTGTCTCTAAATACTTAATTGTATTTTGCTCAGATGCTTTCAAAACTTTTTGTAAGATTTCAGTTCTTTCTATTAATGGAAATCTGGTTAAATCCTGCTCTGGATATTCAGAATTATCAAGATAAAGTAAATCAAAGGCAAAAACTTTTACGGGAATTTGTGATGATTTTTCCACTACATTATGTTTACGCTTACGTTTAATAGTTTCCTGAAAATTAAGCAGCTGCTGGTTTTCAGGGTTAAAACCAATTGTTTCACAATCCAAAATCATCCCTTTTAAATCAGGAATTGATTCAACTGCAGCAACAACATCTGGAAACATTGCTGTAATGTCCTCGAGATTACGACTATAAATTTTTACCCTGGTTTTCTTAACTGGCTCACTAATTAAACTAAATTCACTTTCACTTAGATTTTGATCATAAATTTCGGCAATTTTGGTCTCGTGAAAATGAATCTGCATCCGTAATCCATCCAATTTAGGCTGAATAAGACAATCAGGCATTCTCGCAAAAACAGCTTCCGCCTTTTTTTCCCGTTGCACCAATTTTGCTGCAATCGGAATACCCGGTTGTACTTTAAAACTATCCTCAGCGCTGTCTATTCCTTTAGTTAACAATATTTGTGCGATTAATCCCAAATCCGAATTAATCCCGAATAGTCTTTCAATCCGTTCACTCAATTCTTTATCACCAGTAACTGCCCAGGAAATCGCATCGATAATTGTTTTATCACTTACGCCTAAACGTAATTTGGTAAGCACAATACGCGTCACATATTTAGCTTCCAGAGAACTTAATTGTCGAATTAATTCCCGATATTTTTGTTGTTTAAATTCCTGAGAATCTTTCCCAGATTTCCGGGCGATCACTAATAATATTTGCTGCAACTCAGTGATCGTAAATGGTGATGCTATTTGATTTTTAGTTAATTCTTCCAATAAATTACCTTCATCTCCCAATTCCTGATAGCGCTCTGCCAAATCTTTATTAACTGCAAAATAACTACTGAGTGCCCGTAATAACAATTTGGTCGAAAAATTAAATTCCAATTTTAGGTATGAAGGTGTCAATGAGCCTTGCAACAAGTACACTGCCAATTTTAATTCTTCAGGATTTGCCTCTTTTTTCAACTCCAACAATAATTCCGAAACTATTCCAGCCAGTTCCAGACGCGAAGCAGTTTGCTCAAGTTTGGACAAATAATTACAATATGTAGCGAAAAGCATGGTGTGTTTTGTTAAATATATAGTATCTGGTATCTGGTATCTGGTATCTGGTATCTGGTATCTGGTATCTGGTATCTGGTA
>JBAXHO010000101.1:0-4376 GCA_037138855.1 bacterium
CTGCCACCAACGACAAGATTGATGAGCAATTATTTTCACAGCATGACAATATTGACGCTGATTTGAAGCCTACTGATGAGGACGATGAGCCGAAAAAGAAAAAGTCGGATGATGACGATATCTTTTAATTGAAAGGATGTTCGCAATTTAGGGCTTCTCTTCGCCCCATTCATACGACTTGAGTGAGAATCCGGCAAGATGCAACACTTTGTTTATGACCGTTTCGACCAAGTCATCAATGGACTGTGGTTTGGAATAAAAGGAGGGCGATGCCGGACAAATGATTGCTCCTGCGCTTGCAAGCAGTTTGAAGTTCTCAATGTGAATTAGGTTGTAGGGCATCTCGCGTACCACCAACACCAAAGTTTTTCTCTCTTTCAACATCACATCGGCAGCGCGTGTCAATAAATCATTGGCAAAGCCGTGAGCGATTTTGCCGACCGTGCCCATGGTGCACGGACACACTATCATGGTGTCGTAGTTGGCAGAGCCAGAGGCAAAAGGCGCAAAGAAATCCGTATTGTCGTATATAGGATATGACGTTATGTCATGTTTTTTCTTTTGCAATTCATATTCCAAAACAGTTTCGGCACTGCCGGAAAACACTACGCCACATTCGGAAATCGAATCTTTGAGGGTGTCGAGTTTCTCAAATAGTTTCAATGCGTATATGGAGCCACTTGCTCCCGTTACACCTATCACGATTTTCTTTTTCATCAGATTTCGTAGATTAAGGATAATAAGACGGATGAGTTATATTGCCAACGATCCAAACGCCATGAAAAATCAGGTTTACGAACAGGAACAAATGAACTTTCACCTCGTAGATTTACTTTAAAATGCATGGATAAATTCACACCTAAACCACCAACAATAGAATAGTCAAAACGATTAAATACAGGACGGTCAGGTGCTGTATAAACCCCGCCATAATCTTTTTCAACTCCTGTGTTTTTCATCAGTACACCAACGGCTGGACCCACTTCTATATAAAATCGTTTCACAATTTGCCACTTAAACAAAATAGGCATTTCCATGTATTGCAAGTTCAATTTATAGGTATCTTTATTGCCATTTTTAGCGACTTTGCGGCTTCCTTTCTGTATGTAATACAGCTCCAATTGCAGTCCATATTTTTCCTTGAAGAAGAAGTTGGTGAATGCACCTGCAAACAGTCCGGGCTTGTTGAATCCCGACAGTTGATCGCCTGAAATTTGTGAAGCCGCGATGCCTACAAACAATCCGCCTTTGAATTTTTGCGCTTGCGCCCCTACGAAATAACAAATAAATAGAAATAGTAAGAGATGTTTTTTCATGTGTGAAGATGCTTTATTGATGGTTTCAACAGATTTGTATCCATACCCCGAAGGGGTATAAAATTTTATACAAAGTTACATAAAATAATAAGACCGTAAGCATTTATATGCCAAATAATTTTTTATTTGGAAAGATGAGATGGAAAATAAAACAAGGTTGAATTGTTGAATTGTTGAATTGTTGTATTGTTCTATTGTTGGATGGTTAATTGGTTGATTTGTGAAATAGGCAAAGCTTATATAAAGATATTCAATTTCGACACAATCTTATTTGATATTTCAGACGGAGGCAGAGCCAACCGCCGAACAGGGAAAAGCTATAATACCAATTAAAGCTTACCAAATTATAAACAGTAAAATTAAAGATCGAATTTTAATAAACAAAAGCTTGGCATTGGCAGTACTCACGTTGTTATCACCCATTTTAATATGATTTTTGATAATCATTAATTTACTGTCAGGATATTGACAAGTCAACGAATGATACTAGTAGAAAGTAGATGATTAAAGCTAATGTTACAATTGATATTGATGCATACATTAACCCATTTATAGCAATTATGAAATAATCCTTTTTATCTAATTTTTGCTTATTTTTTTTACCAAGTTTTATTAGCCAGAAAATAAATAAATAAATTAAAATTGGATAAACTATAAATAGAAGAACACAACCTATGAGGCAAAGAAATAGTCCAAATGCGATTGCTGCTTGTAGTATAATCATTCTATTTACTGTTTGTTTTTTCTGCTAAATGCCGACTATCTCATAAGTACTATGTAATAAAACTACACAAAACCACCCAATTTTGGATGGTTTTATGTAAACTTATTATTTTTTATTGTTAGGCAAATGTGCAATTTTTTTTCACCAAATAATAAAATTGTTGAAATAGTTCAACATTGCCCTAAGCTTATGGTATCAGCACAAGCAATGGCGGAGTCCAATGGAAAGTGCCATCGCCATTGGCAGCAATGGGCGATGCAACAAAATTAACCCAATCACCACTTGTAAATCCGGTTACTTCTATACTATCGAGAGTGGTGCCGGCGCATGGAACATAATTCGTCATAGTTCCGGGAGCTTCGGTTCCAATATATGCTAACCAAACAACCGCCATATCATGGTCGCCTTTTTGATAATATAGCTTAACTCTTCCCGGTTTTGAACCCGCTTTGGCATCGTAAGGTGGCTTTTCGGTAGTGCTTTTTGCCTTTGAAGGGGTGTACCCACCAGATTTTATTTTAATAGGGTCCCCAGCCGATTTGCCTGTTACATAATCTGCATCGGATTTTAAAGCCGCTATCAGAGCGTCTTGGGCTAAAGTGAGAGCTTCTTTTTCGTGTGTTCCGGGATTAGCATTATAAGCCAGCCATGCGGCTTTTAAAGTATCCGTTAATGTGGTAATTTCCGCTGCTAATACAAAAGGTGTTGGAAACGATGGGTTTGAGGTTAAACATGAAGCCACAAAGTAGCCTCTTTCGATTAATAGTACAATTGTTAATGTAACAAAATCGTACAATGCTCTGGCATAATACATTTTTTTAAGTTTTAATTGTTAAAATATTAATTTTTAGTTTTCTAAATTGTTGTAATTTGTATTTTTCCAAATTTCTTTGTGTAATCTGTTACTCCGTTTGCACAGGTATTATCTGAAGTTGCCAAGCTTTATTATTTCTTCCGAAGTTATACTATTTCTTCCGAAGTTATGTTATTTCTTCCGAAGTTATGCTATTTCTTCCGAAGTTATGTTATTTCTTCCGAAATTATGTTATTTCTTCCGAAGTTATACTATTTCTTCCGAAGTTATGTTATTTCCTCCGAAGTTATGTTATTTCTTCCGAAGTTATGCTATTTCTTCCGAAATTATGTTATTTCTTCCGAAGTTATACTATATCTTCCGAAACTATATTATTTCTTTACAAAATTAAATAAGACGACTAAGCTAAATGATTTCTTATAACCTATAAATGTCTATACTTGAGGAGTCAGATTTTTCAAAGAACTTTTTCCTTTGCTTCAAAATTACTATTTATCTAATCTGCATTTAAGAATTTGATTTTTGCACCTAAATCGGGTAAATTATTGATCAAATAATACTAAATGCTTCTAAATAAATATTTTGCAGCATGAATATGATCAATGGTAAAAGGGTCCTTAGTCCTTTCATCGCTTATTGTGATACAATCAAGAGATACCTTGACTATAATAACGCCGTTTTTAAAACAAACACTAGGTCTAACTCAAAATATTATTAAAAAATTGTTCTATTGTTGAATTGTTCAATTGTTTTGCTTCTTAGGTCAGCTTAGTGCTCTCCTTGCCTCTGTGGTTTTTAGCTGTTACACAGAGATAAAATTAAAAATTGTTCTATTGTTGGATTGTTCTATTGCTATTTGTAACACTTGTGCTTTCCCTGCCCGAAAGTCAGGCGGGCTTTGTGAAACTTGTGATTAATTTTTTTTCTTTACCACAAGGGACACAGAGTAAAAGAGATACACAGAGGTATAAATTCATTATATAATTGGATCATTGTATCATTATATCATTGCAGCATTGCATCATTGCATCATTCAATAATTCTATCATTGTATCATTATATAATTCTATCATTGCATCATTAAATCATTGTATCATTCTATAATTCTATCATTGCATCATTAAATCATTGCATCATTATATCATTATATCATTATATCATTATATCATTGCATCATTATATCATTTTTTCAGTAAGCCTTATTTATTTGAGTAGTAAAACAATTTTTTGCAAAGAGTTCCGTCGGTGTTTTTAAGATAAACAAAAAGTATTTGAGCAGTAGCGATTACATTGATATTATTTTTCGTTTCGCCTTCAAAATTCTTTTGTACTAGTAATTGCCCAAGTACATCAAAAACGCTAACTTCTGTTTTTTTGTCAATCAGAGTAAGGTCAACAATCAACTGATTTCCATCGGTATAAATTTTGGCAGGCAGTTTCCCATTTGCAGGAAAATAATCTGGTCTAAAATTCAAAACAAAACGATTAGCATCATCCATTGTTGAGGCATTAAAATTATAGG
>JBAXHO010000102.1:0-4323 GCA_037138855.1 bacterium
TTTTAGTTCTTATTTCTTTAATAATAACCTAAACCCCAACCACTTTACGATTTTGGAAAATTAATTTTGTGAAGTGAAGCTGATTTTTTAAAGCTCTTTGTCAAATTCGATAACCTTGATAATATTTTTTGAAATATACCCCGCTCAATACCTAGCTTGATTAGTACATACAATAAAGCCAAGACCGCGACACTGGAAATTATAAAGAACAAATCCGCGATAAAATCAAAAACTGGATTTGAAATAGTTACGTTCATGATGGCTTTGTCATAGTTGTTTGTAGAGAGCTGAATATCCAGATTGTGTCCAAAGATAAAAGGCACTTTCGTGCTTACGGAAAAGTTTCCGCTGGTATCAGATTTATTTTCAGTATTGCTTAATTTCTTGTTTTTTCCATTTATCTTCAAAATCATAGTTTCTCCTGGCTTAAAGCCTTGACCGCTAATCATAATATTACTTCCGATCGCAGGATTTTCCGGACTTATTACAATTTTTGATGCATTGACCGTGAAAGTTGACATAGATGTATAGAATTGGCTAGTAGTCATCCTGATACTATGACTCCCGGGATAACAATCAGGGATCTTGTAAGTGAGCTTGAATCCTCCGATGCCGTCTGTCTCTATGTCATCATAACTAGTATCTTCAATATTATCCCAAAATAATTTTACCAAGGCATTACCGTCAAATTTCTTTCCTGTAATAATAATCGTACTACCCAGATAACCATTGTCCATTGATAGCGTTAGCTCTCCACTAGTGACTGAGAATGTGCTACTAGTATATACTATAGCACTCGTACCTATAGTAATTTTGTGATCACCAGGAGAAGAGTTTTCTGGAATTGTGATATTTGTAGAAAATGAACCAATGTCATCAGTGATCACACTTGGTGTATCAGTAGTTATGGTTGTGCTATCATCCCACAGAAAAGATACAGCGGTTTTGGGATCAAATGAGCTACCATATATTCTTACCACTTTCCCCGGCTGACTGCTATATAGATCCAAAGTCACGGCAGGCCCGGCAATAGCGAAAGAAGCAATAGCGATATTATCTGATTTTTCTCCTATCGCCTTAATATAATGCGTACCCCTGGTAGCAGAAGGAACTGTAAATACAGTTGTAAATCCACCACCTGCAGAAGTAGTCAGCGAAGAAGGATCAGTACTCAATACAGTAGCATCGTCCCAATAAAGTATTATTGACTGATTTGCTGCAAAATTTGTACCGGTGGCTGTTATTTTCATGCCTGTATTACCGCTCGTCGGTGACATCACTAGAGTTTGAGCAGTAGTAGTAAATGTAGCAACTGATACACTAACATCCCCAGAATAAGCTTCTAGTTGATGGACACCGGCTAAAGTATCTGGTGGCACTATGAAATCAACAGTAAAAGATCCAGAACTACTTGTACTAACTTTATTTACAGCAGAAGTAGTTTTACCATCCCACTTAAATGATATGGATTGATTGGGATCAAAGTTGGTACCGCTGATTACGACTTTGCTACCTGGTGCACCAGTCGCTGGACTCAATGTGATCGCAGCAGCAGTAACAGTATAAATACTATTTGCCACACTGTTGGGAGTCTCTGCACGTAATGTATGAGCACCGTAGTTCAAACCACCCGGGATCTTAATCTGTGTAGTAAAATAACCTACACTATTGGTGGTAGTAGTATCAGAAAGAGCTGTACCATCGAGATAGAAACTGACGGTTGCATTTGCCTGGAAGCCTGATCCAGCAGCGTGTATCTGTAAATTATCCGGACCGGTATTGGGCGTCAAAGTAAGTGCTGTAGTAGCAACGATTACAGTAGTAACAGCAAACAAATTATTAGAACTTTGGACTCTGATAGTCGAAACACCTGGAGAAATATTTGGAAAAATAATCGTCGCTCCAAACTCTCCCTGGTTATTAGCAATAATAGGGGCTCCCACTGCGGAAACAGCTATATTATTTACTAAAATACTTATCGGAGCATTAGATTTAAAGTTTGTACCAAAAATATTTACAGGAAGTCCAGGGCTAAGTGGTGTAGCCGCCAAACCTCCTGGTGTGAGTGTAATTGCAGGTGTGGCGATAGTAAATGTAGCTACAGCATATAAGCCGGTATAACTGTATGCTTTTAGGGTAATGGTACCTTGCGCTAGATCTGGCACAGTAAAGGTAGTGGCAAAACTACCTGCGCCATTGGCTACAACAGGCACATCTACAGTCAGAGCTTCTCCATTGATAAGAAAATAAACATCTGCATTTGCTTTAAAGTTTGTTCCGGTCAGTGTGACATTGTATCCTGCAGGACCAGCAATAGGACTAGCTACCAAAGCAGGAGTAGCAACTACTAAAGTTAAATTAAAAATAGCATAGGTACTATTTGATGCTTTGATGATATGAGCACCAGTATTATTTATATCAGGAATCGTAAATGTTGACTGAAACGAGCCGTTATATGACGTGGTAGTATTCGCAACTATTGTGTTATCGAAATATACGTTTGTAGCTTTGCTTCCTTCAAAGTTTGTACCGGTAATTGTAATCGGTAAACCTACAGGTAAACCTGCAGCAGGAACCGTAGGAGATGAAATTGCAATAGCCGGAGTGCTTATTGTAAAAACCGAAGTAGCATAATTACCAGCACTGGTAGAAACACGGATAATATGCGGTCCCAAATTAGATGATGGAACAACAAAAGACACATTTGCTGGCAAAGCCCCTGCTACAGTAGTAGTAACCAATGCAGGAATTGTAGTAAGCGGAGTGCTGTCCCAGAGAAAAGTTGCGGTAGAAGAATTATCAAACGTGGTACCGGTCACAAATACCTCCATGCCAGCGACTCCGGATGTGGGTGACAATGTGATCGTGCCTGCAGCGACTGGGGCAGGTTTTAATATCAGTGCAAAAAATATAATTAAAAAAAGTCCAAAAATATTTTTTGTAACGTTAAATATTTTCATACAATAAGAACTATGTTATTTATTATTTAAACATAGTTAGAATTTGATAACAATATAATTATGAGAAAATATTATTTAAATTTGATAGATATTAATGAAGGAAAATTATAGCATAATCGTGAACTATAGGATAGCGTAGAAACAAAGAAATCTTTAATACTTCATTTATTTTGAATCTCACTACTTAAAACACTTGAGTCGACAAACATAATCATCATTTTCCGGCAAAAAGCATACTTTACCGTAGTTTTGTCCAGCTCTTGTTTCTTCCTCCCATTCTTGCATTGCTAGACCTTGTAGCGGATTTTTTACTAAAATTCTTGAAATATGTGGGCCTTCTTCTTTGGCAATATTTAATGAATCAGAGGAATGAGTATAGATAATTTGCTGCTGATCAACTGACAAAATAAGAGCCACATGTTTACCAGGATATCCTTGATGAGTCAATCTGATCATATCACCAACTTTCATTGTTTTAACAGAATTAATTTGATCAATATTAAATTTACTGGTAAGTACCTTAGCTGATATCTTGTTGACACGATTATTGGTATTCATTA
Organism: bacterium; assembly: GCA_037138855.1. Taxonomy (GTDB): domain Bacteria; phylum Patescibacteriota; class Dojkabacteria; order B142; family OLB20; genus JBAXHO01. The sequence continues at coordinate 3,521 of JBAXHO010000102.1, forward strand.
ATAAATCAATATATCCGAAGATGCCATCAAATCTACGAATCTGATAATCTAGTTGCATACCAGTTGTAGCTTGCACATATTCATTCAAAATATTATAGACATAACCCGAACAATCAACTCCGATTCCTAATTCCTTTAATTTGAGTCTCAGTTGGTTTTGATCTAATTTGCTAATTGCTGAGTTTTGTTGAAAAAGCTGATCAATTTCGTGATATAACTGATCTGCAGTTCCCTTCCCCGCAAATTTCCCAATGATTTTTTCTTGATTATCAGTCGAATCAGAAACATTATAATAAGGCAACTTAATTGGCACTCCATTAACTTTCAAATTTACATATTCACGGGCAAGTTTTTCTAATAAATTCATATTGAATATTATGGATAAGTTAATAAACTACTTATTCATATTGTAAAAGTTAATCAAGATTCACAACATTTTTTTCAGGACTACCGCTACTAGTGTCTAGCCAGTCACAATGTGAGCCATAATTTTGAAAAATGTATTCATTTCTTTTACTAATTTTTGGTTCGATACATGAATAAATTAAATCATTGCCTTGATCACTTTTGATAAAATCAACTTTATTTTCTAAGCTAACTTTAATTATCCTGTAATAGTAACCATCTCCACTACCACTATTAACAACTCGAATTATATAATAATCAGAGCTTATTCTGGCAATTTCGGGCGAAACTGAATCATATATTGAGAATGGGAAGCCTAATAAATCTCCCTCATCAATATCTGGGGTTAATGGTAAAAACGCGTTGTTTTTTTTCTAATTTTGCCTTTGATTTTTGAA
>JBAXHO010000103.1:0-4203 GCA_037138855.1 bacterium
ATTGCATTTGCGTTACCAAGAGTCGGGCTTGAATTAAACTTTCAAATGGGTATGCAAATTGATGACATGGATAATATTCCAGGAGACTTTCTTGGTATGCACCTTTTTCCACTAATACATCATGATATTTTTCTGTTCTTTTATAGAACTAAGAATATGGATGAGTGGGCAAAGAGAACAATGTTGCAGTATTTTGATGGCGTTCATGTTCCAATTTTTATTGGCAAACCTGAAAAGTCACTTTATGTGGAGTTTCGTCTACCTAAATTTGATTTAGATGGTAAGAAATTACAGATTCAATTATAAATATGAATAAAGGCAAAAAGCCTTCAACAAAAGTATCAAAGATAACTCCGACTAAAAAGTTCAGAGATGCTTTTACGCCTGGCATAACTATCGATATGGATACAAATATGGTTAGTCTATCTAAACCTTTTATGGATGACTACCTCAAAACGCAGGCGAATATCCAACAAATGTTGAACTATCTTTCTGTTAACCAGGAAATATTTACTAAATTAGCTCAAATGCAACAACGGATTGTTGATGAGGCTACACTACCACTTAGAAAATTTGCGGAAGACATGGCAAGGATAGCTTCCTTTCAAAATGTAATTTCTGGTCAAGCGCTGGCGATGCAAAACATTTTCAGGGATACAATCCTTAATAGTGGGATTCTGGATATAGCCAATGCTTTCAAAAGCATTCATGTCGAGATGTTTGCAGGTCTTGTGATTAAATCCGACTTTTTGGATACAGTTAGAACAAGCAACAACGGGATTTTAGAAGTTTCAGAAGTAAAAAGTACAAAACTTCTGGCAGGTGGTCATGTAAAAGTAGATATTGAAAAGAACACTACGAGTGTTTCTACACAGGTTATCTATCAGAAGGTAGACACTATAGCTACGAAACTCGAATTTATAAATGGCAACTTATCTGCAACAAAAGAAGGTGTTGATTTGATTCAAAAAATGATGAAAGATGAAAAAGGATTACTAGAAATTTTACAAACTAACCCTTTCCCTTATTTTAAGATTGGTTCAATTGAATTTCATCCACAAAAAAGTCTATTCAAAGTCAATAATGAAATAACTATTCCAATACCTCAATACAGTATGATGGAAAATCTTTGCATTGTTTTGTTTTCAGGTAGACAGGAATTGGGAGAAGAATGGTATCTCGATAGCATCCAAGAAGCCTGGCGAGACCTAGTTGATATAGAAAATTACAAAGACATAACCTGGAAACAAATTCTTACAATTGTTGACGACATCAATACTCTTTTTGCCAAACATACTACAAAAGATGACTTGATTATTATCGAAAGACCAAAGCGTATTCGCTTAAACCCCAAATACTTCTCGGCTTAATTCCACTCTAATCTTACAAATATGATTGTCACCTGATGTCAGGTGAATCCACTTTCGTAAACTTGACTCGTAATCTATTAAATAAAGATAAATATGAGTCAAGACAAGCAATTTCAAACACAAGACCTGAACCTATCAGCAGTTCTGGTTGCACAAGGATTCAATTTGGTCGAAGTTATCAAGAATCAAACTGGTAAAGCTACCTTCTATTTTGAGATTAATGCACAACTAAACAAAACAATTTAACAGTATTGGAATAATACGCTCTTGCTTAACCCTCAAGAGCTTTTTCATGCGTTGAAAACACTTAAAAACAGACTTTACAGTAATTATTGAAACTATGGTGAGTGATGCTGGATTAACAAAATTTAGAAGTCTTTATAAACAAGAATATGGCATTGAATTAAGTCAGAAAGAATTGATGCTCAAAGCAAACAGACTGCTCAATTTATACAAAGCCGTATATATGAAAGCTACAAATATAAAAATAAGTAAAAATCATGATGAGAAGGCACAATCTAAGAAAAATTACAGGTAGGCGTTGCTATTCTACAGAAGAAATAGCTGACTTGTTTAATATCCATATACAGACAGTTCGTGCATGGCGAAAACAAGGTATGAAACCAATTGAGGCAACAACATCACCTTTTTTATTTCTAGGCAGTGCAATTCGAGATTTTCTATCCCAAGAATTAACTAAACAGAAAACCAAACTCAAATCTGATGAGTGTTATTGTCTTCGATGTAAAAAAGGAGTGAGACCAATTAACCCAAGCACATTGAATAGAAATATAGGCATAGGCAAAAATAAACAATCGGTTTTTATTCTAGGTAGTTGTCCAGTATGTGGGTTAAAGTTAAGGCGATTTTCGAGCCTAAGCATTGATTTTAAGCCTGCAATAAAGCAAGAAGTTAAGAGTGTTGTGTCTAAAACAAATCAAATAGAACAGCTAAACTTACTAAGATTCGAGGGTGAAGACTAGTATTATTATGGTTAATTACAGACCGTCTAAACACTCACTTACAAAATATAATTATTAACTAACAAACTATGAATAATACACGCTACTTAAACGAGAAAATGAAAAGAAGGTATTTTGATTGGGCAAGAGGTGCTTTGGGTTATTCTGATAAGACTATGAAAGTTAAAGAATCAAGCATGTGGAAGTATGAAGATTTTACTAAAAATCAGGACTATAAAAGATTCAATGCCGAAGTTGCAAAGGGTTTCAAAAAGTGGCTTGATACCAACAAGAATAAAACAACTGGAAAACCGCTTGATAAATCCACTCAATATCATATTTTAAGGCATGTAAACCACTTTTTTAATTGGCTTTCAATGCAAGCTGGTTATAAATCAAAGATAAAAATGGATGATGTAGTATACTTACGTTTAAGTAAAGCGGATAATAAGATTGCTACAAGTTCGAAGATGCCTAAATACCCAAACCTAAGTTACATTCAAAGAATGTGTGGGTTTTCAGTGGAGAATGAAATTGATAATAGGGATAGAGCATTGATTGCATTTACGGCATTATCTGGTATGCGTGACTTAGCAGTAATTAGTTTACCTTTGGGTTGCTTTGACCCAAAAACCTTATTGGTTGAACAATTGCCATCTGAAGGTGTGAAAACTAAGTTTTCAAAGATAATTCCCACAACTCTTTTTAAGTTCGACAAAGAACTCATTAAGTACGTTCTTGACTGGTATCGGTTTCTAAAAGAAGAAAAGTTGTTTGATAATACAAATCCATTTTTTCCTACAACTAAAATTGAACTTGAAAGTAAAACACAACATAGTTTTATCTCGAAGGGCATTAGTAAAGAATTTTGGAGCAATGCGGGCTCAATGCGAAAAATTTTCAAAGCAAGAGCCTTACAAATGGGTTTAGAATACTATTCGCCGCATAGGTTTAGACACTTTGCTATAAGTGAAGCAAACAGACATGCCGTAGGAGCGGAACAGATGAAAGCAATTAGCCAGAATGTTGGACACGAGAGACTTTCAACTACATTTAGCTCTTATGGAGCAATAGACAACTACAGGGTTTCGGATATTATTTCTGGAATGGACTTTGCAGACAAAAGTTAGTTTTTATTTACTATTATTACCAGTAATAAAGTAAAATATTATTAACAATAAGTATGAGTAAATATCTAAAAGAACACAATTTTACAAATAATCGGTATTTCATATACGCTCGCAAGTCCAGTGAGTCAGAAGACCGTCAAGTTGCCTCAATCTCTGCACAGGTAGAGGTAATGACTGATGTTGCCAGTGAACTTGGCTTAAAAATAGTAGATGTTAGGAGTGAATCCTCATCAGGCTTTCATGTAGGTAGAAAAGTTTTTAATGAAATGATTGAAAGGATTAACAATGGTGAGGCGGATGGCATAATCGTTTGGAAACTTTCCCGTTTATCACGCAACCCCGATGATGCAGGCAAAATTATGGGAATGTTGCAAAGGCATGAAATAAAACATATACGCACAGTTGATAGAAATTGGTTACCAGAAGACAATGTGATGATGATGTACGTTGAATTTGGAGTAACTAATCAATTTAGCAGGGATTTAAGTGATGACACTACTAGAGGTTTAGTTAAAAAGGCTGAAAGAGGATGGTGTCCAAAATCATCTTTACCACTAGGTTATATGCATTCACCTTTTAAGAAGGTAGGTGAAGAAGAAATACAACCAGACCCTGAACGCTTTGAAATAGTATCGAAAGCTCTCAGAAAAGTCGCTACAGGTGAAATGAGACCGTTAGTAGCTATGGAATATGCAAATAATTTAGGATTAAGAACAAAGGCAAATAAAAAGAAAATTAGTA
>JBAXHO010000104.1:0-4058 GCA_037138855.1 bacterium
TCATTTATCTAACGGTAACCGTTTCGGTAACACTTATGACTTATCTAATGGTTACTTGATACTTTCATCGAGTTACAAGTTTTGATTTCTCCAGCTACGAGATACTAGCTACCAGCTACTTTTTTAAATTTGCGGATTCACTCTAAGCAATTTATAATAATATTATTCCAATCTGAGTTATGAGTTACGATTTTCGTTTTTATTAACTCTTTAAGCCAGAGGCTTACCAGCCTATGGCTGGATCTTTTATCTTTTATCTTTTATCTTTTATCTTTTATCTCATGAACTTCATCACCTCAGCCAACGCACCCAAAGCCGTTGGCCCATATTCCCAGGCAGTTACCCAGGATAGATTTATCTTTTGTTCCGGACAAATTGGTATTGATCCAACTACAGGAACTTTAGTTACCGGAATTGAAAATCAGGTTAAACAAGTGCTCAAAAATCTCGCAGCAGTCCTCAAAGAAGCTGGTTCAGCAAAAGAAGATGTCATTAAGACTACAGTATACGTGGTTAATATGGACGATTATCCTGTTTTAAATCAACTTTACGCTGAATTTTTTGGTGAACATAAACCTGCTAGAGCCACTGTATCAGTATCCAAGCTACCAGCAGGCGCTTTGGTGGAGATTGATTGTATAGCGAAACGGTGAACGGTGATCGGTATCCGGAAAAAGGAATTTGAAATTTGCAAATCGCAATTTGGAGAGGGAATCATTGCACGGGTTGTAGATCAGTAACCACTCCGATGCTGATTTCAGATTCCGGATTCCAGTTTTCAATTTCTTTCCTGAACATATTTCAGGATTAATCTGTTAACCCGTTAACCTGTTAATATTTTAATTTTTAATTAGTTAACCTATTAATATTTTAATTCTTAATCTTTAATTTTTAATTGTAGGCTCTAATACGAACTGTCCAAAGATTTTTGAACACTACGAACGTTTTTTCTACTTGATACATGATACTTTATACTTTTTATTTTTCACCCATGACCATCCAAGCTATCCTTTTCGACATGAACGGCGTGATTGTCAATGATGAACCACTGCAGGAAGAAGCGTTTCGAAAAGTTTTGGCTACCCAGTTTCAAATCAAACTTGCTCATGAGGATTATCTATTACATTTCGCTGGTAAGACAGATTTAGCTGGTTTTCAATCAATACTTACGACTTACCATGAGCTTGATTTTGCAGAATTATTAACTAAAAAATTTCAAATTTACCAACATCTTACCAGACAAAGCATTCCTATCTATCCTGAAGTAGTAGCAGTGATTAATAAGCTACGTGAAAAATTTCCTGTAGCACTGGTTACTGCTGCCTCTAAAAAAGAGGTTATCCCAGTTTTGAAATCTGCTAAACTAGAAAATGCTTTCAAAGTAATTTTAACAGCAGAGGATTTTACTCATCATAAACCTGACCCTGAACCATACCGCAAGGCTTGTGAATTGTTAAATGTCAATCCTGAAAATGCCATCGTGATTGAAGATTCCCCTAGTGGTGTCCAATCCGCCAAAGCAGCCGGTTGTTATTGTATTGGAATATTAAATACTCATAGTAGGGAAAATCTCCAAAGTGCAGATTTGGTCGTGAAGAGTTATAAGGAGATCGAGGAGATTGTGAGGGGGACGTTAACCCGTTAATTTGTTAATATTTTCATTTCTAGTGCTAGCTGTCCAAAGATTTTTGGACACTACAAGCGTTTTTTCTACTTGCTACATGATACATGATACTTGATACAACATGATACTTTATACTTTTCTCCCTTGAAATCCACCCCTAAAACTCTCTATACTATTCTCATGAACCCCAATTCTTTACCTGCAAAACTTAAGCCATTATTCTGGGAATATGATCTAAACAAACTTGATCCTCTTACACATGCAGGTTTTATCATCGGCAGGATAATGGAAAAGGGAAGAATCGAAGATTTACAACAATTATTTAAAATCTACCAGACTACCATCATTCTAGAAAAAATCCAAAATAATCCTAATATCACAAACTCCACGAAAATATTCTGGCAAAACTTACTCCTTACTTAATTGATCTAACTGTGCTGCATTTTAAAGTCATTACTGCTCCCACCAAAGAATTACTCCTGACAATCAATCAACAAAAAGATTTTGATCAATTTTATCTGGCTGGTGGAACTGCCTTAGCTTTACAATTAGGACATCGAAAATCAGTGGATCTTGATTTTTTTTCCCAGAATGAATTTTCTAATAATTTAATCCACAAGTTCCCCCAACAATATCAGGTACTTAATGTATTTAATAATTCAATTGAAATAATCAGTGCTGAAACTAAAATCATGTTTTTTTATTTTGCTTTTGCACTTCATTTTCCAGTCATTATTCAGGAGAAGATCACACTAGCAGACCCGCGTGACATCGGAATGATGAAGCTCTTGGCTTTGCAGGGTAGAACTACCCGCAAAGATATCTATGATCTTTATTTTATCGATCAGGAGATTATGCCACTGGAAAATTTGTTGAAAATATTTGAAACCTTTTATCCTAAAGATAAATTCAACCAATATAGTAGTTTCAAAACGCTGCTAAACGATCAGGAACTGGCTACTCAACCAGATCCAATTATGTTAAAGGATGTAGTATGGGAGAATGCATTAGAATTGGTAAGAGAAAAATTGCACAAACACCTGAGTCAACAGATTATGTCTTGAAATCCAGATGTGATTCATTGATAAACAAAAACTTTAGTTTTACCTGCCGAGCTGATTGAAAAAGAATAACAATGGTAGCAAGGAAATCCCATCAGTAATTTCCTGTTTCTGAATCATTTGTGTTATCTTGCTTTCTGAAAGCCAAACTACTTCTTTAACCTCATCAGAATCAATAATGCCACCTTTAAAAGTTTTTACATTTCCGAGAATGACATGAACCTTTTGATTAGACATGCCATTGGATGGAAAGAATGAAAATAATGGTCTCAAGTTGTTTGATGTAAAGCCGGTTTCTTCTAGCACTTCGCGCTCAGCAGCCATTAATATTTCTTCCCCCTTTTCAACACAGCCTGCAGGTAATTCCCAGCTAATGTCCTGTGTAGTATAACGAAATGTTTTTATCATACAGATTTCGTTGCTCTTATTTGTCAGTAAAACCGCAACAGATTCCTTTGGATAATCAAGCACATGATACTTTTCAATGATTTTACCCGAAGGCATTAAAACCTTATCAATGTAGAGATCGATCCATTTGCTTTTATATAAAACTTTTCTTGATATCCGCTTTGGTATCATTTAGTATTTTTGAAAATTATTTTTTTTTAAAATTCGAATTCTGCATTATTTATTATTATCTTGTTATTATCTTCTCGAATATATTTTTCTACTTCAGTTTGATTAAAATTACTACAAAACAGAGAAGAACTTGAATTATAATATATACTTTTTGCGATTATTGGAAAATATTTTGGTTTCTTATATATTTCTAAGCGGCTGCATCCTGAATCATATGCACCAATTGGCTTAGACTCAACATAAATATTATAAAGTTTATTTATTGTATTAAGCTTCACTGTCTCTTTGCCCATTTGCTCATCTAAAAAGAATAATCCGCCCAACGTAAATGGCGGTATCAATAAAATGACTATTACTATAACTTTTGCCAATAAAAAAAATGCATATAAAAATATTACTGAATTTAAAAGAATATGCTTCCTACTAAACATTTTCTTTTTAAGAATTATCTTGGAATAGAGAAGTAGGGCAGTAATTATCATTAGTGCATAATACCAATTGGAAACCCGCCAACTAGTAAAAATTATCACGAGAAAAAATATTGAAGCGATAATATTGGGAAGATATTTAAAATTATTCTTTATCATTTGATTTCATTATATCAACTAGATTAGTAGAACGCTTATAACCTAATTTAATTACTGTTTTTGCATGCTTTGCACATCATATTCTAAAGTTATTCCACCACAGGCCCAAAAAATTACTAATAAAATATTGGATAATTATTATCTAAGTATTATTGCAGGGCATTTTCATTCTAATTTAGTAAAAACTTATATTTTAGCAACCGATAA
>JBAXHO010000105.1:0-4042 GCA_037138855.1 bacterium
TGATAGCTGGATACAAACCGAAAATGATACCAATAATAAAAGAAACAGAAAAACATACCAAACATAAAAAGAGGGTTTTTACTAAAAAATATTTAAAGAATTTGTAGCAATTTTATATATCCATGCAGATAGTCCGATTTCATACCTATACTCGAACTTTTTGATATTTTTGATAATGCTGACAAAGGTATCAGCTACTACATCTTCTGCTATGTGGATATCACCGCACCTTCTGTAGATATAATTAAAAATTTTATCATAATATTCATCATACAGCTTGGCGATTGCTGTACTGTCAATTTTTGCTAACTCATCCAATTGTATTTCTTTTGTTAAATCCATATCTTCAATAATGCAGTAATTTGTATTTGGTTGCAGTATTTAATAAGTTTATTATTGAAGAAGTAAGTGCAATTTATTAATCAAAACCAAGCAAGTTACGATTCGGTAGATATAGTTGAGAAATTATTCATATGTGCAGGAAGTATTTGTTATTCTTATTGAAACGCCTCAATATATTCATGTAAAGAATAAAGCCTGTCTCTTTCTTTTTGATTAACTAATCTAAGTACATTCAATTTGGTTAAATCATTTATAACTGCATTTGCAGTAGGAAAGGTAACATCTAATACTACTTTTGCGATATTTACAGAAATTATAGGATTCCCAAACATATACTCAATAAGTTTTATCGCTAATTGTGTTCTTCTCCCCAGTGTCTCAGCCAATTTCATATATTCTTGTGTTAAGCCCTGCAACTTGTTAAGAACCGTAATGCTTTCTAAAGCACTATCTCTAAAAGCAATAAGGATAAACTTTACCCATAAATAAAGGGTATTTTCGTTCTTTACCTTTCTAAGTAATTCGTAATATTCACTCCTATTTTTTTCAATAAAGTTCGATAAATATAGTATGGGCTTATCCAAAAATTTACTATCTATTAACTGCAAAATTATAATTAACCTTCCAATTCTTCCATTTCCATCTAAATATGGGTGGATTGATTCAAATTGATAGTGCATGATGGCGATTTTAATAAGAATCGGGACTTGTACATCTTTGTTGTGCCAAAACTTTTCCCAATCACTTAACAAATCAGAAATTTCGCTAAAATGAGGTGGCACATATCTTGCCGATTTAATATCATATCCCCCAATCCAGTTTTGGCTTTTTCTGATTTCCCCAGGTAATTTATATTTTCCTCGCACCCCTTCCAATAGCACCTTATGTGTTTCATTAATCAACCTAATTGAAAAAGGGACTTTTTCAATCATGCATACAGCATAATTCATTGCATTTATATAATTTTGGACTTCTTTCCAATCCTCTCTGCGTTCAATATCTATGTTTAATTCTGGCAGTAACGCTTCATCTATACTTGTCCTAGTGCCTTCAATCCTGTTTGAATATGTGGCTTCTTTAACCACATGTAGTTTAATAAAACCGTCAACATTTGGAGTAAAGTTTGTGATAGCTTTAAGTTCAGTTAATGCTTTTACTGCTGATTCTAAATACACATCAATTTCCTTATCTTCCCATGTAAAATTTCTATTGATAAGTGAAGGAGAAAAGCTTTGATACTCAAATTGTTGTGTGTACTTTCCTGATGTAAAATTTTTCATTTACTTTTAATAATAGCTTACGTTATTAAAAGTATAGCATATAACTTTTAATAAGCATATATGATCTTTGCCTAATTATTTGAGAATCTCATTTTTACAGCCATACTTACTATTTTTGCGCTTTCAACTGCCTTTGGTTATAAACAATTATCCCAATTAAGATAACTGCGACACCAGAAATAGACAGTATTAATAATTCAATACCGATATCCGCTAATCCCATGTTCTTTGAGAGAATTTTATCTATGGCTACTGTCCCCCATTTACTGGGAAGCAGGTCATTGAACTCGATAGTGACACCAAAGACATCAAATTTTGCCAAGGCACCAATACCTGCAATAAACGACCCGGAAAAGAATCCGAAAATAATGGAAACAATTGTCCCAATATTTGTGGCAGCTTCAGTTTTCTTGACAAAAGAACCAATTAATAACCCCACTCCTATCACAAATAAAGCAGTTAATAATGCAGGAGCTAAAGCATAGAGGACATTACCGGATGCTTTGTAACCAAAAGCTACTGCGGTTGAATATAATAAAATAATTTGCACTATACTCAAAAACATATAATAAAGGACGCTTCCCATGATCAATTGCCATGACTGTGCTTTGGAATTTTTAAAGCGAAAAACATAATTTTTTTCAGTGAACTCTGTAAAGCCCTGGGCAATGCCAGGTATAAAAATCAGCAATCCATAGATCATCAAACCCGGGACTAACATATTGAAAATTGAAAACTCTTTACTAGGCGTACCTACTTCCGTGATTTTTAATTGACTACTTTGGGGTAGCGTCACACTGTATAAGATTTCTTCAATAATACTTTTATTCTGAGCAAATCCGGTACTATTGGTCTTGCCAATGATATTAGCGTTTAACTTGCCATTTTGTGTTGTGTCAGCAATTAAAGTAGCACCAACCGTGACCTTTTCTGCTTCAATCGCATCCGTCAAATCCGCTTCACTCGCATAACTCACAATCTCAATTTTCAAAGCATCACTATCAGCGTCAATTTGTTTGATGATTTCTGCAAGATCAGGAATCCCATTTGCGACTTGTGTTTTATCCTGATAAACCCCAACAGAAAAGCTCATTACGTTTGAATTTGAACCAAAAGCAAAGGCAAAAATGCCCATAAATACTACCGGCAGAATAAACATTATCCCCGCCGACTTAAAATTGCGGAGCATATTTAACATTTGAAATTTGAAAACAGAAAAAATTATTTGCATCTTAATCAATTAATATAATAAAAACTTTATTCCCGCACTTCTTTACCAGTTAGTAAAAGAAAAATATCTTCTAAAGATGGGTCGGAAAGTGCGATATTATGTACAGGGTAATTCTGTTTATTGAGAAGAGCAACAGCCCTTTGCAATTCTCCAAGCATATCTTTTGTCAATACAGAAAAAATTCCGGCATTGATCTTTCCAGTTGGAAACTCCTTCTGAAGCAAGACAGTCATCTGTTTGAAATCATCTAATAAACCAGTATTTGCTTTTGCCGATTGATACTGCAGTGAATCATCCGGATTTAGATCAATTTTCATCAAATTACCTTCACCGTATTTGGATTTTAGTTTCTTCAAAGTACCTTCAGCAATGATCTCACCGCCATCAATGATGATAATATAATCACATAATTTTTCTACTTCATCCAGGTAATGATCTGTCAAAACTATTGCATGATCGCCTGAGTCAGCTAATTGCTTGACAAAGCTCATGAGTAAATGTCGCGACTGAACATCAATGCCCGGTGTCGGCTCATCTAAAAAGATTATTTCTGGATCGTGAATAATAGAAATAGCCAAATTGAGCCTCCTTTTGTATCCACCTGATAAATCCCGAGCCAAGGTTTTTAATTCCGGTTCCAGTTTCAAAGCTTTAATTAAATATTCAATCCTTCCTTTAGCAAACTTTGGCTTTAATTCATATAAATCTGCAGCCATTTGCAGATTCTCAAGAATATTTAAACTATCCCAAATGACAACATCCTGAGGCATAATCCCAAGCTTTACTCGTAATTCCTCTGGAAAATATGTGTGAGCCTCGCCATTGATTTCCAGACTGCCAGCATCAGGCTTAATCTGTCCAGTCAACATTTTTATTGTTGTAGACTTGCCGGCACCATTTGGGCCCAATAATCCAATAATTTTACCTGGCTCGATAGTCAAAGAAACCTCATCTACTACAATTTTAGAACCGTATTTTTTTATCAGATTTTTAGCAATTATTTCCATTTGCAAACAGTAATAATTTATTTATAGATTATAACCAAATCTAACAACACTTTGAATTTGTTTAAACATTTCAATTACTTAATATTTAATAATGAATTATACAATGCATCTACAATTAAGCATAATTGTACTCTTCTCCAATGGCAAATGATACTATCCAAAAGTTGAATTAATATGGCTTT
>JBAXHO010000106.1:0-4001 GCA_037138855.1 bacterium
TTTTGAGCGTTACTTTAAGTAACGCTTGCGGATTCAAATACTGTCCCTATTCCCCAAAAGTAGGATATTTTGCTTCAATGGTTTAGTATCAAAAAACCTCTTTGATTTTGGTGCAAAATTGACGGCAGTTAAAAGATAGAGGTGGAGAAAACTTAACCTCATTACATTAAGGGGCACATATATGATTATTGATATGCACTCTCATTGGTTACCTGAGAAATTTGTAGCATTACTTAAAAATAGAGAAACTGCACCAAAAATATTCACTAATAAAGACGGACGAGATGTATTCGATTTTGCCATTGGCGCCATTCCTTTGGAATTTAAATATTTTGATATTAATCGTCGACTAGCTTCGATGAAAGAGGCGGGCATAAATAAAAGTATGCTTTCCCTCTCAGGGGTATTTGGCGTTGAAAGTTTACCTTATCATGAGTCAAATATTTTATGCCAAACATTCAATGACGAAATTTCTAATTTATGTTCTAAATATCCAGATTCTTTTTTTGGCATTGCCTCATTACCTCTTGCGAATTTAGATAAAGCTTTAGAAGAATTTGACCGAGCTATTAAATTACCGGGAATGATAGGTATTTTATTACCCGGAAATGCCTTATTAGACGAGCAGCGGGCAAAACGATATACAAAATTATTTGCTCTTGCCCAACAGCATAAAGCCTTTATTTTTATTCATGTTGGTCTTTTACCCAATGATGATTCTTTGCCTCCAGGAAATGATATAGATAACGCAGTTGCAAGAAGAGCAACTTTAGATACCCAAAGTCGTCTTTCATCAATCATGTTGACTTTATGTCTAACTGATTTTTTAAAAAATTTCCCTGACGTTAAAATTCAATTACATAACTTAGGCGGAAATATTCCATTTGAAATTGAGCGATTAGACCATATTAGCCTTGATCGAAATCCAAATTTAGAAACTCCATCAAGCAAAATAAAAAAATCAAAAGTCTATGTTGACTGCAATTCTATGGGGTCGCGTGGTATTGAAAGGGCAATTGAAGTATATGGAGCTGAACGACTTTTGTTTGGATCTGATGGCACTGATTTTGGCGTAAAGTGGTCTTTAGGGGCATTAGAAACGGCAAATATAACTAATGAACAAAGAGATTTAATTTTTTATAAAAATGCTAATCGGCTATTTTCAGAGGAGCTTGGTTTAAGAGGTAAAAATTAAATATGCAAAATATTGATCACACACACAATCCTAATATCTGTAGTTGGGTGACTAGCGCTAATGAAGATAATATTGATTTTCCGATTCAGAATTTACCTCTGGGAATTTTTAAAAGGAAAGGTGATACCAATTTAGCCATTGGCGTGGCAATTGGTAATCAAATATTAGACCTATCACGTATGGCGCAACTTCGATTGGTGGATAGAGAAGTTGCCAATGTGATTAGTTTATGCAATGGGGGCTCTCTAAATCCATTAATGGAAATTGAGCGCTCTATGATGATTAAGATAAGGCATGATATTTTTGAGCTACTATCAACCGCTAATTTAGATAGAAATAAACTAGAAGGCTGTTTATATTCTCAAAAAGATGCCGAAATGCAATTACCTGCACGAATTGGTGATTTTTCTGACTTTTCTGTATCTAGACACCATAACGCCACCCTCGGTAAGATTGCTCAGCGCGCTGCGCCACTGCACCCTAATTTCCAATACCTTCCCATCGCATATCACGGCAGGTGCTCATCCATTGTTTCAAGTGGTCACTCGTGCAGGCGCCCATTTGGGCAGCGAGGTTTACGAACAGATATCGTTCCAACTTTTGGCCCATCAGAAAAGCTTGATTATGAACTTGAATTGGGCTTATATATTGCTCGCAGTACTCAGCTCGGAGAAAGAATAGATCTTAAAGATGCTGAAGAACATGTTTTTGGCATGTGCCTTCTTAATGACTGGTCTGCACGTGATCTACAAGCTTGGGAAATCACACCTTTGGGTCCCTTTCAGGGTAAAAGTTTTATGACGACTTTATCCCCTTGGATTATTACTCTTGAAGCCTTGGCACCTTTTCGCACGAAATTACCTCCACGCGATGATGATTTGCCGAAACTATTTGATTATTTTTCCGATCCCGCAGTAACAAATTTTGGGGCAATAGAAATTACTTTAACTGCCTCCATACAATCTCAACAAATGAGAGATTCAAATATTTCCCCGCAAATCTTAAGTACCGGCAAGTTGGCCGAACATCCCTGGAGTATTTTTCAATTACTCACCCAGCAAACACTAAATGGGTGCAATTTAAGAGCAGGAGATTTAATTGGAACAGGTACTGTATCTGGACCAAATGAGGGACAACAAGCTTGCCTACATGAAATTAGCGTTGGAGGCACAAAAGAGTTCGCATTAAGCTCAGGAGAATTACGCACCTATTTACGTGATGGCGATGAAGTTATTTTTAATGCACGTTGCCAAAAAGATGGATATAGCAGTATCGGCTTTGGGGAGGCTAGGGGAATTATTGTAGGTGCAAAGCAATGAAATATATAAAAAATTTACTCATCACATTATTAATTTTTTTGCCAATTAATAATGCGATATCTCAATCAAATTATCCGACGCAGCCAATCAGAATAGTAATTGGCTTCCCCCCTGGTTTATTAGCTGATTCAATTTTTAGGCAACTTGCTGAACGATTAACGATTATTCTTGGCCAACAGGTTTTAATTGAAAATAAACCAGGTGTTTCTGGTTTGTTAGCTGCAGAAATTGTTGCTAAGTCAAAGCCCGATGGTTATACCTTGCTTGGTTCTCCTATATCCGCTTTAGCTAGTACCGCACAATTAGTAAAACAAAAAAATTTCGATGTTAATCGTGATTTTATCGGAATAAGCATAGTTACAAAATTAGATTATGTAATTGTTGTAAACGCAAAACTTCCAATCACGAATGTAGAGCAGCTCATTACTTATGCTCGATTAAACCCAGGTAAACTAAATTATGCAAGTCCAGGGCTAGGAAGTTCTTTACATTTGACGACTGAAGTTTTGGCGCAAAAAGCAAATATTAAATTTACCCATATCCCCTATAAAGGCGGATCGCAATTATTGCAAGACTTGGTTGCAGGGCAAGTTGACTTTACTGTCACAGCTTTGGGTCCTGTGGAGCAGCAGGTTAAAGCAGGCCAGCTGAGAATAATCGGTGTCACAGGCAGCAAACGAAATCAATTTATACCTGAAATAAGGACCGTTGCAGAGTCAGGCTTGCCTAATTTTTCAATGACAGGAAATCATTTTCTTGCCGCTCCAGCAAATACTCCTAAACCAATTTTAGAAAAATTAAATCAAAGTGTTATGCAAATTATGGCCAATAAAGATATGCAAGAACGCTGGAATAAAATGGGTTTAGAAACTGGCTATACCTCTATTCTTGCCACTAAAACCTTACTGCAAACAGAAACGGATTTTTATGGAAAATTAATCAATGAGTTAAATCTTTCCGCATCTGATTAATTTTAAGAATGATAGGTGTTCCTTTGTATCCAAGAAAAATGTAATCTACATTAGTATAGTGTTCGCCGCTACTAATGCAGTTTTTCGGTAATTCGCAGACTACAAACTGGAAACAGGCAGTGAAAACTGTAGTGGTAAGCATAATCCTTTGGTCCCAGGTTCAAGTCCTGGTGGGCCCACCATAAATGAAAATACCAACTCTTGGGTTGGTATTTTTTTGAGCGTTACTTTAAGTAACGCTTGTGAGGCTGCTATCGGCCAATAATGATTATTGCAGCAAGTGTTTATTGCCCTGTGCTGCTTAAGTTTTGATTTAAACGCCGCTTAATACCTAAGCTTCATCTTTGACGGCTATGCGCCCGTAAGGATCTAAATCAGCTTCGTCTAATATTAAATAGTTATCTTCAATCACAGATGCTCCTTCTAATTGTTCGATATATTCCCGAATAGCATAATAAGGGGGTAATTGAGCCTGGTTATCATTTTGTGGATCCCAAACTTTATAGCGATAGACTG
>JBAXHO010000107.1:0-3840 GCA_037138855.1 bacterium
GCTTAACATTGACTGTCTTGATGGGCAACAAGTTGGTATGGGAGAGTACGCATGTTCAAACACAAGTCCCTCTCTAGCAAGTTTGTCGATATTTGGTGTCTTAACAGGATATCTATTGGCATATCCAACGCAATCATGCCTAAGCTGATCGCTAATAATTATTAAAATGTTTGGGCTTTTATTCAACGGAAAGGCTCCTTTGTATCACTTTTTAAACTTATATTATCATGAATTTAAAGACTAAAACAGACATGTTTGTTGTGCGAACTAGTAATTTGAGTTAAAATGAGGGCGTAAGCGAGATTTCTGCCAAATTGGAGGTCAACTATTATGCCACCTATAAATCTTTTGATTAAACCAGCATCGAGTAATTGTAATCTAAGATGTAAATACTGCTTTTATCATTCAATTGCAGATAATCGTGAAATAAAATCTTATGGATTAATGGAAATAGATGCGTTAGAAACTGTTGTGAAAAAAGCTCTCATATATGCTGATGAAATGTGTACTTTTTCATTTCAAGGCGGAGAACCTACTCTAGCAGGTATTGATTTTTTTAAAAAGTTTATTGAATTTACTAATAAATATAACACGAAAAACGTTATTGTAAACTTTGCATTGCAAACCAATGGCATTTTGATAAATGAAGAATGGGCTGAATTTTTGTTTCGGAACAATTTTTTAGTTGGGATATCTTTGGACGGTCCTAAGGATATCCATAACACGCACAGAATAGATGTTAAAAATAGCGGCACTTTCAATAAAGTGATGAAGGCAATCGCTCTATTTGAAAAGTTTAAGGTTCAATATAATATACTCTGTGTTGTCACAGCTTTAAGTGCACGGTATGCAAATAAAATCTACAGCTTTTTTAAAGAAAATAGATTTGACTACATTCAATTTATACCCTGTCTTGATGTTCTAAATGAAAAGAAGGGGTTGTATCAATATTCTCTTAAACCATCTGACTTAGTGAAATTCTTAAAGTTAACCTTTGACAGATGGTATGAGGATTTTATGAAGGGTGAGTACGTAAGTATAAGGTACTTTGACAATTTAGTGAGCATTATTTTGGGCTATGGGAATGAAGCATGTAATATGAGTGCAGATGCCAATGTCAGTTTGTAATTGAAGCAGACGGAAGCGTATATCCCTGTGATTTTTATGCGTTCGACGATTGGCAACTTGGAAACATACTTGATAAAAATATTGAAGATATTTTAGACTGTGAAACCAACAAAGTCTTTATAGCAACCTCCTTACATGTTTCAACTGAATGCAGAGAATGTAAGTGGTATGCACTATGCAGAGGTGGTTGCAGAAGAGAAAGAGACAATTTCGAAGAAGTGAGCTTAGCCTTAAACTATAATTGTTCGGCTTATAAAGAGTTTTTTGAATATGCATATGGTAGGCTTCTAAACGTCGTGAAAACTATAAAGATAAAGCAATAACATAAACGCTGATTTTACTTTTTTATGCCCTTTCATTGATTTATGGTAAAGAATTCTCTGAAAAATCAATGGGAAAATTCAAATATTGGATCTGTATGCAAAAAATATTTTCTAATGAGGCTTTGTTGCTATTTCTATTATCAAAATACAAATATTCTAAACATCAAAAGTTAAAATTTTGTAGATGCGAGGCTGAAATTTTACCATATAGACAAAAAAATCTCCTGAGAGTAAAACGGAGATTTTAGATTATTTGAATACCATAATAAAAGTTAATATCGTATATATGATTGTCATAATAGCGATTACATATGTCAACATGTGCATGATTTTTGAGGTTTCGTTTTCTAAAACTACATTGTAAACGGTAGAGAAACAATTCATTTTAAATACAACAAGGCCGAATTTATCTATTATTAAGTCAAGTTCCTTTTTCTTGATATTATTTAAGCCAACGGTGCCGAAATATTTTTCCATATCTTCAATGCACGACTCCTGAGAATCTAATAGGTCTTGCAGTGACATTTATTATCATCCTTACTAAAAATGCTTCTAATTTATTTTATAGAATATGTCTCAGAATATGTCTTTTTTCACCCTAATAATCTTAAGTTTTATAGGTCATAATTAAATAAAATTCTGAAATAGTTAATTAAAAATATTTAATTCAGGACTGCTGCACCTTTTTTACATGCCTTAACACAAAGTCTACATTTAATACAATCTGGATTTTTTAGTGAGTCCTGTTCTTTGCAGCTAAATACATCAAGTTCCATAGGACACGCTTTGTTACAAGCTTTGCAACTAACACAAAGGTCGCTTTCTATCTTTACATGTTTGGTGTGTTTTTTAGAAAACGAAAGCCTGGATACATAGTTAGCCATGGTTCCCATAGGACAAATCTGACACCAAGTCCGTGGCATAAAAAAGATCCCCAGAATTATGGAAAGTCCTGTTGTAATCAATATCATTCTAACAAATACTGTCCCGACATAGCTCCAATTACCAAAGGCGAAGAAGAGTTGAATGGCAAATACCGCTAATAAAAGAATCATAAAAGTATTTCTAACCAACACATTTTTAAGGACGAAAAGTGTATTTTTAGTCAAAGATATTTTTTTTAAAAGGACATCATTTAAGCTACCTCTTGGACAAAAATTCCCACACCAAAAACGACCTTTGAATATTGCAAATACAACGGGCGCGAGCATGCAGATAAGAGCGAATATTCCTATGATTGGGAAGAATATTCCTAACACACAAAATGCTACTATCACAATCCAAATCCAGTCATGTATAAATTTCATTGAAAAGCCTCCAAAAAATACATTGAATGAAATATTATATGCTAGGCTTGGGTTTTATGTTAATGTCTTAATTTAAGCAATTACCTTGACCACAACCATTTCCTTGGCCACGCCCTTGTCCTTGACCACTGCCGTCTCTCATGCCGTTTCCATTAGATTTTCCACCGCCAAAGCCAGCACCTAAAGATTTACCTATTTTCGCAGTGCCTGTTCCATCACAAGCGGCTTGATTCGCCTCAAGGGCTTTAATAATTTCATCAGCTTTAGCTTGAGTCAAAGTACCCGCTGCAACTCTTTTTGCGAGAATATCCTTTTTGATTTGAATATTCTCCTTTTTAAATTCATCAAGCTTGCCGGCATCCTTGGCAATTGTGCCATAAGTTTTTCCTGTACTCTGTTTCTCTTCAATTACAGTAGCCACTGTTTTTCCTGTCAAACCAGCGACAGCCTCTGCTGGTGAGGTGTAAGTCGATGCTGCAAATCCAGTTATCGATGTTGCTCCGATGGCTAATACTACGCCTGCTGTAAATAAAACCTTTTTAATTTTTGTCAATTTAATGACCTCCTTCAAATTTTTAATTTAGCATTTTGCTATAGGCTAATATTAAAACTTATAAATGTTTTTATTGTGTCATTTTTAAAAAAATTATTTCAACAAATTAAATAATCAACTGAATAAGACACAGATTTGACACATTTATTATGTAATCTATAGTAGAATAAATTTTATTGAGAGGGGTGTTATATATGTCGTATATACTAATTGCTGATGATAACAAGCAGATTTCTTCTATATTATTTGAGTATGCAAAAAAAGAAGGTTTCACGCCTCTTGTTGCTAACGATGGTGGCGAAGCCGTTGCTAAGTTTTTAGAATACAATCCGGAAATCATTTTACTCGATGTTATGATGCCTATCATGGATGGGTTTGAGGTTTGTAGGGAAATTAGAAAAAAATCTAATGTGCCAATCATTATGGTGACGGCCCGCGGCGAGGATTTTGAAAGGATTATGGGTCTAGACATAGGTGCAGATGATTACATTGTAAAGCCATTTTCACCTGGAGAGGTAATGGCGAGGGT
>JBAXHO010000108.1:0-3623 GCA_037138855.1 bacterium
ACTAAAACTTGAAGAAAAGCTTGAACTAAAACTTGAAGAAAAGCTTGAACTAAAATTTGATATCAAACTTAGACCTATATATAAAAAATTGGATTCGCTTGAATCTCAGTTTATACCTGTCTATGAAAAACTAAATTCGCTTGAATCCCAGTTTGTACCTGTGAATGAGAAGTTAGATTATCTTGTGGATACTCAAAGTAAATTGGTGAAACAGTTTGTAGATGTAAGATCAAATCACGAATTTAGAATTGTAAGAATTGAACAAAAGGTTTTTAATTAATAATCAAATTTTATATTCAATTCCCCATAGTATCTATTAATCACCTTGATTACTAAGCGATTATCAATTAAAATTTAGATTGAAAACGTTAAATTTACTTTATAAAGTAATCATGTACAAAAAAAATCCAGAAAAAGTTATTAGTAAAATTAATGCTGATGATTTACTTGGTCAAAGGCAAAATCGGATCGATAAAATTCAAAAGCTAAAATCCCTCGGTATTGATCCTTTTCCTTCAAAAAGTCAAAAAGATATCTCCAATGCTGAAATTATTAATAATTTTGCTACAAATGCAGGTAAAACATTTCATTTAACTGGAAGAATCGTATGCTGGAGAGAGCATGGCAAGGTTATTTTTTGGGATATTTGTGATTCTTCAGAAAAAATTCAAATAGTTATCAGACAAGATTTGCTCAAAGGAGATTTATCAAAAGGACTTTTAGATTGGGATAATCTTAATCAGCTTGATAATGGAGATTTTGTTGAGACAACCGGTGCAGTCATTAAAACTAAAACAGGTCAAATATCATTACAGGCAACTCAAATCAAACTATTATCCAAAGCGATTCGACCTCTGCCTCAAAGTATAGACGAAAAAGAACAACAATTTAGAAGAAGATACCTTGATCTAATATTGCATAGTGATAAAAAAGAATTGTTTATTAGAAAAGCAAAATTTTGGGAAGCCAATCAGGAATTTTTAAAGAAAAATGGTTTCATCCAAGTGGAAACGCCTGTACTCGAGCATATTACTGGGGGAGCTGATGCCAATCCTTTTGTCACCCATCATAACGATCTTGACCAAGATTTTTATATGAGAATCTCTACGGAATTATACTTAAAAAGGCTAATTGTCGGCGGATTTGAAAAAATATACACTTTTGGTCCTAATTTTAGAAATGAAGGTCTCAGTGATGAGCATCTTCAAGAATATTACCAAATTGAATGGTACTGGGCTTATGCCAATTACCGGGATAATATGGAACTAGTAAAAGAGCTCTTCCGCTATGTGGCTAAAGCAGTTTATAGTAAAACTAAATTCGCTACTCGTGGTCATGAATTTGATCTAGCAAATGATTGGCAAGAAATTGATTACGTGAAAGTGATCCAGGATAAATTTAATGTCGATATTTTTACTACACCAGATGCAGAAATTGCTGAAATTTTAAAGAATGCTGGGGTGAAACTCCCTGGAGCAGTTAATCGTAATCGTTTAATCGATAATCTCTGGAAACTGATTCGCAAAACAATCGACGGACCGGCATTTCTAGTGAATGAGCCAAAATTCATGTCACCATTGGCCAAATCCAAACCAGAAAATCCTGAACTAACAGAACGCTTCCATGTCATCATTGCTGGTAGCGAACTGGGCAATGGCTATTCTGAAATCAATGATCCCCAGGATCAATTAAATCGCTTCCTCGACCAACAAAAGATGCGTGAATCAGGTGATGCTGAGGCACAGATGATGGATATCGATTTTGTTGAAGCCCTGGAATATGGCATGCCTCCGACAAGTGGATATGGTCACAGTGAGCGAATCTTCTGGTTTCTAGAAAATATTACCGCCCGAGAAGGTACTTTCTTTCCACAGTTAAAATTCGAACTGGAGAATAATACCAAAAAGATTTATCAGGATATTATGAATTACATTTCCCCAGAAAGTATTCAAAAATCTATCAGTAAACCACAAGATAAATCTAAGAAATTTGTACTGATAATCTCCAAAGATTTAAAAAGCTGGCAACTGACAAACACGATCGGACATCTCACAGCGTATCTTGGAGCTCAAGTCGGTAAAGATGATATAGTTAGCCAACCTAATTTTTTAACCAGTGATTCCAAAAATACTCCAGCTAACTCGCAATATCCTATAATTACATTAACAGCTAACCCAGGGCAGTTATTCAATTTATTAGAGAAAGTTTGCGCTGAACCAAGTTTAAAATATCTGGCCTATACTGAGGACATGATTACTTATTCTGATGATAAAGAGCTTGCAAAGGCACTAAGTACTCAAAAACAACCAGATTTGAAGTATATTGGAATTGGCATCTTTGGTGATAATGAAAAAATCAACCAGTTGACGAAGAAGTTTAGTTTGTATAAATAAAAGCTAAAAGATAAAAGTTAAGAGTTAAAAGACAAGAGAAGAATCTAGGAATCTGGAATATGAAATATGGAATCAAGAATCTGCAATTTGAAATTTGGAATTTGCAATTTAGTACTAATTAAAATATCGGTAGATTCCGGACAGTAACCTTTTCTAAGCTATCGCAAAGAAAAGCTAACTTCCGGAATGACATTTAGGCTACTTGACACTTTTAGTATGTCATAAAGAATTAGCTAACAGATACTTTCTAGATACTAGATACTAGATACCAAATACTTTTTTTGATACTTGATACTTAATACGTGATACTATTTAATTTTTACTCTAACTAACCATGTCATTACCAACTCGCGAACAAGCTGAAAAATTATTAATTGAATACGTACCAGATACTTACCAGAAACTGCATGCCCACATGGTAGCAGCTGGAATGGAAGCTTATGCAGCTAAACTTAATCAGGATAAAGAACTCTGGTATATTACCGGTTTACTTCATGATCTGGATTACTGCAAATTTCCAGAGCAACATCCAAATAAAAGCATCGAATGGTTCAAAGAATGGCAATACCCTGAGGAACTAATTACTGCTGTAGCTGATCATTATGTCGATCACCAGAATTTAGCTGCCACATTACCACCAATGTCTGCTGCCTTGATTGCCATCGACGAACTGGCTGGTTTGATGTATGCCTATTCTCTGATGCGACCTAATAAATGGGAGGACATGGAAGTCAAATCAGTGAAAAAGAAATTCAAAGATAAATCTTTCGCAGCTAAAGTTAATCGTGCTGATATTAGTTATGGTGTAGAAAAATTAGGAGTGGATCTAGGAGAACATATTGCAGTTTTGGTTGCGGTCTTTCAAAAAACGAATTAAATTTCATAATCAAATTTGCTTTGAATTAACCCGCTAATATCTTCAAGATGAAATTTTTTACTTATTTCAAGAAATTTAAGAAATAAATCTCGATCCACTTTATTTGCTACAAAATCTTCGCATAAAAATTGTGCAATTTCTGGTATTTGTCGAATATTATGTCTATAGCCCCTGGGGAAAATCATCGCTTCCAATAAATCAGCAGCCCGGGCGATTCTAGCTGCTAAAGGTATCTCATCCTCTTTTAATAATTGGCCATTTATATCAAAAATTATTTGTTTATTATTATCAGGATTTGTGGCTTAATATCAAAAACGGGGGTCTAAAAACGCTGAAAAGTGATATACTGTAAG
>JBAXHO010000109.1:0-3539 GCA_037138855.1 bacterium
CATTGACTTATCTAACGGAGGTCATTTCGGTAACAGTTTCATTTATCTAACGCACGATATAATAAAAGTTATTTGGATTGATAGTGATAATGATAAACTGTCGCTTTTGTTGTTCCACTTCTAGTTACCAAGCCCATTTCTTCAAGTAAATTGAAATCTCTTCTTAAAGTACGTTCAGAATATTCGGGAAACATTTTACTAATTAACTTCATTTCAACATCTTTTTCTTTATTTAATACTGCTAATAATTTCAATTGCCGTTCATTAAAATCAGCTCGTTTTGCCTTTTGCTCTTTCTCAGAGATAATTACAGTCCGTTGCCATTTATCCTTTTCCTTGGAGTAAATATCATGCTTGGGAGTACTTAAATCAATTTTCTTTGCAATTGGTTTAACATTAGACTCTTTAGTCTTGTCGAGATAAATTTTAATTCCTACCAAGATACTGCCGAGAAGCAAAAGCACCTGCAGAATTTTCTTAAGTGTTTTCATGAATAGTTTAAATAAAAAATAAAAAACTGTAACCGGTGTTCGGTGATCGGTAATCGGACGAAAAAGTTAAAAGTATCTAGAATCCGAAATCTAGTATCTGGTAATAAACTGTAGCTGAAATAAAGATTTTGTCAAATATACTTACGGATCAAGTATAAAAATCATTTTAAAACGTATACGTCTGTTTTAACCATACGTGATACATAATACATGATACTTTATACTTCTTTTCCAGCTACTAGATACTAAACTTCTCCTTATCCGCCAGGTTTTTCCCAAACTCGACATCCACTTTCATCGGGACGGAAAGCTTTAAAACTGTTGTCATTTCCTGATAAACGTCTTTAATAAAGGATTGTATATACACTGAATCCAATTCTGCTGCAACTTCAAAAATCAGTTCGTCATGAACTTGTAATAATAATTGAATATCCTTCTGATATTTCTCATTTACTAATTTACCAGCTTTGAGCATGGCCAGTTTCATCATATCAGCAGCACTGCCTTGCAAAGGAAAGTTAATAATCTCTCGCTCAGTAGCATTTCTGATTTGAAAGTTTGGAGAAACCAAACCGCTGGCATCACGTTTCCGACCAAGCATAGTTGTAATAAAGCCATCCTGACGTGCCTGTAGCAATAATTGATCATAGAACAAGTGCACTTTGGGATAGCTGGTAAAAAATAAATCAATAAAGCTCTGAGATTCGCTCCTGGGAATTTTCAACTGCTCAGAAAGACCATATGCTGAAATGCCATAAATCACACCGAAGTTCACAGTTTTACCAATGCGACGCTCTGCTTTTGTGACAGTTTCTAATTCTTTTTTGAAAATCATTGCAGCTGTAAGTGCATGGATATCATGATTTTGCGAGAAAGCTGCAATTAATTTATCTTCTTCAGAAAAATGTGCCAGAAGCCGTAATTCTTGCTGAGAATAATCAAAAAAGAGAAAACTAGATCCTGGAGCAGCTGTAAACGAACGCCTGATCTGACGGCCATTCTCAGTAGCAACCGGAATATTTTGCAAATTTGGTTTTTCTGATGACAGCCTACCAGTCGAGGCTACAACCTGACTATATGTCGTGTGAATTCGTGCTGTATTCGGATCAATTAAAGCAATCAGTGCATCAGTATAGGTAGAGCGCAGCTTACTCAATTCACGATATTCAAGCACCAGCTTGATAATTGGAGCTGCCTCAAGTAAATTGATCAGTTGCTTTTCATTGGTAGAATATGCTCCAGACTTCGTTTTCTTACCACCTGGTAGATGCATTTTTTCGAAAAGAATACCACTCAACTGTTTAGGAGAGTTAATGTTGAAATCTGTCCCAGCTTGCTCATAAATCGCAGTTTGTAATTTGGTAATTTCTTGATCTAATGTGAGAGCAAACTGCCTGAGATAATCTTGATCCAGATGAATTCCGGCCCGTTCCATCTGCAGAAGAAGCGGAATCAAAGGCATTTCCAAATCAAAAAATAATTTTTTGAGCCCCCAGCCATTAGGTAATACTTCAGCCTGGTCAAGCTTAGTGATAATAACCGGATAGAGCTTGCTGATGACTGTAGCTGTTTCAAGATAATCATCATCTGTAAGAAGTTTGCCTGTTGTAATTAATCCAAGTGTGCTGAAAGCAAGCTGAGAGACTGTAGATTGACCCCTGGTAAGATTTAAAAGAAAACCGGCTAAGAGAACATCAAAATCAAATTTAATACTGAAAATTTCTGAGCTGAATAAATAATGCAGTTGCTCTTTAGCGTTAGCTGTAACAATTTTTTTAGTTGCCAAGAATCTAAATAAACTTTTTTCAGAATCATTTTTCAATAAGTTGGCACTGATTTGAAAGTTTTTTTCTGAAGAAGAAATCACTATACTTTTGACAGGTGACCAAATCTTTCCCACAGTTTCGGGAATGACAATTATGCTTAAAAATTTCTCTAGGGCAAATGTTGTAATTATTTGTTCTATTCCTGCAATTGAATCAATCATCTTACTATCAACTGAATCCAGTTTCACAGGCTTGGTAATATCCATCAAGCCTAACTGCTCCGAAACAGCTTCTACTCTTGGACTGGATTCGGGCAACTTACTGATCAGTGTTTTAAATTCTAATTCGAAAAATAGTTTTGTAACCTTATCTTTGTCATATTCGCGTAAAACCGCATCATTCAAGGAAAATTTGACCGGATGCTTTTTGATAATGGTAGCTAATTCTTGGCTTAGATAGGCATTAGATTTATCAGTCTCTAGCAAAGTCTTTGTCCGGCTTGGTAGTTCGTCCAGATGTTTATAAATATTGTCCAATGTTTGATATTTCTGAATCAAAGTAGTCGCTGTTTTTTCACCGATCCCCTTCACTCCTGGAATATTATCTGAGGGATCACCCAGTAAAGCTTTGTAATCTACAAGATATTTGATCGGAAAACCGAATTTTTCTGCAGCTGTATCACTATGATAGAGAACTGATTTGGAGAAATTACTTCCGGCAAGATATACTGCTACTTTGTCATCAATCAATTGCATCAAATCCCGATCTCCAGTCACAATAATGGTTTCCAAGTCCCGTACTTCGGGCTTATGAGCCAAAACTCCGAGAATATCATCAGCTTCCAAACCTTCTACATTGATGGTCGGAATATTTAATTTCTTAAGAATATCTTTGATTAAGGGAAATTGTTTTACCAATGCTTCATCTGGTTTTTTGCGAGTCGCTTTGTACTCACTATACATTTGATGCCGAAATGTCGGCGCATGGGTATCAAAGGCACAGACAACATATTCTGGATGGAATTCTTTGAGCACCTGTAACAGAAGTCTAGTAAAACCATAAGCAGCATTCACCTGCTCGCCTTTGGCCGTAACCAGTGTCGGTGGAAATGCGTGGTAAGCCCTATGCACCAGCGCATTAGCATCAATTAAAAGAATTCGGTCATGAGTATTGGACATAAGGACATTATACAAGAAATAGTAATTGGTAGCTAGTAGCTGGTAGCTGGTAGCTAGTAGCTAGTAGCTAGTAGCTAGTAGCTAGTAGCTAGTAGCTAGTAGCT
>JBAXHO010000110.1:0-3420 GCA_037138855.1 bacterium
GTTTTGCAGCTACCCGAAGGGCGGGACTTTTACCACAAAACTTGATTTGAAAAACAAATGTTTGATTAACCACAAAACTATCTTTGGAACACGAAACCCCGCCTTTTGGGTAGGTGCTGTTACCAGTAGTGCTTTTTTGTCCGTTACTACTTCGCTTTCATTTTGTTTCCCTTTGCATCGTGTGTAACTTCTGCAAGTCCAAGTTTTTCCATTAATGGCGGAACATACATTCCGAAGCGTCCACGAAGTCCTTTTTTAAGTCCATACCAACCGCCAACGGGATTCTTCTCTGAACGTCCCCACGCTTCAACGGTTCCGTCTTTTGCAGGTTTCTGTTCGTCTGCACTGCCAAGTTCCATCCAGTCGCCATGTTTTTTAAGCATTGTATGAAGGTCGTCCAAGCAGCGTATATCATAAAGCAATACCGTTTTACCTACCGTGCAAACTAATACTTCTTTTCCGTCTTTTTCGTCCACATGCATTGTGTATTCACTTGTCAATGGTGGAGTTTTTAAAACCAAAGGTTTTTCTTTTGTTCCGATTTTATTTTTCATATACACTTTCTTTTGAATTTGCTTTAAACGCTTCCCTTTTTATTCCATCGTTGCCATTTTTCACTAAGTAAAAATTCTTTTAGAGTAGTAACTTTAACCGATGGAAAATTTCTTTTTGTTTCTTCTAAATTAGCTGTAAACCCTTTTTCATAAAACCAATTAAACATCAGATACAATTCTTTATCCATCACTAATTTGACAATAAACAAAGGTAGTCTCTTGAATTTCATTTTAATTCCAAGCACTTCTGACATGGTTTGGGCAACTTCCTCATTGGTTAATTCATCACCAGCGATTTCAATTGTTTTGTTTAAGTATTGTTCTGGACTAGCAAATGCATCTGCAACATATTTACCTATATCATCCAAGGCAATCATCTGATGTTTTTTGCCTGATTGTATGGAATCAAATAATTTACCCCCTAAAATCCCCTTAAATACCTGTGGGATATAATAGTTTTCCATAAACTTCACTGGTCGTAAAATAGTGTATGGTAAATCAATGTTTTTGATATGCTGTTCAATTTTATTTTTTGTTTCAAAATGTGGAACACCAGTATTGCTATCGGCATTGCAAACCGAACTGTAAATAAAATGTGAAATATTGCTTTGTTTTGCAGCATCAGCAACGTTCTTGCCATATTTAATTTCTTTTTCAGCACCGTATTCAAAATAATTTTGAATGCTAAAAACACCATCACAATTTTTCATGGTATCTTTCAACGATTGGAGATTTGACATATCACCCTTCAGAACAGTTATCCCTTTTGAAGTGAGAAGCTGTGCTGAAACACTATCAGGTGTTCTTGATAGTGCTTTTATGTTAAAATTATTTTTAAGCAAGTGTTCAATAACAGCACCACCTTGTCGTCCTGTTGCACCCGTGACTAAAATTGTTTTCATATTACGAGTTAAAAATGTTAGTTGATGAACCTACTAATGTTAACAATTCTTGTTTGGGTGGAACTTCAAGTCCGCCAGATTTTAATTGTTCTTGAAAAAATTTGAAAGAAGGTAGTTCATTTAAAAGTTTTTGGTCTTCGTCAGATTTAAAGAATGCTGTATGTGTGAATGTTTTATTGTCAGCTGATAAACAAGCATTGTAATTGATGCCTTGATGATTTGCATTTTGCAAATCAGTCATTACATTTTTTATATTGCTTTGATTTTGTTCTGCAAACTCTGTTTTTGTTGCATATGTTACTTTAACTATTTTCATTTTGTTTGATTTTTAGATTAGAAAATTATTTGGCAGTCATTATTGTTTCCGATTCCTTTTTCAAGTCGCTTGCAAATTGCTCAAAAGATTGGTCAAATGAAGGAATCATTTTAGCATACATTGGAAACATGAGCCCACCAATTTTTTCAGTCATTGAAAAAGCAATTATTCCGCTGCCATTTTTTGTGATGGTATAAATACGATTTCCCTGTCCATCACCCCAAACCAATTTCTTCTCTGGTTCAAACTCTTTTACTTTGAGTTTAAAAGTTCGCTTTGCATCAAGAATTGATTTTAATTTAATTTTTTCTCCTAATGCGATGTTGCCTTCAATAGAAGTTACAGTTGAGTTCCAACGTGTATAGTCAGAAGCTTTAGTTAGCAAAGCCCAAACAATTGTTGGGTCGGCTTTAATTTCGATACTTACAGTGGTTTCTCTGTGAAAAGTAGTTTTAACGGTTGTGGCTTTTCCGTTTTCAGCCATTGTTGCTGATGTCATCATTGTGATTGTTAAAATTGTGATTAAATACTTCATTCTTGTTTTGTTTTCTATTTTGACGATTGGGCAAAACAAAACGATAGGATTAATCAACAGTTTTTTCCAAATATTTTTCCATTACTTGTCTATTGTACTCTAAATGATGCAGTTGCAGTTCTGATGTTTTTGATGTAATTGGGTCAATTTCTCTTAAAACCTGCATTCTTAAATCAAACAAATGCTCTTTATTTCCTTTTTCGGCTTCCTTAACTAAATCAATTTTCATTAATTCTACTTGGGTATTTTGTTTCGGATTGTAAATTCCGTTTAATTCGGAACATTGATGACAAACTCCTTCTTTGTTTATTAAGGCACATCGTCCATCAAAAATATTAATCATTTTTGACCGCCCTGTATGCAGATAATATTTTACCATTGCTTCAGTAGTGTTGAGAATGATTGTTATTTCAGAAACTTTAAACTCATAAACTTCTTTCAAGAAAACACAAAGTTGTTGCTCTAACGGTAATGATTTTGAGATGCAGGTAAAACAAAAAGCAATATGTTCTTTTGCTTCGTATTGTCCGTGAGGCGAAGTCATTCGGATATTCATTGCCTCTTGAAAAAACTGCCTGTTATTTAGTGCGGCTTCTTTTGTGATGTCAGTTACGTTTTCCGTCCACCGTTTTTGTGCTCTTAAATTGTCTTTTGCCAAGTTGGAGGCAATAGAAAAAAGCCAAGTTTTTAAAGAAGATTCGCCACGAAAAGTGTGTAATTTGTCAAGAGCCTTTAAATAAGTGTCGTGAACAATATCTTCTGCGTCTGCAATACTCGCTGTAATTCTTAAAATATAAGATTTTAATTGTCCTACGATGCCTTCAAATTCTTGATTGAATAGTTCTATTGTCATATTTTATTTTCTGTCGGTTAATGTTTGCTCTGTCGTCATAGCATTACTGGTAACGTTCGGCGCACAGGCGCATACCCTTTTCGGGTTGCGCTTGTGCGCTGTTAGCGGTTCGGTTTATATTTTATCCTATTTTTCAGATATCGCAATGTACTTTTTTAATTCAGTTTGTTTTTCTGCTTGTTTTATTAAAAAGTCTGCTACGTCTGCTCTATTAATTCCGCCTATATTAATTCCTTTGAATAATTTGTTTTCAATACGGT
>JBAXHO010000111.1:0-3407 GCA_037138855.1 bacterium
CAACGAGCAGGTATTGCCGATGGTGGGTAATAAGAATTCCGTCCGCCCGGAACAACTGCTGATTGAAAATATTTTGATGAAGTTAAGATTTAATGTTCAGCGTTCTTTGTCCCGCCCGAACTGAAGCCTGGATTTTTACTGCCGCTGATTGTACTTCCGTCCAGCCCCACTATTGGCAATACCAATGTTGTGTGTTAGTGCTTCTTCTTGGTCTGCATAAAATGTGGGCAGGTATGCCAACTAGGGTGTTTGCCGTGGGTAGCTAAGAAGCAAAGCTCTTTTGCAAGGTTGGCATATGTGTGTAGCCTTGTAGGTTGTTCATGTCTTATCTTTACATATTGTTATTCAATACTATCTATTAACTGTCTAACCATTTTTTAAATTCAATTACCCTCACTCTACTTACGATTTGCGAATCACCCACTAATTTATTAGCTGTAATAGTTAAACGGCTATTAAAATAAGTCTGAACTTTTTCAATAGCTTGAATGTGAATAATTATTTTTCTATTAATACGAAAGAAATCCTGAGGCGGCAATATCTTTTCTAATTGGTCTAGTGTATATTCTATTATGTATTTTTTGCCTTTATTAGTCACCAAAAATGATAAACTTTCCTTAGTTTCAAAATGATGAATCTCATTTACCTGAACAGAGTCAATGGTTTCACCTACTTTAACTATAAATCTTGTTTTGTACTGATTATTTACTTGCTGATATGTTTTTGCAAAATTTTCAAATAGTTTCTTATTTGCTGTTTGCTGCTGTTTGTTGAATTTATCCATTGCAAATTGCACATCTTGCAACGAGACTGGTTTTAACAGGTAATCAATACTATTTTGTTTAAATGCCTGGATAGCATAATTATCATAGGCGGTTGTGAAAATAATCGGAGTTTCCAACTCTATCTGTTTGAATACCTCAAAGCAATTTCCGTCTGCCAAATGAATATCCATAAAAATTAAATCGCATTGCAGCCCATCTTCAAATAAACTTACGGTTGCTTTTACAGTATCAATATATTTTACTATTTCAATGTTTACATCAACTTTTTTTAATAGTAATGCCAGATGCTCTGCAGATAATTTTTCATCCTCTATAATAACTACTTTCATTATTTTAACATTAATGGTAAAGTTACTTTGAAAAATTTTCCATCATTGAAAATTGCAACCTTTTTGTCAGTAAAATAGGAATATCGTGATTGTATATTGCATAATCCGGTTTTTGAACTTTCAGGCAGGTCGCTTCTTGACTGAATATTATTTTCTATAGTTAATGTATTATTATTGGTATAAATGGAAACCTGCAATGGCTTTGCCTGAGAAGCTTCATTATGCTGAATGGTATTTTCTACCAGCATTTGCAAACACATTGGGGGTAAATAACTGTGCTTAATATTTTCCTCAATATTTACTGTAAACTCAATAGCATTTTCAAATCGTATTTTCAGTAAATAAGTATAATGGTTCAGAAACCCTAATTCTTCGTTTAAGGTTACTAATTCTGAATTTTTATTATCTAATACATACCGGTATACTTTTGATAATTCATTAATAAAATCTACAGCTTTATCCTGATTTTTGTAAACCAATGAAGTAAGCACACTTAAATTATTGAAAAGAAAATGGGGATTAATTTGATTTTTAAGATTTTGTAATTGTGCTTCAGTGCTTCGGGTCTTATACTTTTCTACCTCAAGTAAACTATTTTTCCAGGCCATGAAAAAATTAAAACTGATATAAATGGCAATTAATGCCAAAGTAAAGAATAAAGCAGGAAGAAATATTTCTTGCATTTTGCGGTCTCTGTGGTCTATCAATCTGCCATCTCCAAATTTAATTTGGTGTAAAGTAAACATCAACAAAAAAAGCGTAATTGATGTAAACAGTGTAAAAGCAATTGCTTGGGCAATCACTCTTTTTTGGGGGCTTTTAATCCAACTATATTTGGTGTTCAGCCAGCCGTCAATTAATTTATTGCCTTCCCATAAAAATATTATAACCAATGTAACTATAATTAAATCTAACCCAAATATTTTGGGCTGGTTGGCAAACAATAATTTAAATAATAAGGCAATAGCAAAGGCAATAAGCACTTTGTAAAATAATAGGAATGCTGAACGTTTCATCTTTATTCGTTTGTTAAATGAATGGTTATCCCTGAAGGAACACTATACACTTTACCTTTCATTTTAAAAAACACTTTTATGGCACTTTGATTGTACACCATAGTTTTGTCTACTGAGAATTTGAGGTTTTTAAAGGCATTGATATAATCTCTTAAAGCTATTTGTGTGGTGTAGTGTATATCAGGATTTTGAGCAATTATTTTGAAAAACTTTTCTACTTCTGCCCATTTGTTTCCAGCGCCTTCATATTCCCAACTATGCCCCCAAACATTATACAAGGCTAATGTGTTTGTTTTTAGAAAATCATTGGTAAGCTGATAAAATTGGCCTAATTCTCTTCTGTCGTTTGCCGTATCATTGGGGATATAATTCGTTTTTCCAAACAAATGAATAGAGGGTTGCCATTTAAGAAAATCAGTGGGCATACTAAAATTATACGTATCGCCAACTGTTCTAGCGTATTCGATACCCAAACCATTTATTGCATCTATTACAGCATCGTTGGTATTGCCAAAAGGATACGACATTCCACGAACAGGATAATCTGCCAATCGCTCCAATTCTTTTCTATCTTCAAGTACTTCATACACCACATCAACTTTCGACAAAGTAGACAAACTTGGATGGTTGGCTGTATGACAAGAAATTTCGTGACCTTTGAACAGTGATTTAATTTCTTCTTTAGTTAGATAATCTTTAGTTCCTAGTTTGTTAGAATTGAGGTGAAAAGTGCCTACAAGATTATAGTCATTCATCAGCTTTACCAAATGCCTATCAGCAGCCCGCCCATCATCAAAACTCAATATCAAAGCTTTGGATTTGCCTTGCGGAAAAAGCATTTCAATAGGTATGCCAGTTTGTGTATGAGCAACGCTTAATTGAGCGAAAGCCGTATTGAATAAAATTGTAAAAATGAAAGAAGCTTTTAATATTTTCATGCGGCAATAATTAAAGTATTATAGCTAAATAAACATTTATTAAAAAAATAGCACTATTAATTTCCGGGATTCTTAAATCTACTAATAAATGCAGCATTTCCAACTGAAATGTCTATTATAAATTCCACTTCCTTTTTTGATTTAACAGAACAGTTTCAAACTGTGATCATTATCAAAAATAATTTTGTGTGTAAACTGTCAATTAATTATTCCTAACAAGGCGTATATAGTTTAACACCCTTTCTTCACCTGCGCCAGTTCCTACTGTCTTCTTGTCGAAACGCACAGCACCAGCCCCATGAAGGTTTTCTCCGTTTCCATCTTCTGCCTGTCCAAAAG
>JBAXHO010000112.1:0-3170 GCA_037138855.1 bacterium
CATTGGGCGGATTTTCCTAGTTAGGGCATTTTACAGACACAGTAAGGTATAAAAAAGCAAAGCTGCCATTGCTTATCAAATACCAAATCACTACAATTAATTATTTCCAAAAATAAATAGTTACTGGATACAGTGAATACTCAGCTGAAAGAAACAATGTATTCAGGCACCGTTACTGATTGGATTCAACAGTAATCTTTGGTTGATATTGCTGGATTGATGCAATCATGAAGTAACCTATTAAAATTCCTGCACCCAGGGTTATGAAAATAGGTATCCAACTTGTATTTTGGGTTTCAGCAAATTCTTTGCTTTGGGCTAATGGCCCATACTTTTCAAATTCCATTTTTTTATTTTTTATAAATGTTAAGTATTCTTTTATCGTCAGTATGTTCAATTAAGAAATAATAATTTTCAACCATTCTCCATAATTTATTTCCGAATTTGTATGTGCCATAGTATGCATTATCATTAAACCCGCTTTTCAGCGCCTGATCATAGTCTATTTTTGTGTGGCCATTTTCTGGTAAGTGTTCCTGAAAAAATTTAAAATTTGTATACAGACCTTTTTTTATCTCTTTAGCCAATCCATCCACTATACGCTGTCGGTCTTTTTTGCTTTTCGTATAACAGTCTTTTCCTGGACAATAAATTCTAGTTCCTCTTGTTAAAAAACACTCCTTGCAATAAGGGCAACGAACTTTTTTCATAGTAATAGGGATTTTTTTCGAATTCTACCGGCATCTGTCGGCATCTGCCAACTATATTTCAGCATTTGTCGGAAGGATGTCATCGTACTGTTAACCTTTTTACAGCCGTAGTTGGCAGCTTCTTTGTTTTTTATGCCTGTTATGTATGCCATATGCCGGAATTCGCTTTTTTTTATATAATTGTTTATTTAGCATAGTAAAATTAATATATTTTGCTAAATAGACAAAGTTATTTATTTTTACTGCATGGCTAAAAGATCAACAAGCGCTGAGGACAAAATATCTGTCGCTGAATTCAGGGAATTTCTCTTTGATAGAATTGTACTTATCGAAGATGTGAACGATTTAAGAGGAAATAAAATTTACAAGTCCCTACAATACTGGAGGCGCCATGGTTTGTTGCCGTTTTTTGAGAAAGGCGAAAAATTTCAGCTCAGTTTTGCACAACTGGTTTGGCTACGCATACTCGACCATCTGCGAGAATCGAGTTTTACTGTTAAGAAAACAGAAAAGATTTGCAACTATTTTTTTAAGGAAGCATATGATATTGGCCTGCCGCAAAAAAATCTGGAGTTCACAAAGACAAACTTATTAAAGAAAAAACTGGCAGGCACTTTGTCAGAGGAAGAGGAAAATTCGTTGCAATGGGTAGAAAATGCATTAAACAGTGAAATGCTGTTGTATGGCCTGAAATACGATATTAACTACCTTACCAATTTAATTAATAATAGTCTTGCAGTAAACGAAGAAGCCGGAATACTGGTATTTATGGATGGCGAGGTAATGGAACATATTGGAGACCATTATTTCAACCATCATCGTACAGATCTTGACAGAAAACGTCCTCATATTTATTTTTCATTATCGTATTTTTTAGAAGAATTTATAGAAAAAGAAGAGCTTCAAAAATTACTCTTACCAAGGCTGCTTAGTGATGATGAAAAGATGGTACTAAAAGAAATACGTACCAAGAATGTAAAGGAGCTGACCGTAAAATTTAATGATGGAGTACCATTTAGATTTGATGTCGAGAAGGAAAAGACCATTTCGGGAGAAGAAGTATTGAAGTTGAAAAAAGCATTAGGGCTGGGAAATTATGAAGAAATTACCCTTGTAACCCGTAATGAAAAAACTATCGTTTTTAAAACTAAAAAAAAGAAATATATCCGATAATCTCGGCATAAATGTTTCACCAACATACCTCTCCACTTAACTGGACGGTGTACCATTTTTCGGTGAACAATGAAAACACAAAAAAAGGACTATGTAAAAAAGGTACAAAAAGACGAAAAAAACCAAGAGGATAATAGAGAAAAGGAACTTTCAGTTGATGATCAATTGTTCCTTTTTGCTGAATTATTAATCGATATTTATTTTGAAGAAGAAAATAAAATAACCCAAGATGAAGAAGAATAATCTTGAAACGCTATTAGAAAAAATGATAGCGGGACAATATCAGGTTCCTAATTTACGAACTGGCAAATATGGTGTTATATATACCAGAGTAAGCAGTTGGGAGCAGGAACAGAATAATGGTAGTTTGGAAGTGCAGATGAAAATCGACAAGGAGTTTGCAACCCGAAACAAAATTGCTGTACGTGAACTTTTTGGAGGTAAATACGAGAGTGCTAAAACTGATGGAAGAAAAGAGTTCCAGCGTATGCTTTCTTATGTTAGAAAGCATAAGGATATCACTTATATCATTGTATCAAGTTACGACAGGTTCTCCCGCACCGGTTCCACAGCCGCAAAACTGAGTGAAGATTTAAGAAAGGAAGGAATCATTGTTAAATCAGTCATGCAGGATATAGATACATCAACAGCTTCAGGCCGTTTGCAGGAAAACTTCATGCACCTCATGAATAATTTTGATAATGTAGCCAAGAGTGACAGAACCAAGCTTCATACTAGAGAAGTAATGGAAAAAGGATACTGGCCTTATTGTCTGCCAGTGGGATACAAGAATACTCAAATTGGGCAGCGTGCCTGTTTTCATCAATACATTATTACCAATGAAGGAAAGGAACTGAAAAAAGCCTTCGGTCTTGTAGCAGAAGGGAAGTTAAATCATCGTGCCATTATTGATACGTTAAGAGCAAGAGGAGTAAATATCAATGAGAAATCATTTCGGGGTATCATAAGTAATCCATTTTATGCCGGTTATATTACAGGTAAACTATTAGAAGGGCGATTGATAAAAGGGAAGCATCCTGCGCTTATAGATTTAGAGACATTTTTAAAAGCCAACGAAAGGCTTGACATATCACCCATTGCCGGAATCCCTAAAGTATTTGCGCATCAGGAAGTACCATTAAAAATCTTTGCGAAAGATGATATCAGCGGACAGCCTTTAACGGGATATACTACCAAAAACAATTGGTACTATAAAACTAAATCCACAGTAGTTCCTGTTAATGTAAGAGCTACAACCCTTAATAAATTGTTTGCCGATTATCTGGT
>JBAXHO010000113.1:0-3047 GCA_037138855.1 bacterium
TTCCAGATTCCAGATTCCATTTCAATAATTTTACTATAATTTTCTGAAAACAGGTATAATTAGGTAATAATTTTCTCTGCCAATGGTTAAATTAATTGTTTTTGATTGGGATGATGTGATTACTCTTGGAGCTAAACAGGGGTATTTTGCTTGTTATGATGCAGCGCTTCTTGCAGTGGCAGTAGAATTACCAGAAGCTGAAAAAACCAAACGGATTCTGGCACGCTGGGGTAAGCCTTTTGCTCAAGTATTGGAACTGCTTTTAGCGGAGCATCCTCAATTACAAGATCAAGCTGTTGCTAGTTTTGAAAAACATTTCACTGGAGAGACATTTGTGAGCCAATTGACAATGATTCCGGGGACAATTACTACATTAAAGACTTTGGCAACTGATTATCAATTAGCAGTTGCAACCGGCAATCATCCTGAGATGATTCAGCGTATTATGAAAAAATTTCAGATTCCCTCCGCCCTATTTAAAAAAATAATTTCATCTTTTGAGGTGGCACCGGATCAAGTTAAACCACATCCCTTTATGCTCGAAAAGCTGATGAATGAATTACAGATAAGCAAGTCAGAGACTATTTATGTCGGCGATGCTGCAACTGATGTAATAATGGCGAAAAATGCCGGAGTTTTACCTGTTGTAGTTCTTACTGGACATTTAAATCAGGAGCAGGCAAAAGCATTGAAAGTAAAAGAAATTATTCCCAATATTAATCATCTACCGCGAATTTTAACATCAATTTCCTGCAATTAATTTATCAATTTCAGTTAATTCTTTCTCACAACCAGGAAAGTTGATTTTTTTTTCTTTATTAGCGATGATAATTCTATAGTAAGCAGAATAATCTATCACGGGATTTGCTAGGCAATCTTTCTTCATCAATCCTGAAGAGTTGATTTTTCGGACAATATTTTGAACAGTTTGTTGATCGAGTTCTTTTTCTTTTAAGAAATTATTATCGCTAATAATTTTTCCGGAATAATATAATTGGATAGTGCTGGTACATTTTGAAAATGGAGGACAAGGTCCCCAGGCATCGACTTTTTCGTAAAGTAAAGCAGTTTTATCAAGTTGACTTGAATGATTTCTGAGGATTAAAAAGTAGCTTAAAAGAAAGATTATAATAACTTCAGAAACAATTATGCTTGTCAAAAAGACTTTTTTATAAATACTCATAATTTATTGATAATTTAGAAGTATAGTTAATAATATAACAATTAGTATCAGGTATTAAGTATCAAGTAGTAAGAAAAAGTAGCTAAGTATCTGAGATCTAATAGAGAAATGATCTGATTTCAGATTCCAGATTTCAGATTACAATTTTTAATTTTTTAACCCGTTAACTCGTTAATATTTTAATCTTTTTAATTTTTGTTCTGATTCTCCACCCTCTCAAACTCAATCCTTGCTGCTTTGGCAGCAATGGCATCGGAATCACTATCCCCTACATAAATATATTGTGATAAAGGCACAGTAGGATCAATCAATTTCAAGATTCCTTCTGGATCAGGTTTAATGAATAAAACATCATCTCTCGTGATAGTACGTTCGATCAATTGAGCGATTCCAAGTTCCAGTAGCAATTTATTAAGCAGTAAACGATTTTGATTAGTTACAATAAATTGCTGTTTTTGGGGATTGGCTTTGATAAATTTAATGAGTTGCGAATTGGGTATGCAGGCTGAATAATTTTCAAATTCAAATTTTTCATTGAAAGCAGACATGGCATCCCGAAAAGATTTGCCATATTTACGTACCATTTCATTTTGGACTAAATGAATTGTGGCGCCTCCCGGATAAGCTAATTGGGGTTCATATTTTCTGATTAATTCTCTGGTAAAATCATGCCACTTTGACCAATCAATCTGAATAGTGGCAATTGTACGGTCAAAATCGTAGATAATATGAGTAAATTGTGCGAGACGGTTTAGGTTATTAATAATGAGTTAGATAAAAAGTATCAAGTAGCAAGAAAAAGTAGCTTGTAGCTAAGTAGCTCGTAGCTTTGAATATCTAATTCTGATTACACTGATAATTCTTGCTTCGAGTTTCATTTTTATTCCTAGATTCCTAGATTCATATATTCTTTCCTTCTCGCTATTATCTTTTATCTTGTAACTCTTAACTTCTAACTTTTAGCTATTTTCCAATTATATCTTAATTATCAATTGTTGTAATTACCATTTAATAAAATGCTGAATCACATACGCTGTATTCTCATAGACTTTTTCAGGTAGCTGATCCAGAGGAAACCAGCGGATTTCGCTAATTTCGTCATTAATACTCTTCAAGACAATTTTTTTAGAAGAAATTTTGGTTTTAAAGAAAAATAACAATAATGTTAAACCTGGTATTATTTCGTATTGATAAAATATTGGTTCATCTAAAACATTTACCTGCAGATTGGTCTCTTCCCTTACTTCTCTTTGCAAGGCTTCTGGCAGTGATTCGCTAACTGCGACATGACCTCCGGGAAAGCTCCAGATATTAGTACTCGTATTTCTAACAAGTAAAATTTGCCTAGCTTCGATGATCACAGCGGCGACGCCGACACTGAGTT
Source organism: bacterium (assembly GCA_037138855.1). Taxonomy (GTDB): domain Bacteria; phylum Patescibacteriota; class Dojkabacteria; order B142; family OLB20; genus JBAXHO01. Next base: position 2,568 of record JBAXHO010000113.1, read on the forward strand.
TTTTTTGTTTTTGATTGAGTTGACCGGAGATACCGCGAAGTTCTTGCATGGATTTTTTTTATGTTAATAATTGTTAATATTAACATATTATGAAAATTTTGAATTACTTTAGCTTTTGCCTCTGCTTTAGATATACTATAATTGAAACATGCATATTTTTATTTTGTGCTTCAACTGATATGAGTCAAGACTTCCAGGCTTTTTTTTCGAGTAACTATGCTGGTTTAAAAGGGCTTGCCATGGGTAGACCTGAGTTGGCAGGTAAAATTTATAATGAGCAAACTGTCAGTATTCCGCTAAGTGTCTTGACTCGTCATGGTTTGATTACCGGTAGTACTGGCACAGGAAAGTCTCGGGCGATTCAGTTAATGATTGAAGCATTGACGCAGCAGGAAATTCCAGTTTTCCTTAGTGATATTAAGGGCGATCACTGCTGTCCGCTAAAAGTTTTATAAAAATCCAAATAGGAAATAAAAGAGA
>JBAXHO010000114.1:0-3012 GCA_037138855.1 bacterium
AACGTTCATTCAAATCGTCCCAAAACTGATAGAGGCCTTCAATGTACTTGATTTCTGTAAAGCAACTTCTGCCAGCTTCATCATTTGCATCCCAAAAATGTTTGATACCCATGTTAAAATCCTGGCGATAAATATCAATCCCCTGTTCCACAATGAAATTTGAAATGAGTTTAGTCATATATTCTCTTGCCTTAGGATCCCCGAAATTAAATAATCTTTGTTGGTTTTTATTATTGCCCCATAAATTACTATGCTCGGGATCGATTGTAATGAGAAATCCAGGATGGTATTTATGCATTTCAGTATCCGCTGCTACACGTTCTGGCTCGAACCACATGACAGTCCTCATTCCCTGCTTATGTGCTTCATCAAATACAGGTTTGAATCCACTTGGAAAACCATCCTTAAAGGAATAATTACCTACGCCTAAAGGAAAATGACCAGGAAACCATGCTGCATCCACCCAGAACGTATCAATTCCCTCACATTTCAAACTTCTTTTTAATACCTCTAATTGCCCTTCTTCGCTATTATAAAAGTCAGCAATTTTACCCGATTTTTCAACATATGAATATAAATCATAGGTCTGAATTGCAGCTGGTAGCGGTAATGTTGCGCCAAACTTTGCTTTAGGACTGTTTTTTTCAATAATAAAACGCCTAAATTTATTATGCGCCTCAACATGATCGCCTTCCCAAGCCATCACCAGCATACTGACAGAACGTGCATTTTCCATCGGTTTTAAATAAAAATTATCATTTTCGAACCCAACTTGTACCATCAGTCCGTCATCATCTCTCGATAACCTTAAATTCCATTGTCCCGTCCAGCCAATTCCAAAAATGTAGCCTTTATTGCTTGAATGAACTTCAAAGAATGGGAAAGCGGAATCAGAAGATCTTCCTTCATACGGTGCTACGTTGAGCTCCTCCCCTAAAAGTAATTGCTTTTTAATTGGCATAAATGATTTGCTGTCGCATTGATCACCATTTAAACTTTCAAATTCAACAACATCACCTTTATCGTATGGCATAGTACTATCAATTCCAAGAATGTTTGATAGATTATAGGTATTGCCCTCGCTAGTATTTTCAAAATTAACAACCCATTCATACGCATCATAATCATTATGCTTTTTAATAGTTAAATTAGCTTCTAAACCTTTAGCAAATTCAAAATTCGTTTCCCCATTTAACACATCAATATTTAAAGGGTGGTATTTACCATCGTAATGAAAACTTGAAATCTGGTTTTTAAAAATGTCGCTAAATAGTTCGAAAATCTTTTCATCAATCATATTAACCCCCACTGATTACGTCAACTATTGCGTTGATGCATAAGCATTCTAAATTTAAAAAGTACTTTATTTACCTAAATTATATTAATATGTCCAGATAAAATTAGCAATAAGTAATGTTCATTTTCGTTTAAAGAATTCTAAACTCAGCCATTGAAAGCCTGTCCGGGTTTCGGGAGGATGTTGTGAGGCAAACATAAATTTTATCACTTTTAAAGGGTGACATTTTTTTAAAAACCTCTTCCCAATCAGTTCCGTTGTTAGACAAAGAGATAATAATTTTTTGATCTTGTTTCTGAACTCTAATAAATGCATTCTTACAATCAATATAATTTATTCCAAAATAAGATGAATCTTTTATTTTTGAATTGAAAGTTTTAAACAAAGCGTTGCTTTTATAGGCTAAAAAAGCGAAATAGTCACTATCCTGTTTTAAATCCTCTTTAATTAGAATGCCTAAGAAGTTGTTTACATCAAAAGAATGTGTAAGTGAGGCATGGCATTTAAAGTCAAAGTCAGAAACGAATTCTTTGCATATGGATTGGAATATATCGTTTCTGAGAATGTATTTATTGCCAGGTCCTTTTATCTTAAATAAGCCGTTTTCGTAACAACAAGATCCTTTTAGAGCAGGCTTACCAAAACAGAACTCTTTCCAATCTGTTGGTAACGTGTTTTGTGGAAGACTTGAAAGCTCCTGACGATATTGGGAGGGCGTAATTTCATTCACAAGTTTAAAAATTTTGTCGAAGTAGCTAGGATCATTAAAACCTACTTTGTTAGCTAACTGAGTATTAGACAAGTTGGTTTTATAAAATAACTCCATTGATTTTTGTATTTTAAATATGTTAATAAATTTTGTGAGTGGAAGTTCATAAAAATGTAGTATTAATTTGGAGATTTCTCTACGAGTTAATTTAGTCTCTTCCTCCAGATTTTCTATACAATTTTCATGATAATAGGTTGTTTCTAAAATATTGAATATATTATCCAACAACTGAACTTTCTCTAGACGTTTATTGTGTAGATGATCTTTTTTTAAAAAGTTATTTAACATTAAAGTCGAGATGATTTGAATAATAAAAGGGATTATAAATTTTCTAGTTCTTTTGCTGTCTTTAGTAGATTCTATACAAATATTTTCGAAAAGTTTTTTTATACCTTCGGCCCAGGAGTTATCCCTTGGTAAAAATCTTGGAAACAATAAGCGACGTTTTACTAATTGTTGAAGTTGAAGATTGAAGGGTGAAATGTGTTTGCTTTGAATATTTATATTATCCATATCAAAGGTAAGGAAAAATAATTCGTAAGCTACTCCTATTTCTGGTAAGTGTTTATAGTACTCAAAGGAATTTATAAAAATCAAATCTCCTTTTTTGAGATGATGAGTTGTGTTACTAATTACGATATTTGTTTTCCCGCTGTACATATACATTATTGTTGGATGTGATCGACAAATTAAATAATGGTCAATACCGTAAGTATCATTCATTTGTATTAAAGAAAAAGGAGCACCGTTTAAACCTATTGTGGATTTTGGATCAATATTAGTAAGATATTTGTTCAAATCATTCACCTCTACAGCAAATTTGTATTTTTGTGATTGATATTATTCTAACACAAAAACAATTACATGAAACGAGGTTAGTGAACATTATATTTGTAAAAATTGTAATATTATTTTCAAGAAGTGGAAAGTATATTAATTATATACC
>JBAXHO010000115.1:0-2961 GCA_037138855.1 bacterium
TAGGTTGGTAAATTTAAGCTTAAAAAGTGCTAACATTTAATTGAGGCTAATATAGAAAGAGTGAAAAGTGATAGGGTAAATGAGATTTTTTTTCAACTTTTTTTTGTCGAATTGTAGCCAAGATTGAATGTGTCGCTGTATTTAGCTGAATATGAACAAGATACCTGCTTTTCCTGGTTTAGAAAGAAAAACTGTCTTTCATCAACTACAATCTATATATTTGTTCCTTAAATGGAGGTAAGACTCCAAGGAAAGTAACATTAGCATAACTTTCTTAATTGAATCACATATGATACGACTTTATATAATTGATGATCATTTCATAGTTTTTGATGGATTTTGCTTTTCTTTTGGTATCGAATCTAATGAATTCGAAATTGTTGGTGGAAGTTTAACCGTTGATGACGCTTACAAATTCAGCTAGAGCAATCGCAATCAAATATTGAGAAGAAGATCGGGCGTATTAGAGAATACTATGATGTAAAAAACAATTACGAGCTGATTATTAAACTTTTACACAATAGATCATTTTTAATATAATAAAAATAATTGCAGAAAAAGATTTGCATCATTGCGTATTTATTCTAGTTTTCACCATTATTTCTTCCGATTATTATAATATTTCAATCCAAAAAAATCTCTTCCTTTTCTTTTAATATTTTTAAATTTGACATATTATTGCAGACTAAATGTATGCAATATTAAACATTCATTAGTAGAGAAATAATTTAACGCAAATGCCATGAAAAAGATTCTTTTCACACTCCTTATTTCACTATTATCTCTAAATGCAAGATCTCAAATTGATTCCATAACTTATGGAATTTCATCACAAAATTCAAGTCCAGGCTTGTATCTTTCGAAGATTAATGTTCAGACTGGAAATGTTTCAAATGTTTCTTTAAATATTGCAAATTTTTCTGCTAGTGGATTTGGAAGAACAGTTGATCCTAATCGGAAAATATTCTATTATATTTCCGATTCTCTGTTGTTATGTTTCAATCTTAATTCTGGTGAATTAATTAAATCTACGACAATAATCAACTACCCCGGTTTCACATTCAACGGTATTACTTATAATGGTTGGGATACAACTTTATATGGTATCGATGTGGATGCAACTGGACAACTTGTAAAACTTGCTAAAGTAAATCCAAATTCTGGACTGGTCACAGTAATTTCTCCCATTTCTGTTGCATCAAGTTATAGTGGACTTACTGGAACTACACTTGATCCTTTTCAAGGTATTTTCTACTTCGAAACATCCAATAACCCTTCTAATCATCTTATCGGAGTTAGCATATATTCAGGTATTATAGTTTCTGATGTAGCAATTGGAATTGCAACTGGAAATCGCTTTGGCCCAATATCCTTTAATTGCCACGACTCTACACTTTATGGATTGATGGGAAATTTAATTGAAGGCAGAAAGCTTGCTAAGATTAATACACTCACCGGTAGTGTTACTATTATTTCTCAAAGTATAGTTGCGTATTCAATCCTTAATGAACCTTCAACAATTGATCCATTTCAGAAAAATTATTATTTCGAAGATTCTGATCATAAATATAAAGGGGTGAATATTTATACTGGAAATCTTGACACTGATCCTGTGATAACGCCATACCCAAATACTTTCTTCACAGGTTTTATCTTCAATAGCACCTGTTATTCAGATTTGCCAACATTAATTGAAGAAAATGTATTAAATGTGCATGTTGAAATATGTCCAAATCCTGCATATAACCTTATTAAAGTAAAATCGTCATTTCCTTTTTCTCATCTTGAAATTTTGAATATTACTGGAAAAAAGACAAGTTCTTTAAATTTTAAATCAACTAATATCATTGAGATTGACATAACAAATTACAAACCTGGTGTTTATATAATTGTATTTCAAAATGCAAACAGTTCAATTGCAAAGAAATTTATTAAGATTGTTACTGAGACGTCATTAAACTCAACAGAATCTAATTAATCTTTGTTGCTCATAATCAATGATATTTATTATAAACATAACTAGAAACATAAAAGTATGAAATATTTATTAAGAGTTTTATTATTAGTCCTAATTTCTGTGACAAACAGTTTATATTCTCAAGCTCCGTTTGAAAGATGTCATATAGACTTAACCGTTCCACCTTGCCCTGCAAATCCTTTGCAAAAACCTGGTTATTATGTATTGCTTGATCAGGATTTTAGAAATCCATTAAAATATTGGAATATACATCATCCAGAAGATGCAGGCGAATGTAAATGGGACTTTATCCAAAACCAGAATAATGTTACATTTCCATGTAGCTCAAGCGAACAAATGGATACCGGTTATTATAATTTTGACCAAGTAATAAATCCTCCTAAATTTAATTGCTATGCTGATCTTTGGAATACCAATGTATCATTAAATGGATGCGCTTACTCTAAAGGTGAAATTTCAACTCATACCATTGATTACAATAACAACACCTTTATGAATTATTACTTCTATGGATCAGGATATTTCGAAGCCAAGGTTAAATTATTCGCAGCACAAGGACAAGGAAGTGCAATGTGGCTTTGGGGTGTACAAGATAAGGACGATCCTAATATTACTTTTCCAAATATCCTCGATAATAATGAAATTGATGTTTTTGAAACACTACCAAACGCAACCGATCTATTTGATGTTACTTATCACTGGAGGCAAACTCCTGGAATGGAGGCTGTTGAAGAAAGTCAAACAATTCATTTAATCCCATATGACTACACACAAAATTGGACCGTGTTCGCTGTTGAGTGGAACGAAAACTCTATTACATGGTTTGTAAATAATGAACTAGTATATAATATCGAAATATCTGAGCAACCTAAAAATTGTCCTTCAGGAAACGGAGCAACACACTACTTCCCACCTATTGCACCTTATTGTCTTAGATTTAATACTGGTTCAAATACAGTTGGTGACCATGAGCAAACAGTACA
>JBAXHO010000116.1:0-2929 GCA_037138855.1 bacterium
ATGGCGTGACGCAGTAAGCGTAAATGAGCAACAAGAAGCGGTTTCAAGATTGCAGAAAGAAATCTACATATTATGGGGATGTACTGGCTTCGACGGGTTCGATGAAGTAAGTAAAGCGGGTGGAGGGTTCTCGTTGGCCTCCTAAAAAAACGGGAAATAGCTTAAACGCTAAACCAGAATTACAATTTGCTGCTTAATTAAGTAGCCGTTCGGCCCTGGTAGCTGTGCCAGGGGGCCCGGGCGTCACCAAGTCAGCCCTTTTGAGACGGAGGTTAAACTCTAGCCCTGTTGTGGTGGTAGCCTTGAACTCCAACAGTATTAAAGGATACTTAAGCGCTAATCCTGTCTGTGGGAGTCGCGTGGAGGGAATGTAAAAACACAGAATGCACCCGGAGAAATATTTACGAATTTGGTCTCGGACAGGGGTTCAATTCCCCTCATCTCCACCAAAAAGAAAGAGTCGGCTCAAACTAGCCGGCTCTTTCTTTTCAGCCATTTAGGGGAATTGAACCCCGAGAGGGCTTTCGGCGAGGCGGCAGTACTGCCATATGCTGAAGTAATAAATTCGACATCGATTAAAGCTAATTAAACTAAACAATCGGGTTGAATAAATGGGGAAAAATGATTTGATTATTGACGAGGAAGAAAATTTATGTGATAATTCGAGAGTATAGACTACAAAAAATTGATGGACAATGTTTGGAGGAAAATTATGAGAAAAAGATTTTTATTAGCTATTTTGATAGTAATGATACTTTCTAGTTTTACTTTTGGTACGATGGATTTAGCTGTCAAGGCAGACAATAGTGTAAAGACCGTAACCGTACGCTTTAAGACAATCCCCTCGCCAGAGTCAGTTATTGTTACAAAAGCATCATTGAAATATAATAAAAAATTTGCGTTTAGTTTTTCCACTGATGACGGTTATATCGAGGGTTACAATTCTGTATACCGATATTTAAATGGAGGTTTTGTTTCTGAAATTGGACAGACGGTTAAGGGACTTTATTATTCGGACGGTTCAGGGTATCGAATTCCGTTTAAGGGCGATTTTAATTGGTTTTCAAACAGCACGAATTTTGCCGATATACATACCGATACACCTGGATATATGACTTGGAACGAACTCAGGGAAGCATACGCTAATGGATGGGAACCGATTAATCATGGTTGGACCTCGCTTGTTACTCCTGTTACAGTTGGAACCATAATCAATTATCCAAGTCCGCATGGACCTAGTGTTATTGATTATTTTTATGAGGTGACACAAAACACCGCTCGTTTTCAAGCCGAACTAGGTGCTACAATTAAACATTTTGGCTTACCTGCAGGAGATATTAATTATCTTCCAGCTGCGTTATCTAATAATATGAAAACAATTTTTGTTGGGCAGACATCTGTGTCACATAATGGGTTAATGAATGCTTCCGCAAATATTAATTTGAATAATCTTGAGATTTCACGAAAATATTTTGCAGACCAAACAACCTTGCAAGAAATGAAAGACTATATCGATAACATTTCAGAAACCAGTATTAATGGTGCAAATTATTGGGGTGTAGCTAGTTCGCATCGTGTTAGAACTTCAACATTGGTCCCGGATAACGGGAATTTATCTTTTGATAATTTTTCAAAATTTATGACCTATTCGGCTAATAAATATGGGATTGAAGGTAACGATACTATGTGGATGGCGTCTACGCCTGAAATATATGAATACTTAGCAGTAAAACAAAAAACTAATCTTAATTATAATCTTGTTGGGGATACTTTAACAATAAACTTAGACACTTCACTTGTTGATTCTGATTTGCGTCGTTTTGCATTGTCACTTGTTATTAACGCGAATGCAGAAATTGACACAATATCATATAGCAGTGATTTTTCACATCATTCAGAAAACAAGAGCACTGGATTAATTAATCTTGACTGGGGATTTGTTTCATTATCAAATGATATTACACGTTGTGAAAGTCTTGTATTAGCTGCTGAAACTAGCAGGATACAACTTGATGTTGAGACTGCAAGGACCTATGTAGATTTGTTAAACAATGGCGTGGAAAAAACAAACTTAACTAATCGTTTAAATAATATTGTTTTAAAATTAAAGTCGTGGAATATCAATTTTGGAAACAATGGATATACTTCTGGGATTTGGAATGAGTATGGAGGAAGTAGAGATATTGATAGCCCTCTTACACTTAAGGATTCTGATGGAAACATTTCTTCAAATACTGTTAAAATTCAACAATCTTTTAATGGCAAATCTTCAACAAATGGCTCAACTGCAACACCGGCAAATTCTGGTGTCTTCCCAGACAAATGTCTGCAAGGTTACCTTAATGTTTATAGTAAAGACGATGCGTTGTCAAATGCACCTGGGATAGTACGCCTTGGAGGTTTAAACGTAAATAAAAAATACAAAATAGTTGTAATGGGAAGCCACAATAAAGTGGATCCAATTCCTAATAAAACTGTAACAGTTTATAGTGTATTAGGCGTTACAAAAGAACTTCAGACCTCTCTTAATACAAATAATTCAATAGTTTATGACAATATTTCACCAGATATTCTTGGCAACATTGACATTTCTGTTTCGAAAAAATATTTAAATTGGGGGTATGGAATTATTAATGCGTTGGAGTTATCTGAGAAAGCTGACCCAACCCCTACTCCAACCCCTGCCGCCTATTCGGTTTCTCTTAAATGTTTATCCGCAGATGATTTGATGAACGCTGGTGACAAAGGTTATGATGACTATATGAATTTAGCTGGAAAGACAAATGTTTCAATCAGAACATCATTTCTTTCGCCGACATTCATTGACACTACAACAGTGGATCCGACGATAAAGTCCGCATCATTTAATCTTACTCAAAACAGAAGCTACGTAGTAACTGTTTCAAGAAAAGGATATTTGATTAGGAAT
>JBAXHO010000117.1:0-2841 GCA_037138855.1 bacterium
CGATGACATTTGAGTATGATCTAGCAACATTTGAATCTAATGTACTGGTTGCAGGGACTGTTAAATCACCTCCTCCTGAAAGCAAGGCTAAAGTACCTCCATTATCTACTAGTTTACCTCCTGTCCAATTCAATGTACTGTAAACAAAAGAAGCTGTACTTTGGTTATATAGTATCGAATTATTCAAAACGGATAATGTGCTTGTAGTTGTGCTACTTGTATTCGAAAAAGTAGAACCATTCAAAATAGATAATGTGTTTGTTATAATGCTACTTGTATCGTTAAAGTATGAATACTGGTCAATAAGAAATGTATTAGTTACATTAATAGTTGATCCATAAGTAATATCAGAAAATTTTGTGATTGTTAAATTGTCTACTGTCAAACTAGTTGGTAATACAGTATACGCTACTTTAAAAGGATTTGTTTGATTCCAATCAGTCTGATAGTTATCTATTATCAAGTTTCCATTAGCTGCTACTGTAGACTTCATAAATATTGTTCCAGCTCCTCCCTTTTGGGCATTGTAGTCGCCACCTAGTGGCCTACCACCATAAGAAGTGATACTCGTAAGTGGAATATCGTTGCTTGTATAGTAAAGTGCTATTCGACCTCCTCCTCCACCTCCTCCATCCCAGTTTGCATCTATTGCATTTCCTCCATTTGTTGAAATTGTACTACTACCAGTAAGCGCTCCTACATTTAACCAGATGGAACCTCCTGCTCCTCCTCCTGTTCCTTGATCACCTGTTATTCCCTGATCTCCATTGGCCGAGATACTTCCATTTACCAGTAATGTACCTGTTACACTTAATTTTATTGCTCCTCCTCCATTTCCTCCTGCATCAGCATTATATCTTCCACCTCCACTACCTAATTTATCAGGAAGTTTGTAATCACCATAAGTAGTGGTACCTCCGGCATATGCTTGACCATTACCACCAAATCCTGCATGAGCTCCTCCACCAGTACCATTGTAAATATTTATACCAACTCCTGGTCCAAAAGATGATCCATAACCCTTGCTATTAGCGCTGATAGCACCATATATATTGGCGTTACCTGTTTCAACATTTATATTTATACGACCTACAATAGTCAATCCAGATGCTATGGTATGGGTAATCGTAGCGCCAGGGTAAACAGTCAAATTACCATCATTGATCGTTAATGGTCCTACCGAGATTGCATCATAGCTAAAATTTAGTACCGAAGCTACATTACCTCCAGGTACACCTATAATTAATGATTTAACCGTGATCGGCTCAGTAATATTCACAGTAGCAGCTGTAGCAATCAGTACCTCATCTGTTGATACAGGTACGACATTCGTACTCCAGTTTAATGGATCACTCCAAGAAGTACCGTTACCACCACCATCCCAAGTAATAGTGACACTTGCCTTTACTATCATTAATTGGATAAAAGGAGAGATATAAATCCCAATAATAATGATTATGGTAAAAGGGACAAAAAATAGGAGTTTCTTAATAGATAACAGTTTTTTAAGAGGATGTTTGCGTTTTATTCTCTTTGGATAAATCATGATTTTCTATTTGGACAGTTTATATTTTAGACTATCACAATAGAAAAATCATTACAATTATATATTTCAATCCAAACAATCATTTCATTTAACTTTAGTATTGTATAAAAATTATAATTGTTTTTTTACAAAAATTTCCTCTGTAATCATGCCTTTTTTCATTTGTTCATAATTTAAAAAATTTACTCCTGCTGGACTACGATATAGGTCTTGTGGATCCAGCTTACTAACGTCGAACTGATAATTAGGTCCTTCTACCAATATTTGGTAAGTGCCCTGATCCAGAGTAAACTGATATCTACCGGAAGCGTCTGTGAGCTTTACATCCAGCTGTCGTTTTTCTGCTTCACTAAAGATCCTCACAAAAATACCGGGTACAGATAACTCAGTCTGACTATCCATGACTACTCCCCACTGTCTACGGTGATTGACGATCCAAATATAAATGAAAATGATAAATTGCAAAAAATAAAGAGCTAATATAACAAAATTAATAATGTTAGGTGTAAAAAATGAAATTATTAATGTATAGCTGAAGCCGATAAAAAGCATAAGATAGTTAATAATCTTGATATTCCGAGTAAGCCAATTTTTTAAAATCAAAAGTCTATTTTGTTCGAGATCCAATTTGATCATAGCGAAATCTTCAGCATAGTGTTCCTCACTACTAAATTGAATATTTTTGGAAATTTTATGGTACAAAGCATGTTCAATCGTCATTAAATAACTACCAGCATCAACCACAAAACCATAACGACCATCCAGATCACTAATTACCTGTAGCACTTTTTGTTGAGAGAGAATTATTTTAATATTTGCAAAAGGTATGGGTAACTTTGTTTCCTGATCATAGATGAGTCCCCAAATTGCACGCTTTTTGGCCCACTTGACCCATAGGAATCCATAAAAGATTATATTCGGATATGCAAAAACTAAAGTCGACACAGTCAAAACACCAGGTACCAGAGCGACACTCGACGCCAAAATTCTCCGTGTATCAGACATAGCTAGGATCAAAGGATTAGTAAAAATCCGTTGTAATTCAGTTGGAGATATTTTCAAGGTTTGCTCACAACTGCTAGATGTAATATCATTTGTTTGATTATTACAAATAGTTTTTAGTGTCAAATCTGAATTTTGATTTTCAATAAGAAATGAATTTTGATGATTTTTCTGATAGTCTGACTCAGAAAAAAGTCGATTTAGTTCTGACTTAGAAGTATCAAATACTTGACAGAGCATGTCAAGTACCCCGTTTGTTAAGATCATTTTCTAAGAACGTCTGCTTAAATTTT
>JBAXHO010000118.1:0-2810 GCA_037138855.1 bacterium
ATTAAGTATCATGTATCAAGTAGTAAAAAGGAACAAAAAAATTTGTTAGGCTAAAAAATTACTGTCAAATCAAAATATAATCATATCGATTTTTTTTCATTAATAATCAGATAAATTTCAGTTAAATTATATATAATAATATTGCAAATAGTAATTAAACTTTAATAAAATTATGAAGAAATTTGGCCAAGGTGCTCGCAATATAATTTTCTTACATGGTGGAGGAATTCGATATACCGCTTACAATTGCCTTTTAAAGAAGCTTGGAGAAAATTTCACTGTCTATGCTTTTGATTTACCTGGACATGGCAAAAATATTCCAACTTCTGACCCAGACCAAGCAATCCAGCAAGTAATTTCGCAAATCAAGGCTTTGAATTTGGAAAGCTGCATCCTAATTGGACATTCTTTTGGCGGATTTTGTGCCTATCAAGCTGCCAAGCAACTTACTATTGTCACAAATGTAATTCTTTTTGATCCTTTACTTACTACAGTCCAAGATTCCCGACTTAAACTACTTTGGTTATTTTTCTTTTACAAAAACTGGCGCGGAGTTTATTTTCATCCCAATTTAGTAAAATTTTATTTTAATGGTTTTAAAAATCAACTAGAGGATATTTACTTGCAAAAATTGAATAGTGTTAAAACAATCAAGCTACTTTTCAATTCATGTTATCTGGAAAAAGACTTGCAATCGGTCAATGAAAATAGCTTTAAGTTAAATGTCATCTTTGGTGAGCAGGATTCGATCATTCATGTGAAAGATTTTCCAGAATCATTCCAGAAACTAATTACCTATGTGCCTGGTGAACATGACTGGTGCATGGGCAATGTGTCGGAGACAACTAGAATAGTCGCAGAATGCCTTACTTGTAGCTTGTAGCTTGTAGCTTGTAGCTTGTAGCTAAACTAAGTGTGTTGTCAAATATGGTAAGTTTTCCATTTCCCGAAATACCAAATGCGAACTACAATTTCTGGTATACGTTTTCTCTAATATTCAAACGTAATTTTTCCGCATACTCTTTCCGTATTTCAGGCTCAGACATCACTATTTCTGTCGCATAAAAATTATCATTTTCATATCGAGGAATTACATGAGTATGATAATGAAAAACATCCTGACCACCGGCTGGTTCATTATGCTGCCGTATAGTAATACCTTGACAGTCATATGCTTTTTTCATAACAATAGTCAGATATCTTACAAAATCATTAACTCGTTCAAAATCTCCAGTGGAAATATCATAAATATTTTCGACGTGGACTTTAGGCACTATGAGAACATGACCTTTGTTATTCGGCCAACCGTGAGAAGCGACGAAAGCAATAATAAATTCATCACGATAAATCACATCAGCTTGCCTGGTATAAGGGAATTTTTTTTCCTCTTCTCCTTTGATCACAGCACAAAAGGGACATTGGTAATCAGCAGGTGCGTGGTTGAACATAGTTTTTGAAATAGTTAATTTACAAAAGTAAATTCAAAGAAAATTGTCGATACCATCAAAATCAAGTAGTCTTTAAATAATAATTTTTTAGCTTGGAAATCTGCCACATCAGACCGGTATTCATGGAAAGTACAATCACGAAAATGATAATTAACGCATTGCCACCGAGAAATATTCCGCCAAGCATAGCGACAATCGATGCTGCCATGGTAGTAACAATATTATCCATGGCTACTCCGACTATGGCATCGCCAATCCTACCCTGAGGATTGACTGAAAAATTGTGCACGACAATCATTTCACCAAGGCAACTGATCACACCGGTCAGTACCCCAGTAATCACTACAGGAATCTTGGTCAATTCACTAAATAACTCAAGTGCTCTAACCATAGAATCAGCTGCAAGCAAAATCGCCACGCCTGATAAAAATAAACAAGTCCAAATGACAATTAACTTTTGCTTTCTAAAATATTTCGTCTCTCCTTCAATTTCAGCAGTACCTTCTGTCGGGCGCTGTACTTTACGAAAAATATACATCAAAACAATGGAAGCAATAAAGATGGCAAGCCCAACTGGCTTAACCATCTCATACATATCACCTCCTCCTGATACAGGATTTTGCACTCTACCAAAAAGCACCATGCTGGATGCCACAATAGCAGTGAGCACAGTCAAAGCCAATACAATATCATTTGCTACGTCAAATTCTTTAAAGGTAGGCTCGATCTTATGTTTGTGAAAAGGTTTTACTTTGCCAAATCTGGGCAAAAATGGAAACATATTTAAACTCTTATCCAGACTATTGGATTTATTTTGCCTCCAGACACACCAGGTGGCATGTCCGATATTGTAGATATTGGAACCAAACGCTGTAGATGCAGCAATAATTGCAAAATTCATCGAACTAACATAATCACTTTTCGCCAGGCTCAAACTAGCCATTGCAGCTGTCACACCAAAAGCCACATCCGGAAATCCAGTACCAATTGATTGCAAGACGCCAGAAGCAATTTTGGTTTTTTCACTCAATACTTCAGTCGTTTCTTCAATAATATTGGCTGCACCTTTCAAGACAAAATTTGCACCAATAACCATAATTAAAATAATCTCAACCAGATTCAACCAAAGATTATTTTCAATAGATAGAAATTTTACCAGAACAAATTTCATTATAAAGGCAACTGCTAAAAGTGCTAAAGCATATACTATTTTATTTTTAGAGATATTCATTTGTTACTTATATAAATATATTTAAATAATACCATAATCTTTTACAGCTCGTGATAAATATTATTATCAATTTACAATTCACCATTAGATAAGTCATAAGTGTTACCGAAACGGTTACCGTTAGATAAATG
>JBAXHO010000119.1:0-2746 GCA_037138855.1 bacterium
CTTGATACTTTTTATCTTTTTAAGCCAAAGGCTTACCAGCCTATGGCTGGATCTTCTAACTTTTACCTATTAACTAATCTCATTTTCAGACAAAAAAAGAAGACACCTAAATGCCTTCTCTTTTTTTAGTTTGCGAAAACTGAAATTATTCAGCTTGTACCAAAGAGATATTGATAGCTCTTGGGCCTTTTTCGCTCTGTTCTGTTTCGAAAGTGACTTCATCGTCAACACGAAGCTTTCGTGTGGCTAATTCGCCAACCAAAGTTGCTTCATGATAGAAAATGTCCTTCTCTAACTCAGCTGATTTGATAAAACCAAATCCTCTTCCAGTTACAGTTTTTACTTTTCCTGTCAACATTAAGATATATATAATAAATAAAAATAATTAAAGGATAAATTCTTGTGCTTTTTTCTCACC
Organism: bacterium; assembly: GCA_037138855.1. Classification (GTDB taxonomy): domain Bacteria; phylum Patescibacteriota; class Dojkabacteria; order B142; family OLB20; genus JBAXHO01. The sequence goes on from JBAXHO010000119.1 coordinate 419, forward strand.
TAAGACATACTGGATTTCAGAATTAAAAATTGAAATTGCTAATGCCAAATACTGTCTATGATTGAGCTCCAGCTTTTTATTTACTTTCAATTTTTCTTCAGAAAGTGTTTGTAAAAGTTTGATAATATAAATCACATCTTTCAATTCCCCTGTCGCTAACATACTGTTTACTGCTTTTTCTACACTCAGTAAATCCTCTTCTACTAAATCAACTTTTTTGGACTTCTTCAGAAGTTCCAGTAATGCTGCTTTCTCAAGTGGATATCTCATACCGAGGGACTCAGCTTTAGTAATCGGGATCAACATTTCCAGATTTTCTTCGTAGATCAATTCATAATACTCTTTATCTGCTTCTTTGCAAATACTTTTTATGACAACTTTCCCATAATTGGGATAAATTACTGCATCACCTTTTTTGAACATGTTGAAAATACCTATTGCTAAATTATTACTACTTTTCGCTAACTACTATAAAAACAAAAACTAATCAATTCAAAGGATATTGTGACTAAGACGCGGCTTGGGGGAGAAATTTCGTAGTGCTAATACTATAACTCTGCTATCCGACTTTTAGTTCACAAATATTCTTTGAACTACTTTATTATAGCATGGCGGTCAAGGGAGGAAATGCAAATTGGAATTTGAAATTTGGATAGAAAAGGGAATTTCGTAGTTTGCATTTGGCATTTCGGGAGATTATGACCAAATTTCAAATTTTAAGGAAGAAAAGCAAATCCCCCTTTCTCCCAAGCTACGAAATGCAAAATGCGATCTACATTCTTCGTTCTAACTCACCAACGGAAATTAACATAAAAATACTTTTTCCCAGCATAATCCACATTACCTTTCTCGTGCGGGATTAATAATTTTCTTACTGCTACCGGCTTGCCTTCAATACCTTCTTCATCCAAGTGAATACTGACGTCATACATTAATACTTTGTCGATAATTGCTAGAAATTCATCATCAACCTCGTCAATGATTAATAAATCTGCGTTAATTGCTCTTGCACGGTTGATGATTTCTCTACGTAAATTTGTCAATTCAGTATAATTAATTTCTTCAATAGCACCTTCTTTAGTTCCTTCTGGAGATATATCAACAGATTTTTGAGCATTTCGTATTCTTAGTGGATTTTCTGCTTTAATGTTATTAAAATCCAATCGCGAAAAAACAGCGTTTTCAATTACTGCACCAGCTGCGGTAAACAAAGTTTGTTTTATTGGTTCGGCAGCTGCAGGTTCCAGTTCTGCAAAAAATTCATAACGCGGTAACTGATCACCATAATTATTTAAATCATATTCAATTGCATCCATTTCCTGGTGATTTTGGCTATGCTGAGACTGGTGCTGCCTTAAAGCTTCTATTTTCAATCCAGCCTGATAACCTGCAGTTAATTTATTATCCTTGGGGCTCCAACTAGCCTGAAGCACTTGTTTACCAGCCAATACTCCTCCTTCTTGCCTTAATTTCTGAATCACTCGGGCTGTCGCCCGATGATCGGGATGATTTTGGACAAAGTCATTTTCCTCGCCTTGACGAAGATTGCCCGATCTGCCCATTACTTCTAGATTATGGGTGATTACTAGATCCGGTGCTACTATTGCAAATTGCTCCTGCAGATGCTCTTCAAATTCAGTTTCATGCTCTGCAAGTGTCCCATCGACAATGTTAAAAAAATCAACATTAGTCTGCTGAACTTCTTTAGGCATGCCAAGATAATCAAGCCCTGCCAACTGTTCATTTTGTCGAGTAGTAATTAAACCATTCCGATCAAGCTGATTTTTAGTACCATTGGCACCATCAGTCGCTACAACTAATTTCACATTTAAACCAAGCCTGTCACCCAGCTCCATCAATTGATGAAAAAGTCCGCCTGCATAGCCTTCCAGGTCATCAGGATGCGCAAAAACAAAGGTAATTTTTTTAATATTATTTAACTGTAAATATTCAAAAACATTATCCCTGAGCCCAGTTTCTAGCTGGGGATAAATTTCACCTGCAGGTAATTGTGGTTTTACTATTGATTCACTCATAAAAAAAGCTAGTCTCTTAGGACTAGCTCTGAAATTTTAATAAATACAAAAACAGTCCTAAGTATAATTATGGCTGTTACAACAAATTAATTTTAAATTAGAAATAGTAAACAAAATTAGGAAAAACAAAAATAAACTCCGGGAAAGCAGTGATGGGTTCAACAATAAAATTGTGGTCGTGAAGCAGAAAAATTCATAGATTAATTATATATCCAAAAGTTAATCTCAGTCAAATTTTACCAGGGCATTTTCATTCTAAACAAAAAAGTAGCGATAAGCTATACTAGTAGTG
>JBAXHO010000120.1:0-2683 GCA_037138855.1 bacterium
CTGAAATCTGAAATCTGAAATCTGAAATCTGAAATCTGAAATCTGAAATCTGAAAGAATTATGTAATTTGAAATTTGCAAATTGCAATTTGGAAAAGAATATCCTCGCGCAGATTGCTGATCTAAAATATCTCCTTGCTTACGACAATTATCAATCTCTTTAATTTGTTAACCCGTTAACTTGTTAATTTGTTAATATTTTAGTCCTTTGAATTTGTTAACTCGTTAATATTTTAATTTTATTGCTAACTGTCCAAAAATTTTTGGACACTACGAACGTTTTTTCTACTTGATACGTGATACATAATACTTGATACTTTGCTTTCTATTTCCGATCACCGGTCACCGATCACCGTCTCTCATTTCAACTTACTATACACTCCCATCAATTCATTCGCGTAAGTTTTATATTCAAAAATTTCAGCTTCATCGAACCATAAAGCAATTTCTTCCTTGGCTTCAGCTATTTCGCCGGAGGCATGAATCAAGTTGTACATTGGACGTTTCTGAGCATTTGCTAATTCGATATTATCAACCGAAAAATCACCACGAATTGTGCCTGGAGCGGCTTTGAGTGGAATTGTCTCACCAGTTAATTTTCTTCCAATTACCACAGCTCCTGGTCCTTCCCAAACCATAGCAAGCACTGGACCAAAAGTAAGATATTCTACGTTCCACTCTTTCACCGTTTTACCAATTTCAATCGGATCTTCTGAACCAAAATTAGCTAAGGTAGAAATGCCTTTGGCCTGATAATCTTTGAGAGTTCGATTACCAACGGTGGAAAACCATTTCTCCGTGGTCGGATAATGGCTGTGACCTAGATCATCAGTACTCTGAATGAATTCCAGTCCCACCAATTTTAAACCTACTCTCTCAAAGCGTTTGATAATATCACCTAACAGCCCTCGTGCTACGCCGTCATGTTTGATAATGATTAATGTTTTTTCCATTGCTTAAAATAATAATAGATAAAAGTTAAGAGTTAAGAGTTAAAAGTTAAAAGTTAGAAGTTAAAAGTTAGAAGTTAAAAGTTAAGAATCTAGGAATAGAAGAATCTGAAAAATAAGAGCTTCAAATTCAATTTCTCTGTTCTTCCTTTTTCTTCTAACTTTTAGCTCTTAACTTTTAGCTTCTCTTCAGAATAGTTCAAAATAATCCACCCGTTTATAATCACTCAAATCTTTAAACTTATCCCCAAACCAATGTTTAATTTCGCGTTGTGCTTCTTCTGGCGAGTCCGAAATATGTACCAAAGTCTTGAAGACGATCCGACCAGCTTTCACAGCAAATTGAGGGGTATCAAGCCCAAAATCACCCCGAATCGTACCGACATCAGCCAAAGTTGGATCAGTTTTACCAACTAAACGTCTAGCAACGCGCACTGCATGATTTCCTTCCCAAACCGAAATCACTACTGGACCTTCCTGAAGGTAGGCAACTAAAGCATTATAGATTTTCTTACCAATTTCCAGTTTATCTGCGGCACCCAAATCAGCAATAATTGCTTTTTCGTCATTATCATAATTAATATGAGTTTTGTTTCCTAAATTGCTAATCCACTCATCAGTACCTGGATAATTACCTCTAGCCTGTTCTTCAGTAGCCTTTATCATTCTGGCCGAAACCAGCTTTAAACCTAATTTTTCAAATCTGGAAAAAATTTCTCCAATCAACCCCCTCTTGACACCATCAGGCTTGATCATAAGAAATGTACGTTCGATACTAGGATATTTAGAAGTCATAATTGAATAATTTGATAAATAATGTAACTCGAAACTGATAATAAAAATGTAGTCAGTAGACGGTAGATAATAGACTGCTAGTTTCAATTTACTCTGAACTGCTATTTCTTAATACTTCTTTCACTTCTTTTACCAGATACAATTTCCTCCCTCTTCTCAAATTACAATTTGCAAATTTCAAATTGCAGATTTCAACTATGATCTACCAGCTACTAATTTAACCACCTGCCAAACCTTCTCTTCCACCTCTTCCAATGTTCCATTCCCATCAACCTCAACCCATTTACCAAAAATTTGTTCTGCTACCATTTTTCGAAATCCTGCACGAATTTTTTGCTGTTTTTCCAAGCTTCTTTCATAAATATCCAGACCTTCATCATGCCCGGATTCCTTGAGCTTACGTGCCATAGCAATCTCTGGATCGACATCTAAATAAATTGTTAAATCTGGTTGGGCAATACCAAATGTTTTTGCAAAAACTAATACTTCTTCCAAACTAAAATAACCTGCCATCATACACTGATAAACAATATTTGTAGAAAAATAACCATCAGCAATAAAAAACTTTTGATCTGAACCAATGGTCGGCTGGATCCGATCTTGCCAGATGATCTGATCAAGGGCAAAACTAAGAAACAACGCTTCTTTGCTGAGTTTAATTTCTTCAGAAATCGCTGGATGAATTAATTCTTTATAAATCACACCTTGATGATCAGGAAAATCAGTGGTCACCATTTCCACCTTTTTATTCAATTTTTCAACTAAAAGAGTACGCTGATGGCCCTTACCAGCACCATCAATTCCCTCAATTACAATAAACATAATTTATGAAGTAATGATTAAGGCGTATTTTAACAAAATGAGGGTGGAGAGTAAATAAGAACCAGGGCATTTTCATTCTAATTTAGTAAAAACTTATATTTTAGCAACCGATAAGGG
>JBAXHO010000121.1:0-2670 GCA_037138855.1 bacterium
GATTCATGCCCATGCGTAATCCTAAATTAGCCGAACCTGAACTGGCGGTGATCAGGAAATGGGTGGCAGATGGATTATTAGAAAAATTAGAGTCGTGGGTATTTGTTGAATGGTCAAAGGCAAATGAACTGACACAGGATGTCAACTACCCAACAAATATGCTTTACTCTGCAATGCTTGCCGCAACTGGCAGATTGTATAAAGATAGTAATTTAATCAATAAAGCGAATAAGCTAAAAGATACTATTTGTGAAAAATCCTTTAATGGGACTTTTTTCACCGATAATGCAATTTGTGCGTATCCCATAACCACATGAAGATTATTGTAGGAAATCGACTTTATAATAGCCGATAGTTGGGGTAATAATGGCAGAATTGATAAGCTTATCAAATGCGAGATGTGGAATATAACGACGGTTAAACCGATAGCAAAACTCGTCGAGATAAAGTTGTAAATCCTGCTTTTTTAAGCCGTGAAATGTGCCAAGAACAAAGGCTTTTGCATTGGATATCAACGTGTGCAACCATTTCAATTTACTATCCTCAGAGTCAGCGGGAACCATATCAAAGTCCACAAAATAATCTTTCTTAATGTTTTGAGATTTGTAAGATTTGAAACCGTCAGTGATTATTTTGGCACCCTTTTCAATATGTTTTTCAGCAAATTTCTCAATAGTTTTTGCCCTGAAATTATCTATAACTTCCATATGCACATATTTGGGATTTCCGTCTTCTGTCAGTGAAACAGAGACGATTACTTTGGATTTATTTGTGCCTCTACCACGCTTTTTCGGCGTTTCATCGGTATTATCTCGTCCAGTAAAATATGCTTCGTCCATCGTTACAGTTCCGCAAAGCACATATTTATCATTTGCCAAACGCATAACTTCACGCAATCGACGACCCACGTACCAAGCAGTTTTATATGTGACACCTATTTGTGACTGAAGCTCCTTAGCGGATATTCCAGCTTTACTGGAAATCATTAGAAATGCAGCCCAATACCACTTCCTAATATCAAGTTTTGAATTTTCAAAAACTGTACCAAGAAGAACTGATGTGTGGTGTTTGCAGTTTTTACACTCCCACACCTTGCGAGACTTAATTTTGTAGCCATCAATATGACCACATTTAGGACACAAAAACCCATCTTTAGTTCTGCGTTCCCATAAATCGGCAACACATAATTCTTCTGTAGCGAACTTTTCGCTGAAATCTATTAAACTCATTCTTTTAGGAACTCTCTCACCTTTTTGCATAATAGCACCTCTCAATCGATACTATCATACACTATTTGCTGTTATAATTCAAGCATTTTTTTCCTGTGGTTATGGGATACGCACATATTTTATTTATAATTCTTCCCAGTTAAACGTTCTTGATAAGTTTGCTAATGATAGCGGAATAAATGTTATGATTATAAATTCGCAAGCCTTTAATGCTAAAGGGAAAGATGCAAGGCGTATTTATATGAAGCTTGATAGTTTTCGTTCACGCCGACCTATTGATGTTATTGCAAAAATTAACCCTATATTAATAATAGATGAGCCACAGTCCGTAGAGGGAGCCGCTACAAAAGAAAGATTAAAGGATTTTAACCCTTTAATGACTCTTCGTTACTCAGCTACTCATAAAAAGGATAGCCTTTATAATTTAGTTTATCGCCTTGATGCATTAGGGCTTATAATAAAAGATTAGTTAAAAAAATAGCTGTTAAGGGCATATCTGTTACAGGTTCAACTGCAACGGAGAGTTATTTATACCTTGAAAAAATTAATTTATCAGGTGACCATCCTCCAACAGCTACACTTGAATTTGAAATTAAGGGCTCTAACGGAATAAGGAAAGCTCTTAGAGCAATTAGAGAGGGTTATAATATATTTGAACATTCTGGCGAGCTTGACCAATACAAGGGCTATACAGTATCAAAGATTAATGGTTTAAGTAATAGCGTTGAATTTACTAACGGAATAAAAATATATGCAGGAGATGTCGTTGGTTCTGTTAACGAGGAGCAAATACGCAGAATTCAAATTAGAGAAACAATAAAATCCCATTTAGAAAGAGAAAGAGAACTTTTTTACAAAGGTATTAAAGTTTTATCACTTTTTTTCATTGATGAGGTTGCAAAATATAAGAAGTACGATGAATCAGGAAAAGCATTTAACGGAGAGTATGCTATTATTTTTGAGGAAGAGTATATTTTAGCCCTAAAGGAGTGGCAATTAACTATTGGGGAAGATGAATATTTAAAATACATAAATGGGATTAAGGAAGATAAAACACACGCAGGCTATTTTTCTATAGATAAAAAAAGCAAACATTTTATTGAGGGGAAAATTGACCGCAAAGAAAATACTTCGGATGATGCCGATGCTTTTGACCTTATTATGAAAGATAAGGAACGTCTACTTGACCATAAAGAGCCAGTAAGATTTATATTTTCACATTCAGCACTACGAGAAGGTTGGGATAATCCTAATGTTTTTCAAATATGCACATTAAAGCAAAGTGGCTCTGATGTTCGAAAAAGGCAAGAAGTAGGACGTGGGCTTAGGCTTTGCGTTGATAACACTGGGGAAAGAATGGACACTAATATATTAGGTGAAGATGTTCATAATATAAATGTTCTTACAGTAATAGCTAATGAGAGTTATGATAGCTTTGCAA
>JBAXHO010000122.1:0-2493 GCA_037138855.1 bacterium
ATACTTGATACTTGATACTTGATACTTGATAAAATCTTAGAATTATTTACCATTTATGCGGACACATTTTATTGCTGCTTCACCAAATACCGAAAAAGATGATAACCAACTTGCATTCAAATTGTTATTACAGCCTGGTCTCTGGTTTAAAAAGACAGAAACAGTTCGCTTTGAATCTGAAATGGCAAATTATCTAGGTAATGATGTTCAGGCATTTGCTTTTGATTCAGCCCGTAGTTCTTTTTATTTGTTGCTGAAATTATATGGTGTCGGGCCTGGAGATGAGGTAATTCTTCCTTCTTTTTCCTGTCTTGTGATCGCTAATCCTGTGATTTGGCTTGGTGCTAAGCCAGTTTATGTTGATATCAATGCCGAGACTTTTAATATTGATTTAAATGATTTAAAGCGAAAAGTAACCGATAAGACAAAGGTTATTTTAGTGCAACATACCTTTGGTTTAATAATTGATGTTTCTAAGGTGCGAAAAATTGTCGGCAAGAAAGTCAAGATTATTGAAGATACAGCCCATACATTAGGGAACGATTGGAAAGGTAAGAAGGTTGGTACTTTGGGAGATGCTGCTATACTTACATTTGGTATTGAAAAAATGATTTCTACTGTTCGTGGTGGTATGGCAGTAACAAGTGATCCTGCAATTTCAATAAAATTAAAGAAAATCCAGGCTACTCTTCCGAACTTTTCCCGAATACGAGTCTTGGTTTCGTTACTTAACCCGCTTTATTGGAATTTTGTAAAAAAAATTTACTACTGGGGCATAGCTAAATTCACTTTAGGAAGAATTTTCACCTGGATCGGGCATCAGTTTGGCTTACTTGGCAATATGATCGAACTTGGTGAATATGATTCATTAAAGCCTGACTGGCTTCCTGCTCAACTTCCAGGTGCACTATCAATTTTAGGGGTTCACCAGCTCCAAAAACTGGATCGTTTTAATCTACATCGCCGAGTGATTTTTAATATTTATGAAGACGAGTTACAGCAATTTGCTAATCATCCAGAAGCAAAAAAAAATAGCTTTTTAAGATACCCTTTAGTGACTAAACAATGGAAAGAAATTACTGCTATTTTAAAACAAAAACATATTGTGGTGGGTGATTGGTATCATCGAATTCTCTTTGCTCCACCCAAAACATTAGAGAAATTGGGGTATCAAGTTGGAATGACACCAGCAGCAGAAAAAATTTCTCAGCAGATTATCAATCTACCAACCAATATTCAAGTAAGTACAGAAGACGCTTCAGAAATTGTGCAAGTAATTATTAATTTCTTACACAAGAAATGATTTGCATAATTAAAATTCATCAAACATGATTTTGAGGAAAGCAATGGCCGCGTGACGATTTTTACCTTCAAAAGGAAAGTCGTGCATATCAATACCAGGTGAATCATTTATTTCTAAAATTGCATAACTATTTTTGGTTTGTTTTTTTGTGATATCTTTGGTCATAAAATCCACACCTCCGAGTACTAAACCTGGAATAGAATTTATTGCCTGCAAGGCAATAATACCAACTGAAGGGTGAATTTTGTCAGTATAATCGATGCTATCGCCTCCTTGTGAGATATTTGAAACACCACGTAAGAAGATTTGTTTATTCTTTGGCGGGATAGACTTCCAGGTCAAGCCCTGAATAAGTAAGAAAGTTTTCATCATTTCATCTAGTTCGATACGAAATAATGGAGGATGATCAACAGGATCACCTCTTCTAGGATCAGAATTCTTAATATTGATTAATTTTCGGATATTTGATTTGCCATCACCAATAACATTTGCTGGTACACGATTGAGTACACCAATTATTTTTTTTTGACTAACTAGGATTCGATATTCTTTCATTCTAAGCATTTCTTCAACGATTACCCAGTTCTCTTTGTCATTTGAGTAGGCAAATGCATTTTTTACAGCAGTTGCATAATCAATGAATGATTCGATATTCACAGCAATAGCTTTTCCCTGAGTACCAATATTTGGTTTGACCACTAATGGAGTTTTTAAAGATTCAAATATTTCTTTCCAATAGTCTAGGTCATCATTAGGATGAATGTCATAGCCTTTTGGTACTGAGATTCCATTTTGAGTAAGTAATTCCCGAGTGATACGTTTGTTAGAGGAGCAATAAATGCTGAGAGCTGAAGTATTTCCAGGATTCTGATAATAAAAAAAGCGTACTTTGTTTTTCCAAGTAAGCTTGAAGATCCGTGTACAGAGAATAGTTTCAATTTTAATATTTAGTTTTTTAGCTTCTTGTAAAATTAATATTGTACTGGAAGTAATTTTTCTTTCTTTTATTAAACCTGACGGAGTTCTTCTATGATAAAAACGTTCAAATTCTGACTTCATTATGAGATGGAATATAAAAAAAATTGATAAAATTGATTTGAAATCATATCATAATTCGCATTATTCAGGCAAATCATACCAGGGCATTTTCATTCTAAACAAAAAAGTAGCGATAAGCTATACTAGTAGTG
>JBAXHO010000123.1:0-2279 GCA_037138855.1 bacterium
AATTGCTCACTGAAAATTGACGTTCAGTATCATATTAGGATTGGAAAAGACTATTGTCCCTAAGTATTCTGATAAGCTTCATTGCTGAGAATCGCTATCTGTGCTAGTATTCAATTCACACCTCAAATTAAAAAAATGCCTTATAAAGATGAACTGCTTGTATTTCAGCCAATTATTATTAATGGTGATTTATCAAAAATAATTTAAAACATGGAAAAATACTTCATTTTTGATTTTGATGGGGTGATAGTTGATTCGTTTGCACTATCCCTAGAAATCGTCCGAAAATTTAATCCTACCATGGGAGCTGACGAGTATCGTGCTATGTACACCGGGAATATTTATGATTCAATTAAAGTCCAAAGAGTAAAACAACCGATAGAATTTGATTTCTTTAAATTTTATGCCGCGGAAATAAATAGCTTAGCCCCTATTCCTGGAATGAGTGAATTATTAAAAAAAATATCGCCACAGGGTATCAGTATTGTGACTTCATCAATAACTAAAATAGTGCAGGATTACTTAATAAATTATAAATTATATTCATATTTCGATGAAATTCTTGGTTGTGATTTGGAAAAATCAAAAATTTTAAAATTAACAATGCTGCAGAAAAAATATCCTGATAAACGTCTGATATTTATCACGGATACTTTAGGCGATGTTCTCGAAGCAAATAAATTACATCTTGATACAATTGCAGTAACTTGGGGAGTGCATGAGCGCGAAGTCTTAACTCAAGGGAAAACTTTAGCAATAGTAGATACTCTAAATGAATTGGGAAAATTATTACTTTCAAAATAAATTTTATTACCAAAATTGGTGATTTAGCACAAATATAAAAGAGGCCTTACAGCCTCTTTTATCATAATTATTGCCTTTACTAGATTTTTAATCTTCGTTTTTTTCAGTAGGTTCTGGTTTCTTAACTTCAGCTGGCTTTGAAGTTTCAGGTTTCTCAGTCGGTTCAACTTTTTTAGTAGTCTCAAATAATTTTTCTGAAACATCATCCTGCTCATTTTCCACTTCAGGAGTTTCTAGCTCACTGGGCTCTGGATTGTCCTGATTATTATCTTCAACCTCTTTAGTTTCATTAGGATTCAATATTGCTTGTTGAATTTCAACAATTTTTGCTGCTAATTCTTTAACCTGTTCAGCATTATTCTCGGCTTGTGCTTTAGCTAATTTGATTTGTAACTTCAATAAATAAGCTTCCAGCTCTGCCTTTGCTTCTGCAATTGAATCTTCGGTCTTTTGATCAACTTTATTATCTTTTTTGTCTTTTTCCACTTCAGTTTCAACACGATCTTCCTGCTCTACTACTTCTTTTAGGGCATCGCTCTCCTTAACTGATTCAGAATCAGTTGATTTTAATTCAGCAATTCGTTCCTTAAGAATTTCTGCTTCTAATTTTGTTTTAGCGGATTGCGAAAATGTAAAACTTCTCTGAACATTTTCAATTGATTTTTCCAAACCAAATAATGAATCACCTGGTTTAGAATTTTCAGCTGCAAAAACTGTACCGGAAGTAAGAACTCCCAGACCTACAAGCGTTACTGCTGATGTAATAAAAACTTTTTTAATCTGCATTGGATTTGTTTTAATAAAATTAAATAAATTATAAAAGCTGTTACGTTCTAATTGACTTTCGGTAACAGAATTTTTATTTTTTTGCTGCTCCTGTAATAATGCCAGACGAAAAGCTGTACGATCCTGCCAGTCTTTACCAGGTTTCTCAGTAATTGACTTAATTTCTGATTTAATTTTATTTTCAGTTATGTTTATCATTATTATTAATTAACTTACTTAATTTATGTAAAGCACGATTCACTGCTACTTTCAAATTGGCATATTCCAGCTTCAAGATCCCCGCAATTTCTACCAATTCCATTTCATTAATATATCTTAATGTGAGTAATTCCTGATCTTTCTCCGGCAATTTGCATAAATTGGTTTTAATCACATTGATCAGAAGTGCTTTATCATTAATTTCCTGATCTGGATCGATTTTATTGTCCAAAAAAGCTTCCTTGATATTTACTGTAAACTTTTTGGCTCGATAAGTATCAATCACTAAATTATGAGCAATCGTAAAAAGCCAGGTCTTAATACTGCCTTTTTCTGAATTGAATTGATCACGATACTCTAAAAATTTTACAAACGTCTCCTGAGCCAAGTCTTCAGCTATTTCTTTTTGAAATCCTGTCCGCGCAAAAATATAACGATACACTGCTGTCCGCTAAAAGTTTTATAAAAATCCAAATAGGAAATAAAAGAGA
>JBAXHO010000124.1:0-2212 GCA_037138855.1 bacterium
TTACAGCTCGATTTATTTCGGGATTAAAGTGAAACTTTTAGCGGACAGCAGTGGTCCTATATTATATCATAAATATATCATTAGATTATTGTAATTTCCTATTACTACTTTGTACTTTCAAAAAATTTTTGTTATGATCAACTAAATTTATTTCAACTATAATCATGAAAAAACTACTCCAAGGATTTACTATCCTAAGCATTTTCGAGGCCTTCACCCTAATCTTCCAAACCCGCTCAGCTGCCGTTACTATTCCGGAATCATTCACGCCGGAATCACAGATTGTCCGTATGGCAATTTTCTATTTAGTGATTTATCTTATCTTCTGTTTAGGGCTATATTTTCTTTTTCGTGTCACAATGAAGAAGGTAAACAAAAAACAAGTAGCTGAACAATTTGCTTTAATTAGTTTTATCCTGATTTTTTTTAATATTCTCTTACTAATTTTAGGCAGTTTAGTATATATTCTGCCATTTACCATTGTGATCGCCTTATTGATTGGCAGTACTGGAAAAACAGCGAAAAAGTACAAATTTCTTGGCTTACTTGGCTTTTGGGTCAATTTAATTGGATTTATCCTCATAATTATGACTGCCATCACCTCAATTCTCACAGTGAGCATGTTTTCACAGTCAAGTTTTATTTAATAATTTTTCTAATGAATCAGCAGGTAGTTATTACCAAAGTAAAAGAAATAGTGCAGCAGGAATTAGGTGGAGATGGCTCCGGCCACGACTGGTGGCATATTTTCCGGGTCTGGACCATGGCAAAACGGATTGGACAAATCGAAAAAGCTGAGATGTTCATAGTTGAATTAGCAGCCCTACTCCACGATATCGCAGACTGGAAAGATCATGGCGGTGATACAAATGCCGGTCCGAAACGAGCTAGGGAAATCTTATCAGCATTAAATGTTCAAACAAAAATTATTAATCAAGTTGCTGATATTATTGTCCGTCTCTCTTTTAAAGGAATTGCTGAGGACTCCTCGATGCATTCTCTGGAAGGCCAGGTAGTCCAAGATGCTGATCGATTGGACGCCATTGGCGCCATGGGGATTTCCCGAACCTTTGCCTATGGCGGCAGTACAAATCGCTTGATTTATGACCCCAATAACAAACAATTCAATAAAACCAAAGCAGACTTTATAAATCATTCTAGCCCATCAATTAATCATTTCTACGAAAAGCTACTTTTGCTGAAAGATTTGATGAATACCGCAACTGCCAAAGAAATAGCTATCAAGCGTCATCAATACATGGAAAATTTTCTGGAAGAGTTTTATGGCGAATGGGAAGGAAGACGATGAGTATCTGGTATCTGGTATCTGGTATCTGGTATCTGGTATCTGGTATCTGGTATCTGGTAAAATTATGCAAAATGAAATTTGCAAATTGCAATTTGGAATGAAATGAAAGAGAGATAGAAGTTATGAGATTATTTAAAATTAAAACTGGAATCTGAATTCAAACTTTTTTCTCTACTAGATACTAGATACCAGCTACTAGCTACACTTTTCTTCTTGCTACTATTTTAATTTTTTTAATCTTTTAATTATTTTAATTATTCAATATGATTGTCCAAAAATTTTTGGACACTACAAACTATTTTTCTACTTGATACTTGATACATGCTCCTTTATACTCGCTTTTTAACTTTTATCTCTTAACTCATTTTCTCTATGAATATTCTTACTCAAAATCCAGCCAAACCAGCTGTTACTCGTGAAATGATGTTACATGATCCGGATAAATACTTTGGAGTTGGGTGTTTGATAATGTTAATTGTGATTAGTAATCTTGTTGGAAAATTTATTATCAAAGGCAATCTTTTTTTACTAATCCTGGAACAGATTATTCTCGTTGGACTATTCATGACTTTTACACTGACAAGCTGCTACCACTGGTACAAAGCAAATAAATCAGTTTTCCCCTTGAAAAACATCTTGAAAACTCTGGGCATCTTTATTGGTATTCAAATTCTCTTATTTTTCGTTTTTCAAAAACAACTCTTTGCCAATGACCTGAAAGGTATTCTCTTCTTAATTACCTTATTCCTTTTACAAATGACTTGCTTTACTGGCGCGATCCTCGGTGCCTGGCTAGGAGTGAAGATATATGTGGAAAAATTTTTGAAAAAATAGGAATTGGAATCTGGAATCTGAAATCTGAAATCTGAAATCTGAAATCTGAAATCTGAAATCTGAAATCTG
>JBAXHO010000125.1:0-2201 GCA_037138855.1 bacterium
TACTGTCTACTGTCTACTGTCTACTGTCTACTGTCTACTGTCTACTGTCTACTGTTCATTCCAGAATCTAACGAAATACTAATTAATACAAACTACTTTATACTTGCTACTTTATTTTCACCAATCCTGCTTTGATTCTTTTGATTCCACTTCCCAGATTTTCTTGCTTGAGAATGTTAAAATGTCCGAATTTTTTTAATTCTCCTGTATGCGAAACATGTGGACCGCCGCAAAATTCTGCAGAAAATATTTTTCCATTGGTATCATGAATCAGATATACGTTTACCATTTCTCCATATTTTTGTCCGAATTCCATTTCAGCTCCAATTTTTTCTGCTTCTTTTTTGGGCAAAATTCTTTTTTCCACAATTAAATTGGCAACGATTTTTTGGTTTACAATTGAAGTAACCTTTTCCAGTTGCTCAGCTGATAGTTTTTGCTCATGAGAAAAATCAAGACGTAATCTTTCAGCAGTGATATTGCTTCCTTTTTGTTTGACATCTTTACCCAAGACTTCTTGTAACGCAGCAAGTAGTAAATGGTGTGTAGTATGTAAGGCAGTAGTTTCTGCTGAATGATCTGCTAAACCACCTTTGAATTTTTTTTCAGCTCCGGTTTGACTTAGTTGACGATGATTTTGTTTTTCATTTTCAAAGGCACTTAGGAGTTGTTTTTTTTCAATTTCAGAAAGTAAATCTTTGATTTCTTCTAAGATCATTTCAATGGGAAAGCCGTATGTCTCATAAAGTTTGAAGCCTATTTCACCAGTTATTTTTTCACCTTTACTAATAATTCTTTGTAATTCTTTTAAACCATTATTAATTGTTCTTTCAAATTTTACTTCTTCTTTTTCAAGCTCAGTGATAATAAATGTTTCATTTTCTTTTAATTGAGGATAAGTAATCTGAAAGTTACCAATAACTGTTTGTGCCAAACTAACTGTAAAATTTTTATCAATATTAAGTAGTTTAGCTTTGCGAATCATACGGCGTATCAAGCTGCGAAGAATGTAGCCTTGATCTTTATTGGAAGGAGCAATACCATCCCCTAGAATGAAGACAGAACCACGAATATGATCTGCAATTACTCTGAAACTTCTTGTATTAGCATTAGTATTGTCGGAAATATAAAGTTTTCCTGATAATTCTTCGATTTTGTGAATGATTGGTGTAAAGAGATCAGTTAAAAAAATATCAGTTTTGTTTTGGCTTATCATGACAATTCTTTCAAAACCACCTCCAAAATCAATATTCTTTTGAGTTAATTCTTGCCATTTTAAGTTTTGATCTAATTTATATTGCATAAATACATTATTACCAATTTCGATAAATCTGCCACAATCACAATTAATATGACAATATTTTCCAAAGCTAGGGTCATGAATAGAGCCTGTATCAAAGAAGATTTCTGAATCTGGGCCTCCAAGTTCGCCGATAGTTTCTCCTCTTCGCCACCAGTTAGCATCTTTATTATATGGAAATATTCTGATGTTTGAATTGAATTCAATTGGTTCTCCCGGACCAGTTTTCTTTTTACCTAACAATGTATCAGTTCCAACTACAGCATTTATTCCTTGTGTTAAAAAAGCAGCCTGCCATAAGTTAATAGTTTCAAAATCTCTTGGTGCATCTTCATTTCCAGCAAAAACTGAAACATAAATTTTGGAAGGTTCAAGTTGAAAATATTTTGTATAAAGTTCAAATATCCAAGGAATTTGTTCTTTTTTAAAATAGTCACCTAGTGACCAGTTACCTATCATTTCAAACATTAATGTGTGTCTATTATCGCCAATTTCTTCAATTTCATCATAGGCAGTTCTTAAACTACGTTGAAAATTATAAAGCCTAGTTCCTTTCGGATGTTTTTCTCCAAGTAAATATGGAACAAGAGGAAACATTCCACAATTGGTAAAAAGAATTGTCGGATCATTGACAGGTACAAGAGAAACGTTTTCAATTTGAGAATGTTCTTTTTTGGGATCAGACCAAAATTCTTTGAAAGCTTTTCTAATTTCAATTGATAACATAATAGGATTAATTAAGATGTAATAAAAATAATATCATAATTTAATCGTAAAATATGAAAATTAAATAAATAAAAAAAACCGTTTAATAATAATATAAATTTGTAAAAGAATATTGAAGCGGAACATAATAAAATTTATTACAAAGTGATTAACTATAGGTTAAGGCAAGGTATAG
>JBAXHO010000126.1:0-1997 GCA_037138855.1 bacterium
GCATATCTAATTATAGCTTCTAATTTTTCTTTTACATTCATTAGTATCACTTCCCAAATCGCCTATGCCGTGTTTCATATTCAGCTATAACGGCATCGACATCTTGCTCCGTTATCTCTGGCCATTTTTTATCTAAAAATGCAAATTCAGAATAGGCACTCTGAAAAGTTAAGAACCCGGAGAGGCGCTGTTCTTTTGAAGTTCGAACAATTAAATCCGGGCTCTTAAAATCTACATATAGATATCTTTTCAATTCATCCACCGTGAGTTCATTTGGATTAACTAATCCCTGCTCAAATTCTGCAGTATATTTTTTTACAGCATCAACTATTTCTGTTTGCCCATCATAACCAATTGCAATAATTACTTGTTTATTACGAAACTGTTCTGTATATTTTTCTATCTTTTCCATACGAGTTTGAAATCCCTTTGAGAACACATCTCTACGACCGATAAATCTTATATTTATACCTTCTTCAATAACTTCATTTCGTTTCATAACCTTGTCAAGTTCTTGTTCAAATATTTTTAGTAATATCATTAATTCTGTTTTTGGCCGTTCTAAATTCTTTAAAGAAAGTGTATAAAAAATAACAGTATCAATTGTAGGATACTTTGAAAGCCAACTTAATACTTCCCACGCCTTTCTTGTTCCCTCAATATAACTTTGAGTAAAAGAGATACCTTCAGCTGACGCATGTCTACGATTTCCATCTGGAATAAAAGCTATGCTTCGTAACATAATTTAATACTTCCTATATAATTATACTATTAAGTGTTTAAAAGGAATTTTGGTACAAATCTAGAAGCGCCCGCCAGCTCCGCCACCAGAGAAACCTCCGCCGCCGCCAAAGCCTCCAAAGCCACCGCTCGAAGAACCTCCAGATGATCCACCCGAAGAACCTCCAGATGATCGCCCATATGATCTGCCCGAAGATCGTCCAATTGATCCACCAATAATTGAACCACCAATTGATCCTCCACTAGAAGAATCATCATTTATTATTATAATGAAAAAAACAACAACAACAAAAATACAAACTATCATTAAAAAAACTATACCTGGATCAGATAAATCAATGGTACCAATTTTATCTGGAAGAAGTTCATTTGATTGTACACTATTTAAATCAGTAATTGCTAAAGTAAGTCCTGTATAAAAATCCCCTTTCTTAAAATTTGGGTCAAAATCTTTTAATTCAATATCACGCACTTCAATATCAGTTATCATTGTTTCTGCTCCTTTTGCAGTTGCAATAAAATATTCTCTATCCTTTACGGCTATAAGAATTACTAATCCGTCAAATCGGCCTTTATTTCCTACTCCAAATTTATTACCTAATTCAAGAGCATAATCAGAAATTGGTTTACCTTCTGTCGAATCAATTAACCATACACCTATTTCAATATTAGAATCAGTTGAAACTTGTTTAAGTTGAAAATTAAGTTGTGATATTTGTTCAGTTGTTAATGTACCAGAATAATCATTCAAGTAATTCGTAGGAATTGGGATGGAATCAATGCTTAACGAATAAGCACTGACCATCATCAATAATATCCCAATTATTATACATATTTTATTCAACATTGAAATCTACCACTGGACTGTCTTCTGATCCTGGCTTAGATTCATAAAATTTCTTTGGACTAAATCCAAACATGCCGGCCATTACATTTCCAGGAAATGTTTTAATAGCTGCATTATATGATTGTACTGCTGTATTATATTCTCCTCTAGCAAAACTTATACGATTTTCAGTTCCTTCTAAAGAAACCATTAAATCTTTATATGCTTGAGTTGCAGTTAGAGTTGGATATGCTTCGACTGTTACAAGTAGTCGTGATATCGCAGAATCAAGTTGATTCGCTGCATCTACTTTTTGTTCTTGTGTTCCTGCACTTGCCCACGCACTACGCGCGTTAACTACTGCAGTTAATGTTGTTTGTTCAAAATTAGCTACACCCTTTACAGTTGAAACTAAATTTGGAATTAAATC
>JBAXHO010000127.1:0-1924 GCA_037138855.1 bacterium
TAAAAGATTTTGTTTAGTAGTTATTATCATCACAACACCCTCAACAATTAACCGGGCACATAACCAATCAATACCCTAATTATAGAACATAAGTTCTCTATTGTCAATGGTGTTATAGAATATTTGTGCTAATTCTTAATGATTTTTTGACATTTACTCTTTTTCGCTACTTCTGGAAAAGGATCTTTATTTTTCCTTTCCTAAAACTGGATTTAACAAACGCCCAATAAATAATACTGTTCCAGTCTGTTGATCTCGTATAGCAAAAATGAAAGGGTGATCAATTTTGACGATTATTGGTGAATCTGTCTCTAATGCAGTCGTTTTCATTGTCGCAGCCGTAGCTGCGGCAGCTTCAGTACCATATTCGTCGACTGATATATAAGCTTTTTGAATAATATTACCGATAAAGATTTCCCGTGTACCATCAATTCCAGAAAAATTTGCTGATAATGGAGCGAAAGCGTTTAATATTCCAAGTTTTACTAATGGCTCCACTAATGAGAAATTTGTCTCAAATTTAAATTTTGGAAATGTTAAATCAATTGGCTGTTCTTGCAACAAAGGAATAATATCTTCTATATTTTTTGCATTCAATGTTTTTTCAAATTCATCAAATTGTTCTACCACTGGCATGATGATGATCATCGATAAATCACAATTTTTATATGGAAGACTTATTGCTTGATATATTTTATTTGAAATATAGCCAAACTTAGCAGACGTATGCATCATTGGTGTCTGAACCTGACCGTTTGGTACCATATAAAAATATTCATCCTTTGTATCTTCTTTAGCGAAAGGATGCTGCCAGGCATCATTGAAATAGACTGCGTTCACGAGCACCAATTTTGTCAACGAATTAATTCCACCAGATGGAATCAAATTAGTTATCTTTTCTTCGGTTTTTTTACTGACCCAATCATTGATAGCCATGCGAGATTCTTCAGGCTTATTCGTAAAATCTTCCAAATTAATGCCAGTACCATAATATTTCGATAAAATATCCAAATATTCAGGTAAATAAGTACGATTTACTTGCCCCCAAAGTGAATTTGCTATATTCAAATGAACATTATAAGATTCATTATCTGACCCATGAGGAAGCCCCATGAGTTCTTGGTCAACAGAATTAATTGCTGCATAAAGACGATCAGGAGGCAATGTAAATCTCATTGCATCTGCCATTTGTAAAGCAGTATCTCCCCGAGCACCTGCGTAAGTCATACCCATCACCATGGTCAGGCTATAGGGTGAATATATAAAATTTTTGCCATTCGGTTGAATCAAAGGATATAATAAATCATAAGCAAAATAATTGCTGTTAGTCATATATTCTTTGATATCTGTTTCAGGTACCCCGGTTGAATTAACTCTCTTATTTTTTGATTGTATCAATGCCCCAACTTCTGCAGAATGGGCATCCAATATTGGTATCATTGATGAAGGTAACGGAGTTAGGAGTACAACTGGGGTTGAGGTCATATTAATTAAAGGCGAAGTTTTCACTGGAGAGGGAACCACAACAGATGAAGTCGATGACGGAAGTTGCTCAGGAATAGTCGTCATCGTTTGTGTTATTTTTACTTTTTCAGAAGTAGGTATAACGTAATTTTTGGCTGACTGGCAAGCAACCAGAAATAGACTTACTACAATTAGTGGAATAAATATTTGGAAGATCTTCATAAATTTCATCCCTGTATCTTCTTTCGTTTGTCTTACTCAAATTATAATTAATTGTTAATATTCTACATGTACTCAAATTGATAACCCAAATATTCTAGGTGTACATCAATCATGGCTCTCATCTATAAAGATCAAAGATGAGAATTACCCCGTAAAATGAAGGATTATATTATAACGGAAAAAAGGAAGATTATGTTCCATTTTTCATCGGAAAGAAGCGATCTAATTAATAATATTA
>JBAXHO010000128.1:0-1713 GCA_037138855.1 bacterium
GCTTTCCACTCATTTATACAAAATGGAGTGTAGCCACTTTTTGTACCGTCAGCTTTTTCCCAGCGGACAGCAAAAACATCCGTTCTGCCTTTAAAAAGATTATTGAATACATTCAATTTTTCGAGGTTGATAATTTCTTGGGTCATAATTCTCTTGTCCAAAAATCCTTTTCACTCCGGCAAAACAGCTCTTCGGAAATATCACATATTTTATGTTTTTCTCGAACGACTTTAATAAACATTTTATGAGTGATCAGATAATCTTCATTACCTTCAATCATTTTTCTCATCGCACCATAGCATAACCGCTCTTTCTCGTGCTGTCCGTAGCATTTTTTAACACAAATATTGCCATGAAACCAATTGAGTACATGCAAAGTTTTATACAGTTTCGCCACATTATCTAATATTTTTCTTATGCTCTTTTTGACTTAAAAAATTTCCGATCAGGTTCAATTCTAGCCTATTTACTTATGATATAGGCGCTTGAAGGACCTCTTCCAATCTGGGCAATTATTCCAAGTTCTCTAAGTTTGGCCAATTTTAATTGCGCCGTTCGTCTTGGGCAATCAAGAATATCCATCGCATCGATTACTGTAACTTTGCCCATCTGATCAATAAAATCAAGGATCAATAACTGGTCCTTATCTAAAAATATTTTTCCTTCTGTTTTGTTATTAAATTTGTGCAAAGACAAAGCAGCGATTTGGGCTTTAACCATATCAATTTCTTCTTTGAACCCCTTGGTAAAGTATTCGAGCCACGGCGTGAAGTCAACTCTTCGCTCTAGATAATTCTTACCAATATTTATAGCACCATAATAGCTTGAACGATCTTTGTTGTAATAATCTTCCAGGGCAAACAGCTTCCTAAAATCATAGCCGCGTTCATACAAAATCAAAGTTGCTATTGCTCTGGCTGTTCTGCCATTGCCATCGACAAAAGGATGGATGGCTGCAATTTCCTGGTGAACAATACCAGCGACTAAAACTGGATTAATATCACTATCCTTACTTTCTTTAATCCAATCAAAAAGCTCTTCACATAGCCTTGGCACGATGTCTTGCTCTGGCCCAGTGTAAACCACCTCATTCGACATTCCGAGTCGGCGCTTTACAACATAAATTGGGCAGTTGCGAAAATGTCCCGATTGCTCTTTTAACAAAGTTTTGTTGGTGACAATTCCATGAATTTTGAGCAAGGTTCCGACTGTTATATCATGTTTTTCCTGAACAATTTTATCGATATATTTCAAAGCATTAAAATAATTTTGTACTTCAAATACGTCTCTTTCAGGAGCATCAATTTTTTTATTAGCAAGTAATTGTTCAACTTGATGAACATTTAAAATATTACCTTCAATCTCAGTTGAACTATGGGTCATTCGAATAAGGGCTTGGCGACGAAGCCTAATTTCATTCTTCGGTAGTAATTTTGCACGATCAATCAAGGCCTTTGACTCGGCAATAGCAGTTAACGTTGAAACGATTTCGTCACTAATTGTGTATTTTGGATTAAACATAATTTTATTATACACTTTATTTTTTAATCGCGCAATAATCGCGCAATAATCGCGCAATTTTATTAGACGAATCAAATGCTTTAAAAAAGCATCACATAGGTGATGATTTTCATTCAATCATTTAATTTAAAATAAATTTATTATTGCAGGAGAGCAAAATCCATGTTTTAATATTTGCGTCCATCTTGGTAG
>JBAXHO010000129.1:0-1710 GCA_037138855.1 bacterium
CATACCCTAAAAGAATGATAAAAACTCCAAACAAAAATCGGCGACGCATATAGATTAATAGTAGCAGAAAAATGATTGTGCCGAGAACGATTTTTATTTTGAACCGCTTTCTAGTGTTTCGTCCGAGTACCTGATACATTTTACCAGAATGATGGAAGATTATATGTTTGCAGGAGAAGAGAACGATCGCAAATAGTAATCTATCGTATTTAGCTCCTGCTATTTAGCTTTGCTACGTATGGTTATGTGCTATTTTAATTCCTTAAAAATCAATTGATAGTACGGTAAAAGCTTGATGTTGGTGTTTTCAACCTTTTCACTACTTTCCTCATTACCGTTATTTACTATATAAGCGTTTGTTGGTTTATACCTTGATATAAAACTGCGCATAGATCTGGGGATATCTAATTTTGATGATTTTGTATATTTTACTTCGATTGGTGTGACTTCCAATCCTTTTTCTAAAATAAAATCAACTTCGGCTTGATCTTTGGTTCGCCAAAAGTGAATTTGTGTAGGTGATAATTCAGTTTGACTTTTTAATATATTGAAAACTAGGTTTTCAAACAAATGTCCACTAATTGATATGGGGATTTCAGATAGTCCAAATAATCCCAGTAGCCAGTTACGTAAACCAATATCTACAAAATAATAAATAGGTGCTTTGGTAACTTCACTTCTGGTATTTCTAAAAAATGGTGTCACTTTATTAATTAGGAATGTTTGCTCTAGATAGTACAAATAATGTTTAATCGTTTTGACATCGATCCCTATTGTCCCCGCCAATTCAGTTAAATTCACTAAACTGCCAATTTGTGAAGCTAATATTTTCAAAAGGTTATTAAAAGCGTCAGTTTTTTCTAAATGCAATAAATCATGAATATCGCGATCAACATAGCTCCTATATATTTCTTGCATTTGATTTTGTTTTAAATCAGCGGTTTCAGCCAAGATTACTCTTGGGTAACCACCAAAAACCATGTATTCTGTGAGTAGTCTAGCTGTTTTTCCTTCTTCAATATTGAAAAAATCAAGTAGTCTATCTTCGTACTGATAATTGGTCTTGAAATTGACAAATTCTTCAAAACTTACAGGATTAACCATAAAGAGTTGCTTTCTTCCAGCCATAGATTCGGAAATTTTAGCCTTAAGTTCAAGACTGCCAGATCCAGACACTACAAACTTATACGGCGTGTTCATGTCAAAAATGCCTTTTAAAAATAGTCCTGCATTTTCTTTTCTTTGAATTTCATCAATAAAGACAGTGGCTTTATCTTTTCCAACTTGAAGCTCGATATAGGCTAGCAAATCGCCCTGTGAAGTAAATCTCTGATTGTCTTCTTCGTTATCCAGGTTTAACCATATGGTTTTTTTACCCTGATCTTGAAGTTGTTTTTGTAACTCGCTCATCAAATAGGTCTTTCCTACCTGCCGTGGACCAGTAATTATCGTCATCTGGTCAGATAAAAGGTGTTCTTGAAGCTGAGAAAGTATCTTTCTTTTGATCATACTACTATTTTAGTACCTATTTTCTAGTAGTCAAGTGGGTACTTTATCGTGTAATTTTGCAATCGTACTGTAATATTACACAACCTATCTTAGTTTAGTCTTATTGGTAGAAATTATTGAAATTGAAAATTATCTACAAGGCATAGAAATATCTTCTTTGCAGATATTTTGCTATCTCTTCTAGTGCACCATCTGGGACGA
>JBAXHO010000130.1:0-1661 GCA_037138855.1 bacterium
AAATACTAATTTTGTTCTATTTAACAAAGTGGTGCAATAGACTTGAAAATCTGCCGTTAAAAAAATACTTGAGTTTTATAATATTATCAATATAAGTCAATTGACATTAAAAATAAATGTTAAACCAAATAAAAATAAAAATTATGCAAAAGCCTATTGTGGAAACTAATTTTCAGATTCCCGGATTAACAAAAATCCATACTGGAAAAGTTCGTGATGTTTATCAAACAGATCGTGGTCATTTAATCAGTGTGGTTACTGACCGTATCTCTGCATTTGATGAGGTATTACCTGCGGGTATCCCGTACAAGGGGCAAGTACTCAATCAAATCGCATCAAGATTTTTGGATGAGGCAGTGGAACATTTCATATGCCCGACCTGGAAAGTGAGCGAAATTCATCCAATGGTAACAGCGGGAATCAAAGCCAAGCCATACATGGTGGAAATCATTGTACGTGGATATGTGACTGGTAGTCTCTACAGAGATATCTACAGCCAAGGTGGCAGAGAAATTTGCGGAATCGAGTTGCCTGATGGTATGAAGGAATTTGAAAAGTTTCCTAAACCTATCGTAACTCCAACCACAAAAGCTGAATCTGGTCATGACGAAAATATTTCACCTGATGAAATCATTGCGCGCGGATTGGCCACAATTGAAGAGTATGAACTAATGGCAGATTATGCTCTTGAACTGTTCTCTATGGGAACTGCATTTGCCGCAGAGCGTGGATTAATCTTGGTAGATACCAAATACGAATTTGGTATC
Source organism: bacterium (assembly GCA_037138855.1). Classification (GTDB taxonomy): domain Bacteria; phylum Patescibacteriota; class Dojkabacteria; order B142; family OLB20; genus JBAXHO01. Next base: position 768 of record JBAXHO010000130.1, read on the forward strand.
GATGATGAAGGAATGATTATCTTGATTGATGAAATCCATACGCCTGATTCGTCCAGATATTGGTACGAAGAAGGTTACATGGAAAGTTTCAAAGCAGGTAAATCCCCCAAATCACTGGATAAAGAGTTTGTCCGGCAATGGCTTATTAAACAAGGGTTCAAAGGAGATCCTGGTCAGGAAATGCCATATATTCCAGAAGCATTTGTGGAAGTCATATCCAATCTCTATATGGAACTTTACCAAAATGTAATGGGTGAAGAACTCCAGCAGACTGAATACAGTCTAGAAGAAATCGAAATGGCTATCATAAATTTCATGGAAGGCGTCGAAGATTTGGAAAGCACAAATAAGTAAAAAAAGTTTATAAAAAAGACGTTGGGTTTTTCTCAACGTCTTTTGCTTTATTTTTAAAGTGTTTTGGGATAATAGAACTTTTTGTGTAGTTATTTCCCAAGAAGCTCGCCTATGATAGCTTATATTTATCTATTTTTTTTAAACGCTCCGCTGGGGTTACTTTTTGGCATTACCCCAAAAACTAACGAAAAAACTCTAGCCAGATGCAAAACTCAGGATATAGGTTTTAATTACACGCGACCTACCAACTCGACTCCGTCCCACCTGTGGCGGGTCCCACTTCGTCTCGTTCTAGTTTACTTCTTCATCTATATTAAGATTACTATCTCGTGGCATGCATCTGGCGGAGGTACTATAGTTTTTTAAATTCATCATATATAAAAAAGTAGTATATAAATCAGCTATCTACTAACCTTTCATTATGTTTTAGCTACCTATTTTATTCTATTATGCCAGTATTTTTAAATAATTTCTACTATTTTCATTTTTTTATCTATAAATTTATATAGTTTTGCTGGTCTGTATTGGACTCATATTTCT
>JBAXHO010000131.1:0-1621 GCA_037138855.1 bacterium
GCAAAAAGATAACTCAAGAGCGATTGAAGGAGCAAAATCTTGCGATTTTGATTGATCGCGGCGGCTGTGGTAGGGAAATTCGCGATCAAGTCCCGCCGCTGGCAGGGAAATTCGAGATCAAGTACCGCCGCTGGTAGGGTTCTAAGCGAGCAAGTCCCTGCGTAAACTGTACCCAATAGAATGGACACTTTTGTTCCACCTGTTGGGTTTTTGATTTATAATAGAAATATGAAGGGAGGAGTTTATTATGTCAGCAAAAGAATTATCAAATGAAGAACTTGATTACTTACTTAAAAGCCCCTACATCAAGGAAATTAAGAACAATTGCATTTCTTTTACCGATGATTTCAAACGATTGTTTATCACTGAAAGACAAAAAGGAAAATTTGTGAGGGAAATTTTCAATGAAAACGGGTTAGATATCTCGATAATTGGCATAAAGAGAGCAGGTTCTACATCACAAAAATGGATGAAAATATACTTAACTGAAGGAATGGACGGTTTGTATGACACAAATAATAAGAAACACGGAAGATCAAGAAAACACGATCTCACTATTTGGAAACTGAACGATAAACTAAGGGCTGAAAACCTAATGCTTAAGGCGGAAAATGAATTATTAAAAAAACTCGACTCGTTAGAAAGGGGGCTGAGAAAGAAGAAATAAAGTTATCATCAACACAAAAATTCATGTTAATTAATTTCGTAATAAATAAATATTCACTGAAAAACATGGTGAGATATCTTTGCCAAGTTGCCGACGTATCCAGGTCCGGATATTATAACTATTATTCTGAGGTTTCAATTGGAGTAAGGTCTAAAAAAGAAGAACAAGACAATATTTCAAAAAGAAATATTTTAGAAGCTTTTAATTACAAGCATCGAAAAAAAGGCGCTAGACAGATTAAAATGACACTAAGCAATAAGTTTGATCTTGAGTATAATTTGAAAAAGATTCGACGAATCATGAAAAAATTTGACATAGTATGTCCATTGAGAAAACCAAATCCATATAGAAGAATGCGAAAAGCGAATTTAGAACACACTGTATTCCCTAATATATTAAAAAGAGAATTCAATCAGACAATCCCAGGGAAAGTATTTTCTACAGACATCACATATCTGAAATACTTTGAAGGAAAACGAGCTTATTTATCTACAATTAAGGATTTAGCATCAAAAGAAATTATAGCGTTCTATGTATCAGAAAAATTAGAACCAAAAACTGCAACGAAATTACTCGAGGAACTTTCAGGACAGAATAAGATTAGTTTTCATCCAGAAGCATTAATACACTCTGATCAGGGTTTTGAATTTACACACCACCTATTCCATGAAGCAGCAAAGAGATGTGGCTTGCAACAATCCATGTCGAGAAGAGGTAACTGCTGGGACAACGCACCGATTGAATCATTCTTCGGTCATTTAAAAGATGAAATAAACATGGAACACTGCAAAACCTTTGAAGAATTAAAAGAAGAAATAAATGAATATATGGATTACTATAATAATGACAGAGGCCAATGGGACATAAAAAGGATGACTCCTAATCAATACAAGCATCATCTTAATAAGAAATTAGAAGGGCAATAAAAGTGTCCTTGACAAGGGGTACAGTTTA